>DASVZC010000121.1:0-24896 GCA_036391835.1 Ktedonobacterales bacterium | reverse complement strand
GGCATCTGCACAGCGGCGACACTGGTCGCGAGGTTCCGAGGCTGGCCACGCGAGCGCGCGGCATTCAGCCTGGGTGGCGCGGGCCTGATCGTCAATGTGCTCGCGGTCATCTACGGTGTCGCGATGATCATCAACCTGTCGTGGTATCGCCCCACACCCGGTGCGGCGTGGTATCTCAACTACGCGACATTCATCTTCGTGCCGGTCATCATCGTGATTGGATTGCTGTACTACTACGGCTTCCAGAAGCGTAGGTCGAACAACTAGACGACCTGAAGCGCGCAACCCAATGTCAACCGCGCCCGCCTTTCCCATGTGGAAGGGCGGGCGTCTTCTTGGTCAGCGTCAGGCGATGGGCGAGCCGCTCGGGCTGCGCTCGTAGATGGCGCGGCCATCGCCGAGATCGACCAACTTGCGATAGTTGGTATTGAGCCAGGGGACAAAATCGGGCATACGCTGGAGGCGTCCGCTGGCGAGCACAACGAAACGTGTGTCCGGTCGGCTCAGAATCGCCTCCAATTGCGCGGAAGTCAGATTCTTCGTGTCGATGCGAACGTTCGACGTGTCGACCAGCTCAGGTGGCGTGCTGCGGTCCGCCAGCGCGGCGAGATACTGGTCATCGGTCACGATAGGCTGCCCAGCGGTCGTAAATGCAGTGATAGCGTTGACCACCAACTGACTATCTGCATTTGGCGCCTGTGCGTCCGTGCGACCACTTCCCACACCCAGCGCCAGGCCAATCACCACGCACATCGTGAGCACGGCGTAGACTCCCCATTTGCTCCATTGTCCCAGCGGCGCCAGCGACGGAATCAACGGCAGGCACAGCGCTGCCATCAGCGCCAGGCAGGGGATGACGAGCACGATGTGATGGTCGAACAGAGGCGCCTGTCGCACGAGCAACAGCATTGAGGCGAGCAGCCAGAGCAGCGCAGGCGCCATCTGCCACGCTCGCCGCCAGACGGCTAGCCCCAGCGCTAGCAACGCAGGCGCGCCCAGCAACGTCATTCCGCCCGCAATGATACGTGTATTGTGCAAGAGACCTGGCGGATAGATACGCCCTGCGGCAACATGGAACGTGACCACCTGATTCCACATGAGCCCAAAGGCGCCTGCGAACGGCACGAGAACTACGACGCAGCCGAGTGCGCCGCCCAGCGCGACCCATCCCAGCGCCCACAGCGACTCGCGTAGCGCGGGCCGCAGCGACTCATCGCTCGGTCGGCGCACGCGTCCGTCGGCGTCGAGCCAAAGACTGAACGCAGGCGATGCGGCATAGAGGACAATCGGCGCCAGCGCGACAACATCCAATAGCTTCGTCAGGGTTCCGAGCGCCAGCACGACGCCGCTCGCCAGCGCCAGCAACGCACGCGAACGTCCCGCGCGTTGCATCGCCGCAACCGCCAGCGCCACACTCACGATCTCAAGTGTCAGCGCGGGCGCCTCGGCCTGCAGGGTCCGCGCCTCATGCAGATAGAGCGGATCGAAGGTGAGGAGCGCGGCGGCGGCGATGCCAACCCAACGGCCACCGAGTTCTTGCCCCAGCCAATACATCGCCAGCACGCCAACGATGCCAAAGACGGCGATTCCCAGACGAGCCGCGACGATGGTCTGACCAAGCGCCATGTAGAAAGGGTACAAGCTGACCAGGAAGAAGGGCGGCTGCGACGAAAAGACGGAGGTATAGAGCGCGTGGCCACTCGCCATCGCCCGCAGCGACTGCCAGTAGACGCCTTCATCGTAGTCGCGTCCAGCGCCGTTGATCGGCCATAGAATCAAGGCGGAGGCGACCAATGCGAGAATTGCCGGAAGTCGCACGTCCAGCGTCTGCAGCAGTTGCGCGCCGAAGCCGCCGCCTGGTTGAACGCTCCGCTGTGCACGCATGGCTGAGGTCACTGTTCCGCTCCATTCGCAGACGCCGCGCGGAATCGGCGCCGCCCGGCAGCGCACGTATATGGCGCGCCCACTGCATTATAGGGCGCGGCAAGTCGCTGTCAAAGGGGTGCCGCTAGGAGTCGCGGGTGACTTCGCCGAACTGGAGGGTGAGGAGGTCGAGCGCCAATTCCGGCGACATGCGGCTGCTCTTCAGGGCGATGTCAGTGTCGAGCAGGGCGCGATGCGCGGCTTCGAGTTGCGCGAAGGAGAATTGACGAGCCAGTGGCAGCGACTTATCCACGACGAAGGGAGCCATGCCCGCCACCTGCGCGATCTGCGGCGAGCGCATACCCCGCTCCGACAGCGCCTTCACCTGAATCAGCGCCCGTGTCTGCGCCGCCGTCAACGCGACGATGCCCAGCGGCTGTTCGCCGTTCGCCAGCAACTCATGCAGGAGCGCCAGCGCGCGGCTGCGGTCACGGCGCGCCAAGGCGTCGGTGAGGTCGAAGATGCGCGACTGGCTGACCTCTGGCGTGAGCGCCCGCGCCTGTTCCACGCCGATACGACCTCCGCGCCCGACATAGACCGAGAGTTTCTCGACTTCGTGCGCCAACAGCCGCAGATTGTCACCAATCAGGTCGACCAGCAGGCGTATCGCGTCTGGGGTGATGGTCGCGCCCGTGGCCTCCGCGCGTTTGGCGACCCACTGCTCCAGCGCCGCGCCCTTCGGCGTGATGAACGTGCGAACCTTGCCGTGTTGCTGTGCCGCCTTTAGCAGCGGGCTGGCCGCATCGAGTTGCTCACCCACCAGAATCACCAGCGTCGTCGTCTCTGGCACATGCTCGGCATAGTCCGCCAGCGCCTGGATGAATGCGCGTGGGTCGGCGCCTCCAGACTTGCCTTTCTTGCCTTTGCCAGCTGGTTTCGCGGAAGCCTCGGCGGCTGGCGCGTCGCCCTCAGAGTCATCCCCCGCGCCGCGCTTTCGTTTGGGCAGACCGAGCACAACGACGAGCCGCCGCTCGCTCAGGAACGGCAGCGTATCGCAGATGTTGCGCAAGTGGCTGAAATCGGCCTCGTCTCCAGTGAAGGTGTCCTGGTTGTAGTCGAATCCGCCAGTCTCACGCAGGCGCGCCAACTCTTCGCGCGCGCTAAATTCGTCTGAGCCATGAAAGAGCAGCAACATAGCCGCATTGTATGCCCTGCCGCGAGCGCCCGCAAACCTTGCAGGCCTGTGTCACACTATGAGCAATAAAGTGTAGTTCACGGAGACGAGACGATGGAGCGACTGATTCCCGGTCTGGGTACGCTTGACCTCGACCAGATGCGCGCCGCCCTCAGCGCATGGAGTGAGGCAAATCACGAACTACTCGCCCAACGTCAATGGACGTCCGCATTCAAGCGCTATCCACGGCTCGACTTCAGCGCGACAAGCGCACCGTTCGAGACGGCTCCCACTGACCTGCGCCAAGCGCGAGTGCTATTGCTTGGCAGCGCTGGACTCTTCGCGCCGGGCCAACAGCCATTCGATGCGATGGATCCGCTGGGAGACTACACCTTTCGCATGGTTCCCGCTGATCTCGACCTGGCCAGCGCGTCCCTCGCGCACGACCACTACGACCACGCAGCGGCAGACGCCGACCGCAACGCGGTATTTCCACTGGAACGCCTGCGCGAGATGGTCGACATGCGTGAGATTGGCTCCCTGACAGATCAGCATATCGCGTTCATGGGCTATCAGCCGGACTATGTGACACTGATCGAGTCATTCCTCCCCGGGGTGACAACGGCGGCGATGGAGCAAGGAGCCGACCTGGCGTTGCTCGTCCCCGTCTGACCCATCTGCCATCAGTCGGTCGGACTGATCGCTCGCGTGTTGGAGGCGCACGGCCTCCCGACGGTCACGCTCTCCGCGTTGCGCTCACGCACGCTGAAGATGAACCCTCCACGTACCCTCTTCACAGGCTATCCGAACGCCGCGATCGTCGGCGCACCCGACGATGCAAAGGCGCAACTGGCCACGCTGCGCCGTGCCTTCGAGGTCGCATCCAGCGCGACCGAACCTGGGAAGATTATCGATCTACGTGACAACGAAACCATTCATCCTACTAGCGCGGGCTGATAGTCCTGTGTGCATGCGCTCAAATTGACGCTGCCCGCTCTGTGGTTCTACACTTGCTTAGCGCCAGGGAAGTAAGCCGCCGCATTGGGCGGATGGGGGACGTGTTGACTCGGAGAGCGCAATGCCCACACGAAAAGAGGACGCCGAGGGTGGCGCCATCGGTGTCGTTGTCACAGGGGACAATCATCTTTCGCCGCCACTGCCGCGGCTCTCGCCAGCGCGGCGACAGGCACGGCGCGCGTGGCTGCAACGGGGTTTCCAGGCGGCCGTAGATTGCGCCATCGAGCGTGACGCTGCGCTGTTCATCAACACTGGCGACCTGTTTGACTCCCCCGCCCCATCGAATCAGGATCGCGTCTTTGTCGCCGAACAACTGCGTCGCCTTCGCTCGGCTGGCATCGAATGTATCGCTATCAGCGGCAACCACGATACCCCACGCATGCAAACGGAGCACGGAGGCGAGGCCCCACAGCAGGTCTACGCTGCATCGAAAGAACTCCGCTACTTCTCCGCGACCGATGTGTTCGAGCCAGAAACACTCATCGTGCGCGGGTTACGTATCGCCCTGGTCGGGCTGAGCAACAATCCCGTCGCCGCGCCCGGCAGCGATCCGCTCGCCGAGGCGACGTGGCGCGCAGACAGCAAACGTGCGCTGAAACTTGCCGATATTGCCGTACTCGTAACACATGCTGCCATCGAAGGGCTCGCGCGCCCGAATGAGGGAGAGCGGATGGTGCGGCGCGCGACCATCGACGCGCTGCCCGAGGAATGCCGCGTCGTGCTAGCGGGCCACATCCATCGCTATGCTCACCAGCGGATGGGCAAACGCGATGTGGTCGTCGTCGGCGCGACTGAGCGCATGGAGTTTGGCTCGCAGGCCGGACAACCAGGCTTCGTCTACCTGCAATTGACGCGGAACGGGGCGCGTGGCATCGAACATATCCGCACGGAGTCGCAGCCACGCGCTGAGATCACCCTGCACACCAGCAAACTCTGGCCGACTGACATCACCGAGGATGACAGCGACACCGACCCTGGTCACGCGCTCGATGTCATCCGCGCCGAGCTCGATGCCGCATGCACGTCGGAGACGCTGACCCGCCTGCGGTTGACTGGCTCACTCACGCGCGAGCAATATCACCACCTGCCATTGCGCGACGTGCTGACCTATGGGCAGCAACGCTCTTTCTGGCTGGATGTAGACACGAGTGGATTGACCCTGGTGGAGCAAGCGTTGGCGCTGCCGACGCTCGGAGCCTATCCCGAAGCCCTGACGCCAGCGCAAATGATCGCATTGGTCGTGGAAGAACACAGAAACCGCAGCGAGGCTGCCGAGGACGGAGCAGCCGATTCAGAGGAGGTGCGCGAGGCAGGGGAACTCTTGCTGGCACGCCTCAGAGCAAGCGGAGAGGAAGGCGCGTAGACCATGATCACTTTGAAACGGCTCAAAGTTCCAGCGCTCAAACACCTTCGCGATGTAGATCTCTGGCTGCCGCGCCGAGGGGCGACATTGATCGAAGGGCCGAATGAGTCCGGGAAGTCTACTCTGTTCGAGGCGATCTATTTTGGCCTCTACGGGCGCCCCCTGGTCGGTGAAGATCCACGCCCGACACTCGCCTCGCTGATTCCCCATGACGAAACGCAGGCGCAGGTCACGTTGACGGTAGTGAGCGGCGATGTGGAACTCGACATCACGCGCACCCTCAACCGCGCGCGTAATGGCAGCGTCTCGTCTGAGGCGTCACTGGTCGTGCGGCAGCCAGGGAAAGCCGACGAGCGCATCAACGCCGTCAGCGCCGTGAATGACCGCATCCTCGCGGAGTTGCGCGCCCTCGATGGCGACACCCTGCGCAACTCATGCTTCATGGAGCAGAAGGGCCTCGAACGCCTAGAATCGCTCAAGCGTGAGGATCGTGAGATCGCTATCTCCCGGCTGCTGGGTCTGGAGCGACTCGTAGACATCGAACGATCGCTCGATCCGACGTCCGAAGAACGCCGCGAGCTCGACCGCCTGCGCACACTTGAACGCATCGCCCGACAACGACGACTCTCGCGCGAAGCCAATCAACGCGCGGGAGTCGTCGCCCAGCGACTGCAAGCGGCGGAAGCGCGCCAGTGGCTCGATGAGCGCGACCTGCTCGCTACCCAACTTCAGATCGTCACCGAGAACGACCAACGCACGCAGGAAGAACTGCGCACGAACGACGACCTGCTGGCGGGCATCGATCGGCTCCATGCGACGGAGCGGCGGCTCATCGAGATCGAGCGGACACGCTGGCAGGCGAAGGAGATTGCGCGCGAAAATGGCCTCCTGACCTCCCGACTCGACGAATTGGACGCCATTGCGGCGGCGCAGGCGCCCGAAGCCCGGCAGCGCCTCGACGACATCCAGCGAATCGAGACAGGGCTGCGAGAGGCTGAGCATGAGCGCTCCATGCTCGTAGAGGCCGAGTCGCTTGTGGCGCGCATCCACCAGTTCGAGCAGGCTCAGCGACACGCCCAGACGATGTTCGCCGAAGCCGATGCGATTCGCGCTTCGTCCGCTATGACGCTCGCCAAGGCGCAGGCGCGCGACACGCTCGCCGCATGGATTCTTGCCCGCCAGCGTCAGGATATTCGTGAAGGGCGCACCCAACAACTCGCGGCGCTGAAGGTCGAGCGTGGCAAATACCAACAGGAGATGCACGAGATTCGCGCGCAGGCGTGGCAATGGCTAGCGATGACAGGCGCGGCGCTTGGCATGGCGCTGCTGACAGCAATCATCGCAATCGCGGTGCATCTTGCGGTGCTGTGGGGTGTCGTGGTCATGTCGCTGATCGCGGCGGCTGGCCTCGCATATCGCTGGCGACAAGAGACCACCGCAAGTCGCGCCCGCGCATGGAAGATGTCGCAAGCCGACCACGGTATCACCTCGGTCAGCGCCGAGCGCAATCTGGCGCAGCGGCTGGTGAATGACGACATCGGACGGCTAGAGGCGCGGCTACGCCTGGCGGGCATGCCCATCCCCGAGTCGGCCGAAGAGGGCGAGCGCATCTTGAATTCACTGGCGCCCGTGGACGCCAACCCTGAGATGGAGACGAACGCCCGCGCCGCGGAGGCCGAGGCCACGCGCGCTCAGATCGCCTTGGAGCGCTCGCTTGAGGATGCGAATGGAGCCCGCGCTGGCCTCTTCAACCTGGGATTCGTAGGACCGACTGACGAGATTCCACAGCGCCTGGAGAAAGCGACCGCACAGGCAAACGCGCTGCGAGAAGAGGCGCGCTCACTTGAACTGCCCGAAGATCTCGCCGGGTTGGCGGCGGCGCGCGGCGCGGCGGAAGCCCAGTTCTATGCGATCAGATCACATGTCGGCAATCGCGAAGAAGTACATACACAACTGCTCGACAGCGCCACCTCTCTCGAGGACGCGCTCCAATCCTGGGCGAGTGAACTACAGCGTGTGGGAGATGACCTCGTCTGGCTCGGGCTGATCGACGGATTCACGCTGCCAGAGCCGCTCGAAACCACCGCGCTCGACCATCTGCATGTAGAGTTCGGCGAGCTTACGCAGCGCACCCTCGCGCAGCAAGATGAGACGGCCATCCGCACACGCCACGCGACCCTGCTGGCCGAGCGTCAGCGACTGGCAGACGAGGGAGACGCGGCGCGCGAGGAACGGAGCAGGTTGCACGCCATCATTCGCGAGCGCATGGCGGAGTTCGGTGTGGTCGCGCAGGGTGACGAGCCACTAGAGACGATGGCCGAGCGTTGCCCGCTGCTCGCAGCGGTGACTGCCGCGGACATCGAGCAACTGCGCGACGAGCAAAACACCGCTCGCATGGTGTCGTATCACTCGGAGCAGACGGCTGCGGAACATGAGATCGACGTCCCGCAAGACACGACACCGCTCGATGAAGAGTCAGCGCGTGCGCGTCGGCAGGCGCTCGAACGCGATCTACGTCTGCGAACATTGGCGCGCGACATGGCAAGCGAGGCGCGCGCACGCATCATCCGCCGAGCGCTACCTGAAACCGAGATCTACATGCGCGCGATTTTGCCAGAGTTGACGGCGGGCCGCTACCGCGACGTGACACTGACACGCGACGATTCCACGAGCGCAAATGGCGAGACGGACATCGCCATTCGGATGTGGGATGAGCAGGCGTCTCGCTACGTGCGCAAGAATCTCTTCTCCGGCGGCACGCGTGATCAGGCATCGTTAGCGCTGCGATTAGCATTCGCGTTGGCCACGCTGCCCAAGGAGCACGGCGCGACACCTGGGTTCATCTTCCTGGATGAGCCACTCAGCGCATTCGACAATGAGCGCTCGCTGGCGCTGGCGCGCATTCTGACGAGCGGGGCCATCGCGCAGGCGTTCGCTCAGGTCTTCCTTATCTCACACAACCGCGTAATTGACGCACGCTCCTTCACCTACACGCTGCGTATGGAGAATGGCCGCGTCGCCCATAGTACGCTCCCAACCAAAGCCATCGCTGAGGCGCTCTGGGAAGCGGAATCTGAGATTGGCGTGGACGCGGAAACACCACGCCCGCTCGCCACGGCAAAGTCGCGCGAGGCCAGCGGCGGCGTAGCGTAGTGTAGAGCGAGCACACACTATGCTCTCGGCCCTGCAAGGCCGGAACACGGGGACGGAGAGGCGTACATGCCCCTCGGCCAATAAATGGCCGGAGCATGTACGCTGAAAGCTACAGCCTCTCCGCGCCGCAGGTAGCGCTCAGGGACTTTCAAGCCACGTTCTAGCGTGCTCCGGCCTTTCAAGGCCGAGAGTCCTTACCGTACCAGCCCTTCTGGCGCCTCCAGTTCGCGCACCAGCGCGCCCATGAATTGCGCGGCGGTCGCGCCGTCCACAACGCGATGGTCGCAAGAGATGGAGATCCACGCGCCGGGACGCACAGCCAGCGCATCGCCAACGACAGTGGGGCGCGGCTTGATCGCGCCGAAGCCGACGACGCACACCTCCGGCGCGTTGATGATAGGCGCCCCTGTCTCGACTGGCCCCATTGCCCCCACATTCGTGATGGTGATGCTGCCGCCTGTCATGGACGCTGGATCGAGCCGTCCCTCACGCGCCAACCCGACAAGCCGCTCACACTCCGCCGCCAGCGGAGCCAGGCCCAGCGTCGCTGCGTCGCGCACCACCGGAACGACCAGCCCACGCGGGGTATCCGTCGCGATACCCACATGGATGCGCTTACGAATGACGATGGCGTTGCCTTCCTCATCCCAGCGAGAGTTCATGATGGGATATGCCCGTACAGCCCGTGTCAGCGCCGCCACAAAGAACGGCAGGAACGTCAGCTTGACCTGGGCATAGGCGGATTCGCCTTTGAGCCGAGAGCGGAGCGCGGTCAGCTTGCTCGCATCGAACAGGCCGTACTCTGTGAAATGCGGAATCGTGGTCGCCGAGCGTGCCATCTTCGCGGCGATGGCTTTGCGCAGGCCAACCGTGCTAATGCGCTCCTCATCCGCGCCGTCGCTCACCGGCTGGGCTGGACGTGGCGCAGCGCTCGCCGGAGCAGCAGCGTGTGTCGCCTCCAGATCCTCTACACGAATGCGTCCGCCGGGGCCAGTGCCAGTGACGCCAGCCAGATTGATCCCGCGCTCAGTCGCGATCTTGCGCACCAGTGGGCTTGCCTTGACCGCGCCATCATCCTCAACCGGAACAGGCGCCATAGGAGCCGCCATCGCCGCTGGGGCCGCCGGAGCCGTCGAAGCCGTCGAAGCGGCAGGCGCGGGAACGGCGCGACGTCGGCGAGTAAAACTCTGTGCAGGACCGTGCGCGCCGTAACCAACGAGCACCGGACCTTCGCCGTCTAACTCTTCTTCAGAGGCCACGCCGGGAATTGTGCCGCCCGCGTGATCTTCGCGCGAGATGGAAATCAGCGGCTTCCCCACCAGCACGGTATCGCCTGGCTTCGCGTGCAGCGCCTCGACAGCGCCCGCCCATGGTGATGGAATCTCGACCAGCGCTTTGGCTGTCTCGACTTCGCACAGATGCTGATTGAGGGTGACGGTGTCACCGACATTGACGAGCCAGCGCACAAGTTGCGCGTCCTCCAGCCCTTCGCCGAGGTCTGGCAGCATGAACTGACCCATGAACTAAAACTCCCGTAAACGGTCAACAGCCTCCAGGATGCGGTCAGCATCTGGCAGGAAGAGCTTTTCGTGGCGCGATGGTGGATACGGTGTCGTCGGCGCGCCTAGCCGCTCTACCGGAGCCGCCAGCGAGTCGAACAGATCGTGCATCAGCCGAGCCGCGATCTCAGCGCCGAGCCCCATGAAGAGCGGCGCCTCATGCACAACCACTACGCGCTTCGTCTTGCGCGCCGAGCGATAGAGGGTATCCCAGTCAATCGGCGAGAGACTACGCAGATCGACTACCTCCAGCGAAACGCCTTCACTGGAGGCAATCTGCGCAGCCTCTAGCGCAACCGAAACCATCGGCCCGTAGGCGATTACGGTGGCGTCTGTCCCTTCGAGCGCTACCTTCGCTTTGTCCAGCGCATCCGGAGCGGTCGGTTGGGTCCACTCCACGCGGCGCTGGTAGCGCGCCTTTGGCTCCAGGAAGATCACCGGATCGGGATCAGCGATGGCCGCGCGCAGCAATCCATAGGCATCGCTTGGATTCGACGGCGTCACAACCTTCAGCCCTGCCGTGTGGACGTAATATGTCTCTGGACTCTCGGAATGCTGCTCAATGGCGCCGATGTTCCCGCCATAGGGAATGCGGATGACCAGGCTCATCGGGCACGCGCCGCCCGTACGGGTGTGATACTTCGCGATGTTGCTCGTCACCTGCTGAAACGACGGATACGAAAAGGCGTCAAACTGCATCTCCGCGACGGGATGGAAGCCTTTGATGGCCAGTCCCAGCGCGGCGCCTGCGATGGTCGCCTCGGCCAGCGGGGTGTTGAAGACACGCTCCTGTCCGAAGGTATCGCGCAGGCCGTCTGTCACGCGAAAGACGCCGCCCAGTTTGCCAACATCCTCGCCAAAGACCAGCACACGCGGATCATCCCGCAGCGCGTCATGCAGGGCCAGGTTGAGCGCCTTGCCCATCGTAATGGTGGAAGTCTCAGTCGCGCTCGACATCTAGTGGCCCTCCTGCGGCGCCTCAGCCGTCAGATCAGCGACGAATGCGTCGCGCTCGCGCAGCAGCGTCTGCGGCGGGTTCGCGTAGACCAGATTGAATACCTCGGAAGGATGCTCCGGCATCGCGGCCAGCAAGGTCTGACGCATCTTCGCGGCCCGCGCATCCGCATCCGCCTGGCACTCGGCGCCAAACGCATCATCCCATGCGCCACGCTGCCGCAGCCGGTCAGCCGCGCGGGCGATGGCGTCGCGTGAGCGCCAGTGCGCCAACTCCTCCTCGGTGCGATAGCGCGTCGGGTCGTCAGAAGTCGTATGCGGGCCAAGGCGATACGTCATCGCCTCGATCAGATATGGACCATCGCCGTGCCGGGCATGGTCTGCCGCCATCTTAGTCGCGGCGTAGACGGTCAGCACATCAGAGCCATCTACCTGTACACCAGGGAAGCCATAGCCAGCCGCACGGTCTACGATGCGCCCGGCAACCTGCTCATTCATCGGCACAGAGATAGCCCACTGGTTGTTCTCGCACAGGAAGACGATGGGCGCGCGGAAGACGCCCGCGAAGTTCATCGACTCGTGCCAGTCGCCCGTAGACGTGGCGCCCTCGCCGAAGCCAACCAGCACAGCCGTCTGCTCGTGATCGAGCTTGCACCCCATCGCAAAACCGACTGCGTGGGCCGTCTGCGCGCCCACCGGAATGATGAACGGCCCGAAGCGGTAGTCATGCGGATTCCACGCGCCATGCCGCAAGCCACGGAACACCGTCAAAATATCGCCCGGGTCGATGCCCCGCGCCACAGCCATGCCGAAGTCGCGGTAGTACGGGAAAATCCAGTCAGTCTCGGCCATCGCCAACGCCGCGCCAATCTGCGCAGCCTCGTGGCCAATCGCTGGCCCCCAGAGGCCAAGTTCGCCCTGCCGCTGGAGGTTCAGACCCTCCTGGTCAATGCGCCGCATCACCACCATCATGCGATAGAGGTTGCGCAGGGTCTCGTCACTGACGTTTGCAGCGCGCTCGCCTTCAGGCGTCAGTACGCCGTCTGGCGCCAGCATTGCCGCTATCGGATTCTCCGGCGCATCTTGCCGTGTGGGCGGCGCCGAGGTTACATCTGCCATAGGTTGCCCTCACAAAATTGATTCGCAGCGTCGACCTCACCCCCGAGACCTCTCCAACAGGGAGAGGGGGAGTCGGTCCGGTTTCCCCTCTCCCCGCGGGAGAGGGGGCTAGGGGGTGAGGTCTCCTACTCCGCCGTCGCGGATTCGCTGGTAAACGCCTCTACCGCCGCCGTCGGATTGATGGCCGTCTCCGCACAGCGGCGCAGGTCCATCTCCTCCAGCGTCTTCTTCTTGCCGAGCATGTTCTTCACGAGGGTGAAGGCGCGGCGCAGTTCATCGGGCGACAACTCATAGCCGAGTTCATGCAACTGCGCGTTCAGCGCCGCGCGACCGGAGAGCTTGCCTACGAACATGCGGCGGTCGGCGTCCGGCAGGCCAATGTCGGCGGGACGCATGATCTCGTAGGTACGCGCATCTTTCAGCACGCCATCCTGATGGATGCCGCCGCCATGCGCGAAGGCATTCGCGCCGACGATCGACTTGGTCCACTGCGGCTGCATGCCCGAGAGACGCGCGATCAGGCGGCTGGTGGGAATGATCTTGGTCGTGTCCACCTTCACATCGAGGCCGAGGTCCTCGTGCCGCGTGCGAAGCGCCATGACCACATCTTCCGTCGCGGCGTTGCCAGCGCGCTCGCCCAGCCCATTGAAGCAGGAATCCACCCGCTCGGCGCCGTGCTGCAGTGCCGTCAGCGCGTTGGCGACGGCGAGGCCGAGGTCATCGTGGCAATGCGCTGAGATGCGCACGCCCGGAAACTCGCGGCGCACCTCATCCACCAGCGCGCCAAACTCCCACGGCAGCGCGTAGCCGACGGTGTCGCAGAGCGCGACGAACCGCACGCCCTCTTTCACCACCGCGCCCACCACTTCGAGGATGAAGTCATGCTCGGTGCGGGTCGTGTCCTCCAGCGCGAAGTCTACATTCTCGGTGTAGCCACGGCTACGCGCCACTGCTGTACGCGCCATCTCCAGCACCTCGGCGCGTGTCTTGCCCAGCTTGACCTCGCGATGGAGCGGCGATGTGCTGATAAACGGATGGATTGCGCTCTGCGCGGCGTCTTTGACGGACTCCCACGCGCGATCGATATCCTCTGGATAGCAGCGCGCGATGGAACAAATCTCGGCGTTGTCCACATTCCGCGCGATCAGGCGAATCGCCTCGAACTCTGGCTCACCCGAGATGGCGAATCCACAGTCAAGGGTGTCGAAGCCCATATCCGCCAGAGCCCGTGCGATTTCGAGCTTTTCTTCTGCGAAGTAGTTGATACCTGGGGTCTGCTCGCCATCTCGCAGGGTCGTCTCGAAAAACTTAATGATACGCGACATGTCCGCGCCTCCCGCCAATGTGAGCCGATGCGCCTGAGCGCTAAGATGACGCTTGCCCCTGGGCGCAGAGTCCACAGGGGCAAGCCACTCGCGTTAATCGAGCCAGCTAAACGGATACTTCGGATCATCGAGCGCTTCGGCGTCTGCGCCCAGCGTGAGCGGCCGGAAGGTGTCCACCATCACGGCAAGCTCGTCCGTGCGCTCAGCGCCGAGTGACTTCTCGACCAGCCCCGGCTGCGGACCATGCGGAATGCCGCGCGGGTGCAACGTGATCGAACTCGTCCCCACGCCGCGACGGCTGCCGAAGTTGCCGCTGACGTAGTAGATCATCTCGTCGGAGTCGATATTACTATGGTTATACGGAATCGGCACCGACTGCGGGTGGTAGTCGAGCTTGCGCGGGCAGAATGAGCAGATGACAAAGCCCGGCCCCTCAAACGTCTGATGCACTGGCGGCGGCTGATGGACGCGCCCGGTGATCGGCTCGAAATCGTGGATGCTGAACGCGTACGGATAGAGGTAGCCATCCCAGCCGATCAGGTCGAGCGGGTGGAAGTCGTAGAAGTACGACATTACCTCGCCATTGACGCGGATACGCACCTCGTACTCGCCGCGCTCGTCATGCTGCGGCAGTTCAGTGGGCAGGCGTAGGTCGCGCTCGCAATAGGGCGAGTGCTCCAGCAACTGGCCGAATTCGTTGCGGTAGCGCTTCGGCGGCTTGATGTCGCCTCCGTACGCCTCCACGATCAGAAAGCGCTGCTCGCCCGGCTCTGGCTGAACGCGCCATGTTGTCCCACGCGGCACGAGCAGATAGTCGCCTTCCTGATAGGGCAGCAGGCCGAACGTCGTCTCCAGCGCGCCTTTACCCTCATGCACGAAGAGCAACTCATCGCCCTGGGCGTTGCGATAGTAGTAGTCCATCGCCTCGGTCGGCCGCGCGACGGAGATGACGCAGTCGTTGTTGTACATCAACACGCGGCGGCCATCCACGATATCGCTGGCCTTCGCCACGTCAGCTGTCAGCAGGTGGTGATGGCGATGCGTCTCTTGCGACCACTCCTTCTGGCAGACGGAGCTGTGCCGCTCGATACGCGAGACACGTGTCGGCGGGAACTTGTGATAGAGCAGCGAATAGACGCCGCTAAAGCCTTCTTCGCCAAACAGTTCCTCGCTATAGAGGCTGCCGTCTGGCTTGCGAAACTGGGTGTGCCGCTTGTGCGGCACCTCGCCGAGCTTGAAATACGATGGCATTGAGGTCGCCTCCTGTGTCCGGCGGAACCGGCGTGCTTACAGGTTGCCGCGCAGCGCTTGCTCCCGCTCGATCGCCTCGAACAGCGCCTTGAAGTTGCCTTCGCCAAAGCCACGAGCGCCCTTGCGCTGGATGACCTCGAAGAAGACCGTCGGGCGATCCTGCACGTTGCGTGTGAAGATCTGCAGGAGGTAGCCATCGTCGTCTCGGTCAACGAGAATGCCCAGTTCTTTGAGGTCGTCGATGTTCTCGTCGATCTTGCCGACACGGTCCGTCAACTCATCGTAGTAGCTCGCCAGACCCGGCTGGAACTGCACGCCCTGCGCCTGCATCTGGCGGACGGTCTGCACGATGTCGCCAGTGATGAGGGCGACATGCTGCACGCCTGGGCCGCCGTAGTAGTCGAGATACTCTTGAATTTGCGACTTGCGACGACCCTGCGCCGGCTCGTTGATGGGGAACTTGATCTTGCCGTGGCCGCCCTGCATCACCTTTGACATCAGCGCGGAATACTCGGTGCTGATCGCCTCATCATCGAAGTGGATGATCTGCGTGAAGCCGAGCACATCCTCATAGAACTTGACCCACTGGTCCATCTTGCCAAGCTCGACATTGCCGACGCAGTGGTCAATCGCCGCCAGACCGACGCCGCGATGCTTGCCTGTGTGGGCGTCCGTCTCCAGAGCGCGATAGCCCGGCATAAAGGGGCCAGCATAGTCGAGCCGCTCGATAAAGCTGTGAATCGTCTCGCCATAGGTGTAAATCGCAGAACGGCGAACGCGCCCGAACGAGTCTTCGGTAACGGTTGGCTCCATCGCGCTGCGTGCGCCATGCGCCAGCGCCTCTTGATATGCCTTCTCGGCGTCTGGCACTTCCAGCGCGATGTCCTTTACGCCGTCACCGTGGAAGGCGGCATGCTGGCTGATGGGCGAGTCACCCGAAAGACCGCTCGTCAACACGAGGCGAATCTTGCCCTGCTCCAGCACATAGCTGGCGCGATCACGCACACCCGTCTCCAGCCCGGCATACGCGGTTGGCGTGAAGCCGAAGGTGGTGGTGTAGTAATGCGCCGCCTGCCGAGCGTTGCCTACGTAAAACTCAATGTAGTCCCAGTTGCGAATGGGCATGTATTCGTCTTGGGCCATGATGCGAAACCTCCGCGCGAGGCATTACCTCGCGCACTGAATCGCCAGCGCCACGCGCGTCGCCATTGGCGCGGACACGGTGGGGCGGCAAGCGGACGAAGGATCAACAGCACTGAGGTCTATCGTGGGCGGCGGAGGGGTCGCAAGGCAAAGCGCAGACGACCACCGCGAGCCAATCGGCCATAACGCATTCTTCGCGACGGATCGCACGCGTGATACGACGCGCGATGTCACTGTGGGGCAGTACGAGCGTGAACGCAACCGCAAACTCCTTTGTTTCGGCGCAGACAAGCGATCATGTGTGGTCAAGGGCTCAATATCACAAACGCCACACATTGGCCTTAGTATATATCACGTCATCCACCAACGCGACCCTCACCGCGCGCCTGACATCCCGGCGCATCACGGCAGGCGAACCCGAATTGGCCAGCAACCGACGCGTATTATCAGCCAGGCATACGGTAACATTGCGCAAGCGTCTCGTGTTCCTATGCAAAGGCGCGCCACACCTGAAGTCATGACGGTTTGACGCAATGCTAGCTGCTTAGCTATACTGGCGCCAGCGGAGCCGATGTCTTGAAGATCAGTGGCGCAAGAGCGAACGGCTGCAAGCAAGACGCCCAACGCCGGGCTTCTTTCTCCTGCGAGCGAAGCAGATAGCCCACGAGAAGTATGGCGGAAAGCGCGGATGAGTGAAGAGGTCGCGTACTCGAATACCGATGGCGCCCAACCGCGTGCTGTTGGGTCAATCGTCAACAACCGCTATCGGATTCTCGCCGTCGTTGGTCGCGGTGGACTGGGCGTTGTCTATCGGGTCGCCGACATCCTCTACAGTTCCAACAATGTCTATGCCCTCAAGGAGTTGGCGGATCCCAGTCCTGGCGCACGCAAGCAGTTTGAGCTAGAGAGCAAGTGGCTTCAGGAGCTCAATCACAACAATATCCCCCGCGTGCGCGAAAGCTTTGAGTGGGATGAGCGCGTCTACCTCGTCATGGACTATGTGGATGGCGAGAACCTGGAGCAATACCTCCGGCGCACCAACCACCCGCTGGCCGAAGAGCAGGCGCTCCAGTGGATGTTGCCGATCTGCGACGCGCTGCAATATCTGCACACGCGCACACCGCCACTACTCCACCGCGATGTGAAGCCCGCCAATATCATCGTCACACCGGGCGAGCATCCCGTGCTTGTGGACTTCGGCATCGCCAAGGCGCACCTGCCTGGGATGAATCAGACGGTCACCTTCGTGCGCAAGGCTGGCACTGAGGGCTACGCCCCACCGGAGCAATATGCCGCGACCGGGCTGACAGGCCCCTGGTCAGATGTCTACGGCCTCGGCGCGACGCTCTACCAACTGTTGACTGGCCGCGTCCCGCAGACAGCAGTGGAACGCATCACCGGGGACACCCCGATGCCGCGCCCGCGTGCGATCAATCCGAAAATCTCCGCTGTCACCGACTCAGCGATCATGCGCGCTCTGGAGCTGAAGCCAGCGAACCGCTACCAGTCAGTCACGGAATTCGCGGCGCAGATGATGGAGGCGATTCAGCAGACGAAGTTCGCCAGTAGCGCGCCCAACAGCCAGCAGCGCAACGATGTAGAAGGTCCAAGATCTTTGCCTCCGACTGCGCACCGTTCGCAGCAGTCAGTTCCGCCGCAACAGCAGCCACGTTTGCCCGCCTATCCATTTGGTGGCCCTTCTCTCCCCAATCCCTTGGCGCAGCAACGACCAGCTATGACAGTATCACCGCCGCCGACGAGCCTGCCGCCACTGGGAGCGCCGATTCCGTCAAATCTATCGCCCAACCAGGCGCCAAGTGGCGACGTCATCTCTGGACCATTGATGCCATCGGCTCCGAGGTTGCAACCAGCGCGACCTGCGACCTCCTCCACGCCATCGCGGGCGGAGATGAGCATGCCACAAGGCGCGGCGACGGCGTCACGCTTGCAGGACATCCAGCAGCCAAAGCGCCGCGGCCTACCACTACCCGCGCTCATCGGCGCACTGGTCGTGCTGATGGCCATCATTGGTGGCGCTTCGGTCATGGCCTATCAATATTTCGCGCCGCCAGACCGCTCAACACCGCAGATTGCCGTCAGCGGCTACTTCAGCGCGCTCGAACAGCAGAACTATGGGCGAGCCTGGCAATACACATCAGATAGTCGGAACGACCCGAATTCACAGGCGACCGCTGTCAACGCCTTCTCAGCGGATGATGGACGCTATGGCGCTGTGACGTCTTTCACTGTCAACCAGATTGCATCAGACAGCGCGAGTCATATGATCGCGAATGTCACGGTCAAACGCGCGAAATCGCCAGGGTCGCCCCTGACATATAACGTCAACCTCACCGAATATGACGGCTCGACCTGGCTCATCGACAGCGCATCGAGTCAATGAGGCGTTAGCAAAAGTCAGCAAGCAGACGACAAGTGGGCCGGAGGTTGATACCTCCGGCCCACTTGTCACTCGACGTCTACTTCATCTTGCCGAGCAGAGGATAGTGGAATGGTCTACCCTGGAACCCCTGAATCGCCCCGATGATGCTGAACACCAGGTTGATGATCCCCAATATAGCGATCGCACCGTAGACGCCAAAGAGTGCTAGGAAGAAGCCAGCGCCAAACGTGGTCGGGTCTGGCGGCGTCTGCGGGTTCATGCTGAACACGCTGGAGATGAAAAAGACCTGCAACCCAATGTAGGCGCCCACGCTCAACACCGTGAAGAACAGGTGGAAAACGAATGCCTGCTTCGCCTGCGAAGACGCATACGGCTGGGTGTTGCGCATCGCCAGCCAGATGATCAGCGGGAGGATCACCGGAGCAAAGAAGAAACTGAGATGGCAGATGCCCGCCAGTGTCTTGTCTGATTCACTCACGGCATAACCGCCGGGGTATGGCGGGTAACCCATGGGCGGCGGGAATCCCGTCGGTGGAGGATATCCATATGACGGCCCGCCATAGCCGCCGTACCCCATCGTTGGACCAGTCTGGCCCGGTGGTGGCGGCAACGGGCTGCTCAACTTGGGCTGCGCCACCGCCAGCATATGCAGCAATCGCCAGCAGTCGAGTTGCTCCACAGGGGTGAAAGCGAGCGTCGACCCATCTATCAGACTGAGTGACACACCCGGCGTGGGCGGCATGCCTGGCGGGACCGGCACGCTGATATCAGCGACCAGGCCAGCCGACACAACCGTATTGAGCGGAATCTGACGCTGACCAACCGTCAGCGTGTCACCCGAGAAGGCGCAGGTCTCCCCGTTCCGCAGCGAGAAGACCAGTCCCTGTGTCTCAAATCCACTCACTTGGCCAGCGCCCTGGCGATGACCATGCGCTGAATCTGATTCGTGCCTTCGTAGATCTGGGTAATCTTGGCGTCGCGCATCATTCGCTCCACCGGGAACTCCTTCATATACCCGTATCCGCCCAACACCTGAATCGCGTCGTTCGTCACCTCAATCGCCGTATCAGACGCGAAGGTCTTGGCGATTGCCGACTCGCGGCCAAACGACTTCGAGCCGCTATCCATCAACTCAGCCACATGATAGATCAGTTGGCGCGCGGCCTCGACCTTGATATCCATATCCGCGAGCATGAACTGGATAGCCTGGTTCGCGAAGATCGGCTGGCCAAACTGCACCCGCTGCTTGGCATATTGTACAGCATAGTCAAGCGCGCCCTGCGCGATGCCCAGCGCCTGCGCCGCGATGCCTGGGCGGGTGCGGTCCAGCGTGGCGAGCGCGATCTTGAAGCCCTCACCCTCACGTCCGAGCAGATTGTCAGCGGGAATCTCGCAGTCCTCGAACACCAGTTCACCCGTCTGCGAGCCGCGGATGCCCATCTTGTGCTCCGCCTTGCCCATGCGGAAGCCTGGAGTACCATCTTCGACGACAAATGCGCTGATGCCACGCGTCCCCGCCTCTGGATTCGTGGAGGCAAAAACAGTGTTGACGTGCGCGATACCCGCGTTCGTGATGAAGTGCTTGACGCCGTTGAGCACGTATTTGTCGCCCTTGCGCACGGCCTTGGTCGACATCGCGCCCGCATCGGAGCCTGAGCCCGGCTCGGTCAGCGCATAGGCCGCCAGCCACTCGCCCGTCGCCAGCCGGGGGATGAAGCGCTTCTTCTGCTCCTCTGTGCCCGCCAGCAAGATGGGCAGTGAGCCGAGTTGCTGTACACAGAGAATCAGCGAGGTCGTCGCGCAGGCCTTCGCCAGCTCTTCGATGACCATCAGGGTGCTCAGTTCGCTGGATCCCAGGCCGCCGTACTCTTCAGGGAACGGCATGGCAAGGATGTCCTGCTTGGCGAGCAACTCCTTCATATCCCAGGGAAACTCGCCCTTCTCATCGATCTCTGCGGCGCGCGGCGTCACCTGCTCACGGGCGAGGTCGCGCACCATCTCGATCAACATGCTCTCTTCTTCGGCCAGTGGGGCTGCCATCAGTCACGCTCCTTTGCGCGAGCGCTGGGAGAGCATTGCCCTGAGCCAGCGCCAATGTATCGCGCTCACCGTCAATCAACGGAGAGTCGCGGCGAAAATCCGTAATACTTGGGGATCCATGACGCCACTGGTCAGTCGCCTGAACCGGGCGTCCCGGATAGAGTCGCCTGATTATATGTGCGGCTTTTCCGCCCCGTCAATGCGTGGGATGTCACAGTTTCCCACGCTCTGGGAGCCCTCCACTGGCGTCGAGCGAGCAAGCGTTCCTGTTTGTGATTATGTCGGGGAAATGTGGTATACTGCGGGGGAACTGAGCGCAGTGAGAGAAAGTGGGTTTCGCCCACTTTTTCGTGTACTTGTGGGCAGAAGCGATAGGTATCTGGCAGAGCGGCGCCCAATGTGGAGCAGCCGGGATACCAGAGAGCGTGCGTCATTGGATTGACTGTACGCCTGCGTCTTGCCGTATACGGAACCCGAAGTGAGGCGTGGGAGTTTTTCTCGCGCCTCCGTCTTATTCTGTGGGCATCCGAAGCGGCTGCGACGCGAACTCGCTCGCCCTCCGTCGGATAGGCCATGGGCGCCGACGCGCCGCGCTCATTGGAGGGATACGACCATGCTGACAGAATTCCAGGCAGCTATTGCCCAATTGATCCATGAGAAGGGTCTGCCACAGGAACGTGTGACGGCGGCGATCGCCAACGCGCTGCTGGCCGCCTATCGCAAGGGCATCGGCGGCGGTGAGAACATTCGCGTCGAGGTGGAACCGAATGGCAAGATTCACGTCTGGGAGAGCAAGCGTGTCGTCGCCCAGGCGCAAGATTCCATGACCGAAATCTCGCTCGCCGAAGCGCAACAAATCGACCCACACGCCGCGCTCGGCCAGCACATCGAGGTAGACTCGCCGCAAATCTTCAGCAAGATCCCGACGCAGACTGCCAAGCAGATCATCTTGCAACGTATCCGCGAGGCTGAATTAGAGCATCTCTTCGAATCCTACTCCGATATGAAGGATGATCTCGTGGTGGGCGTCGTGCTGCGCCGCGATGATCGACAGGGCGGCTCATACCTGCTTGACCTTGGCAAGATCGAGGGCGTGCTCGACGAGAAGGAGCAGATTCCTAACGAGCGGCTGCGTCCCAATCAGCGCGTGCGCGTCTACATCTATGAACTGAAGCGCGGCGGAGGTCGTGGCGTGCAGGCTCTCGTCTCACGCACGCACCGTAACATCATCAAGCGGCTGTTCGAGCTCGAGGTGCCGGAAATCTTTGAGGGGCGCGTGGAGATCAAGGCAATCGCGCGTGAGCCGGGCAGCCGCTCCAAGGTGGCCGTCTGGGCGCGTGAGGATGGCATCGATCCCATTGGCGCGTGTGTCGGCGTGCGCGGAGCCCGCATCAATAACGTCATCAACGAGTTGAACGGCGAGAAGATCGACATCATTGTGTGGAATCCAGACCCGGCGCAATTCGTCGCAAACGCGCTCAGCCCAGTGAAGCCGCTGCATGTGGAACTGCGAGAGTCAGACCATACCGCGTTGGTGACGGTGCCAGAGAAGCAACTGTCACTCGCCATCGGCAAGGAAGGGCAGAACGCCCGACTGGCGGCCAAGCTGACCGGCTGGCGTGTGGATGTCGCGCGCCCTGGCGACCGCGCGACAGAGACGAGTGAACCTGCCGCTGAGGTCGCCAACGCGGATGAGGCTCCCTCTGAGGTATCGGTTGACGGCGCGATGGCCTAGGCCAACCGAAAACGACACAGCCACGAGCGACCGATGATACGCGCCGGGAGGACATCGAACCTCCTGGCGCATGTCGTAGGCGCAGCATACGAGAGGACGTACGAACATGGCATCAGAAGGCGCAAAGCCTTCTGCGTCGGCTGGGCAGACGCCACAGAAGCGCAAGTCGCAGCCGCGCCAGAAGCACATCCCCCAACGAACCTGCATCGCCTGTAAGCAGGTTCGTCCCAAGCGTGAGTTGATTCGCGTGGTGCGCACGCCTGCCGGGCATATCGAGCTCGACCCGACCAGCAAGAAATCGGGACGCGGAGCCTACGTCTGCGCACGCCGCTCGTGCTGGGATATCGCGCTGAAGAAGGGTAAACTGGAGCGCGAGTTCGAGACGACGCTGACGGACGAAGATCGCACGGCGCTGGAGGCCTACTATAATAGCCTGCCACCGGAAGAACCCGCGCCAGCGCCAGTCCGCAAACCAGCGGCAAAATCGCCGTCGGCGTGAAGAATAGAGAGCGCAGGCAGCGCGCCGTATCAATGCGGGCCACCTGCGCTCCAGCCTCTTGATTTTCCCTAATAATGCGCCCCGAGCCGTTTGACACCCCTCGCCAGCCTGTGTTAGCATGCGGGTCGCCTGCCGCTTGGCTGACGTTCATCTCAGGCTGGTCGCTCTGGCTGGCCGCGTCATAGGGGGAGACTATGTCACAGGCATCATCTGGAACAGGCCCGCGTGCGCATGTGTTGTCGTTTAGTGGACGTGGGACAGTCAGCCTCGGCGACTTGACATTGACCCGCAGCCGCGATGTCTTCCGCGGCCAGAATGAAGTGGGTCGGACGGCCGATATCATCGTCTACACTGACGGTACGCCCAATGGCAATGCATCGGCTCAAGCTGTGTTGCAGACGGCAGAGGCTGATTACCAGGCCACCAAGCAATGGTTCGGCGGCATTGATCTTCCGCAAGGTCAGGACGGCGACGACCAGACAACCCCGCGCACAGCGACTCCGGTTCAGGTGTTGATCGACAGCCAGGCGGGCGGCGCCTATCACTTCGGCTGCAACGCAACCGACCTCTACATCGAGCCAGCCCCACAGGTCGCCAGCGGCTTCATGGTCGCCGAACTGGTAGAAGTCTTCGAAGCAGCCATCAACAATGGCTGGCAGTGTGGGCAGGCCAACGGCGAGGCGCTCTCGCGTGTGCTGGCAACCGAGCGCAACCTCGGACTCCAGCAGTTGCAGGTGCAGACGGGGCAAGCCTGGTGGGCGAATGGCCACAACGACTATGTGACGAACAACAACGCCACCGATCAGGATGAGAACAGTAACGGCTGCGGCCCGCTCTTCCTCTACTACCTGCACAGCCAGCTTGGCTTCGACTGGACGAAGATCACCACCACTGGGGGCTCCTCACTCGGCGATACCTACCAACGGCTGACTGGCAATGATCCAGCGCAGGGCTTCCAGGACTTCCTCAACCGTCTTGCGACGCTCGACAATGGCAGCGGGCTGCAGCTTCCGGCCAGCGGCAATCCTTTCCCCATCGCCGCGACTGGCCAGGCCTCGCCCAGCGGCTCGCCTGACGCTGGCGGCGCGGCAGACCCCGGCAGCATTGGGCTACCCTCAGGGTCAAGCGGCGGATTCGTTCGCGCCATCGCCACGGTCTCGCTGCTGATTCTCATCGTCCTCGCGCTCGTCATCCTCAACGCGATGGGCATCGTGCATTTCTAGCCGAAACGATAGACACACACGTACGGCGCTACTAGAGCAGCTCCTCTAGCGGCGCCGTCGTGTTTGCTGTGCGGATTCGACCAAGGCGCTGGCAATCAACCACCGCCGCTGACGACGCACCCTTGCGCGACATAGCTCACAGTGACTGGCTGACCGCTTCCATTCGTTGAGTTGCTAGGCGTGAAATCAATCGTCCCGCTGACCCCATTGAAGCCATTGACGATCGATGTGGTGTTGCTGATCGCTACGGTTGAATGTGAGCCGGGGTCGAGGTCCCCATGGTCAGGACTGACCGTAATACCAGGGTTGCCAGAACTGTTGTCGCTGGGATTGATTTGCGCGGTCCAGTCGACCTTAGAGCCACCACGATTAGTCAGCGTCACGTTCTTCGTCTTGCCCTTGCTGCAATTCAGGCTGACACTCGAGAGCGAGACCGTCAGACGAAATGGCAGAGGAGTCGGTGAAGGTGTAGGGCTTGGCGTCGCCGTGGCGGTTGGAGTCCCATGAATGGCGCCCAGGCCAGCCCCTGCTGTACCAGGCCCACCTGCCATCGCGCCCAGAGTACTGCCCAGCGCGCTCGCCGCGACCACCGCCACCGCTACAAGCACAATGATCGCGGCTGTCACCGCAGCGATCAATGCGGGCGATAGCTTCCGCTCTGGCGCGGCGCCGGCGCCACGCGCACTCGCGCCCGGCCAGGCCACTGCCGCGTTCCCCGACCGCTGCGACACCCAATCCGCGCCTGCATCCTGTGGATGAAAGGCGGGGTCATAGAGGGTCGCGTCACCAGTCGGGGCAAAGCCAGCAAATCCCGCCGCCTGCGCAGCCGGAACCTCTCCACTCATGGTGCGGAATGCCGCCATCGAAGCGCCTTGAGCAGCGGCGCGTTTCCACAAAGCGCCAAGCGTGCCGTGTGAGCTATCCCGTATAGCGTGCGCAAAGGCGCCCGCAGAATTGGGACGCTCATTCGCATCTTTCGCCAGCGCCCAGAAAACCACTTCCTCCATGCGCTGTGGCACATCTGGCCGCGCGATGCGTAGAGGCGGGGGCGCGTCGTTGAGTTGGCGAGCCAGCACC
>DASVZC010000120.1:0-4529 GCA_036391835.1 Ktedonobacterales bacterium | reverse complement strand
TGACTCACCGGCGTGACACACCGGCGTGACTCACCGGCGTGACTCACCGGCGTGACTCACCGGCGTGACTCACCGGCGTGACTCACCGGCGTGACTCACCGGCGTGACTCACCGGCGTGACTCCTGCTGGTCAGCGGGTGGGCTGACCAGGAAGTGATCTGTGAGGGCATGCGCACGGTGCGTCGCCCCGCTCTTCATGGGTTCATGGGTTCATGGGTTCATGGGTTCATGGGTTCATGGGTTCATGGGTTCATGGGTTCATGGGTTCATGCGTGACATGTGGAGACGACAGACGAGGACAGACGACGACCTCCACATCCCCGCGATTTACATGCCCTCAGGCGAGGGCCCACCACGCGGAGCGTTCGAACGGCTCGATGGCGACCTGCTCCTGCAGCTTGAGCAGGCGGTCGAACGAGGCGCGGTAGAACGAGGCCATGCCGTGCTTGATGAGGATGTTATGAGGATGTTCTGGATGGTCGGGCTGCGCACGGCTGCGCACGGCTGCGCACGGCTGCGGCCGCCTGCGTGCCACTGTCATCGGTCGGCGCGCTGCACGATGTCCTTGTCGTTATTGAGCAACTGTTTGGCGCGCAGTTCGCGGCGCACCACCCCGACAGCGATGAGAAGGATTCCGAGCATGTACAGCACGAGGACTTCGAGACGGTGCGTCGTGGCGGTTGGCGCGACGCGGCCCGCTACGGCTAACGCGATAAGCAATTCGGAGGCGAAGAACAGCCCTGCTCCTATACCAGCGCAGGTGTCCACTGCCATTGCGGTCGCGGCTGTTCCCACGAGGAGCAGCAAATAGATCCCGGCCGCTGTGCGCAGAGCCGGTTCAAAGCTGCTCCACGTCACGAACAGTCCGGCGCCTGCTCCGAGGACGTAGAGCACCGCTAACCCGGCGCGCCAGCGCTCGACACCCCCGATGGCCGCCCGAAGGGCGGTCAGCGCGCCGCGTTGGACGAACATCGTGATGAGGCAGACGTTTGCGACGGCGAAGGAGGCCACGCTGAGCAGAAGCCCGCCGTGTCCGATGCCGATTTGCCGTGGGTTCCCCACGACGTCGCCAACCCAGCAGAACACCAGAGCGAGCGCCAGTAGCTTGGGGCCATGCATCCGCCACACCCAGGCGGCAAGCAGCGGCGCAAGCGTCCATGTGGCGAACAGGGCGGCCACAGAAACGTGGAACGCGACGAAGGCCAGTTGTGCCACGGCGACCAGCCCGAATCCAATCAGCCACAAGCCCCCCAAGGTCACCATTCTAGTAGGACTGCTCATCCCATCTGGCTCCGCGATCTGTCTCATCATGGACTGGCGCCTCCGCTGGTCGTCTCCAAGCGCGTGTCGCGGTGGTAATTCTTCCTATGTCTTCAATTTATGTCTTCAATTTAAGCGCAGCCACTGTCTGACGACAATGAGATGTGCTGGCAGTTCTCAGTGTCGTTCAACACAGCCGGCCCTGATCCGCTCCACCACGCTTTTCTGGTGGTGGCCGCGACGCATCTCCAAACTACCAGGACCTAAGCGGAATCGCACAAGTTTTGGACCAAGCGAAAGGCTGGTCCATCAGCGGCATGGAAATGGACTTCCAAGCGCTCTAACAGCGTGGCGCTCGCCTGTTGAAGTCGCGTGAGATCATTCCACCAGCGGTGACACGCCAAGTGATCTTTGAGATGACGCCAGAGACGTTCAATCAGGTGGAGTTGCGGCGAATAGGCTGGCAAGAAGTAGGGCGAGAAGCAGTCGCCAAGTTGGCGCCGCGTGTTCCAGAGCGCATGGCTTTTGTGGTAGCCCACGTTATCGAGGACGATCACCACCGGTTCATCAGCGGGCAGTTCTTGGACCAGGTGATCCAGAAACGTTTGGAAGGCATCTTCGCCTTTGCTGGCGCTCAGTTGAAAGAAGACGCGCCCAGACGCATAGTCCACCGCACCGAACACCGCGCATTTCCGATCTTCCCCCGCCGCGTAGCAAGACATCGAGCCTGCGCCATCGTTCCTGTACGCAGTCTGAATAGGGCAGGGTGAGAAGCGTATGACAGCACAAGGGACGGACGATTGCGGCCAAGCTTGGGCAGGATGAGCGGCGCAACGAAACAGCATGGGCGCACACATCGGCATACCCATGCGTCATGGATGACATCTAGGCAAACACAATCCGACAGCGGGCCGTGACGCTGCTATAGCGCCGCGATCACTGTCTGCGCAAACGCGCGCAGGCCCGCGATGTCGTCCAGATCGAGCCACTGGAGCATCAATTCTTCGACGCCTGCCTCAGCATAGGCGGCGATCTGCTCGCGCGCCATCTCCGGTGTGCCGACGATGTTCCTGCGAGACGCCTGTACGCTGACTACCGCTTCCTCCAACGCGCTCCCGACATCGCTCACCGCGAGCTTCTCGGCCAGGCCCTCGCGATTGGCGGCGAAGACGATGTTGTTCATGAGCGTGCGACGGACGGCGTCCAGCGGGCGACCGGCGACGCGGAGCAAATCGTCGAGTTGGGTGGAGAGCGAACGGAACTCATCTGGAGTCACCGCGACCGCATTCCAGATGTCGGCATAGCGCGCCGCCAGCGGCAATGTCCGCCTAACACCGTTGCCACCGATCAGCAGCGGTGGCCCCCCACGACGCCGCGGACGAGGCAGCAACATGGCGTCCTGAAGCTGATAGAAACGGCCCTGATAACTGGTCGGCTCATCGCTCCTCAGCAGCCGCGTCAATACCTCAAGCCCCTCCTCCAGCCGCGCCATCCGCGTAGAAACGTCGCCAAGATCGTGGCCAAACATCGCGTGCTCGCGCGCCTGCCATCCCGCTCCTACGCCGAGAATCATCCGCCCACCGCTCAGGTCGTCGAGCGCCAGCGCCTGACTGGCGAGCAGCGTCGGATCGCGAAACGAGAGCGGAGCGACGAGTGGCCCGAAGTGGATACGCTGTGTGTGGTCGGCGAGGTAGGACAGCGACACAACAGACTCTAGGGCGGCGAGCAGCGGTCCCTGGCCATTAGTAAAGTGGTCGGAGCGGAAGAGCCCCGCGAAGCCCAGCTGCTCGGCTTCGGCGATCAGTCGCTGCCAGCGCGGCCAGGTAAGGCCGTTCTGCCCTTCGATTATCAGAGAGATGGCAATGGCGGCCATGCAATCATACTCCTCGCTAGTGTGATAGTAGGCGATGACAGCCTATTCGGTGGGATAGCGCTCACCAAGAAAAGGCCGAAACAATGGCTCACTGTAGCGTAGTTCACGATCTCACTCAGACCGTACCCGATGTGCCGCTTCTTTCGCGTCTACTGGGTCTTTTGTAGCCGCTGAGTACGCTGTCGGGCCTGACCGTTGGGCCGGATGCAAACATCTGGTACGCCGGCTACAGCGCCGACCAGATTGGCGCCTTCACGCCGCCAACGGCATGAGGGCCGCGCCAAGATCGCACGATAGCGGCGCTTTGTACAGCCCACACCGCAACTCGTTCAGCTGCCAGCGTGTGCCGGCGCGCTGGGGCTAGACGCTCGTGCTGGTATACTGGTGAGTGATCGGCGCTGTCTCGTCGCTGTCTCGTCCAGAGACGCTACCTCGATGAACGTGCGCGCCAGGGGAGGATGACGTTGCGAGCGCCATCAGAGAACACGCAGCGATGTATGGCATGTCAAGCCGATGTTGGCTAGTCGTTCGGCGATGACGAGACTCTGACCAAGAAAGGCGTCAGGTTGTCGATGTACACGCGCAGCAGAGGGAGCTTCTTACCTCGCCATCCTATGTGGCTTGCGCGCAAGCGTTGGCGCGCTTGCGTGTTACATGTCGCGTGAATAGGTGAGCTCTAAATCCTTTTCCCAGGTTACGCCATCGCGAGAAAGCTCGCCTCGACTGACTATTGTATTGCCGTCGCTTGAAATGACGCAGGCGCAACGCTGTGAGAAGCCAGGCTGGTCTCGCCACCACTTCAGCTCATTGTTTTCCATGCTCACGTTCTGGATGCGCGACACTCCACGCTCATCGAAGTACAGCATGAAGAACGTATGTTGCACATCATCGCTGCCAAAAATGGCAATGCCATGGGGAACGCTTGGGTGGTCGAGTTCGGAACGCATCAGCAGGAAGGCGCCATTTTCAATCCATTCAAACGACGCGTGCCCATGTAGCGTTACGTCAGGCAGTAAGCCATGCGATCCCTCGGTTCTCCATCTGCCCACCAAAACGGCGAAGGATTGTAGCGCTGGGTTGGGCATGCGGGCGCGGGCGCCAATGGCTGCATCAGGTGTCATCATAGGCGCACCATATACGTCGCTACTCTCTCCTGTCAAGATCAGCAGATAGGCGCCGGTGAGGAGGTCGCGCTCGTGATCCCGCATTGTGCCGACCAGCGTCATCGGCCTCGCTGTAGATACCACTCCTCCGTGGGTTGTGCTGACTCACTCTTCAAGCGTAGGCGCCGGGCAAGACGCTCTCTAGAGCGCCTCCAACTCAGCGAGCTTCAGCGACATAAGCCGAGACATACCCGCAACAAAAGAACAAACCGCGGAGTCCCGACACCCAGGAT
>DASVZC010000119.1:0-10364 GCA_036391835.1 Ktedonobacterales bacterium | reverse complement strand
TGGCTCGATGCTCTACGTGGCGAATGGCGGCTCGCACAACCTGAGCGCCGTGGATATCGCGAGCAATCCCGCCGCGCCGCATGTCATCGCGACGACATCTCTGGATGGCTATCCGCATGGAGTAAGCGTGACACCAGATGGGCGCTATGTGATCGTAGCCGACACTGTCAGCGGCGATGTCTCAATCGTCGATGCGCTCAGTCATCTGGTCATCGCCACGGTGCAGGGGATGAAGAATCCGAACGATACGCTCGCACTGGCGGCATGAGGCGGAGCGACTGCACCCTTACCCCTTGAGATGTTCGGCCAGCAGTTCGACGCGTTCACGAGGGCCGTAGAGCCAGACGGTGAAGTCGCTGCCCTCACCCTCCGTTAGCACCTGGAGGTCGAACTGCTTGGCGATCTGGGCGGCGATGGTGACGATACGTTCGCGCTCCTCGCCGACCTTGCCGCGCGCCGAGAGCGCCACACGTCCTAACCGCTCCTCTGGCTCTAGCAGCGAGTCGACGAGCGTCGTCAGCGCCTCCATGCCGAAGATGACCTGCATCGGCGGCGCATTCGGCTCCAGTTGCGCTTTGAGGTCCTCGCCGGGTGAGCGGCGGCGCACGGTGAGCTTGGTGACGGGCGGGCGCTTTTCCTCGCCGGAGCGCTCCTCAGACAAAATGCGCTGTGATGTGTCTACCGCCTCGTCGTAGACCTTGCGGAGCCGCTGGAGCAGATCATCGCGCTCCTCGTCGGTGGCGTCGCCATTGGGATGCACATAGGCGAAGAGGCTGCGGTCCATGTCGTGATAGATGAACGGCAGGTCACTCTCGTATTTGCGGCCACAGTTCGGACATACAGCGACATTGAGCGTACCCGCCAGCAACCTATACAGCAGGTGTGGCTCCAGGGTCACGTTCACCGTCTGGTACATCGTACCGGCAAACACATTCCCGCAGTCGCAGGTAAAATTCATTGTCGAAGAACGTGGCATTGATATCTCCACTGAGCGCTGACGGGCCGCTCACCGTTTGGTTTGCTTGGGTTTGGCTGGCCGGCGAGTGCGACCGTCCGCATGCTGGAACACGCGCCTCCAGTCCGTTACAGTGTACCACGCAGGTCAGGCGCGAAGCCCTTCGCAAGCCGTTCTGGCGCTGAGATTTTCGGCTCTGGTGTGTTGTTCGGTTAGGCGCCCTATGGTATAATCCGCGATGGCGCATTTTCAATCAAAGCGCTGTTTGTGGCGACACGACTAAAGCAGGCGCCTCGCGCAGGTTGTCATGTCGCCCTCATATAGGGAGCCGCGTCGCCGGCGGAATCACGCCGACGGCTGGGGTTACTCCACAAACCCTCCAGGAGGCGCTCGTGGTTGCGCTAGGCTATCTCTTCGCCGGCATCTTCTTCCTCTTAGGCGCCGGATTCGTGGTGTTCTCCCTTACCCTGGCGGACACCCTCAACGCGCTGTTCCTGCGTGGACGTGAAAATAAGAGCAAGCTCGCCACCTATGAGTCTGGCGAGACGCCGATTGGGTCAGCCTGGGTGCAATATCCGCTGGCCTTCTATATCTTCGCTCTGCTCTTCGTCGCGTTTGACGTGGATATTGTGTTCATCCTCTCGTGGGCCGTCATCTTCCGTCAGTTGGGCTGGTTCGGCTTCATCGAGATTGTCTTCTTCATTGCCGTGCTGGCGCTTGGCCTGGTGTATGCCTGGAGGAAGGGAGTCATCCGGTGGATCTAACTGTCCAGTCTGGTGGCCGTGGAGTGCAACGTAGCTCAGAGCCAGCGGCTCCTTCGCTGCGCGCCTACGACCGTGACCATATCAACGCGCTGCTCACCCAACTTGCGCGCCTCAATGAGCCGCTCGGCGTCACTCTGCCGACCACGCGGCTGAGTGCGGGCATCGTCAATATCGACATTCCTGCCGATAAGCTGGTGGAAGCAGTGCGGCTGCTGCGCGATGATCTTGGCTTCGACATGCTCACCTGCGTGACCGGTGTGGACATGATCGACCATATCGAGTCGATCTACCACTTCCGTTCGATGACGCAAGACTGGCTCCTTCAGGCGCGTGTACGGCTGACCTCTGAGCATCCCGAAGTGGATTCGCTGGTGAGCCTCTACCAGTCGGCGAACTGGCTCGAGCGTGAACAGTACGATATGTTCGGGATCATCTATCGCGGCCACCCAGACCTTCGTCGCATCTTGCTCGAAGATGAATTCATCGGGCATCCGCTGCTCAAGAGTTTCAATACGACGCCAATGGTGCGCCATGACCGCGCGACCACCCAGGCGCCTGCTGTGCAAGCGGTCGCGGGTGAGAACATCCGCCATCAGGAGCGCATCCAGACGAAGCGACTCAACCAGGGAACCATCGAGCGTGTCCATCCGGGCATGACGACGATGGGTGGCGCCGCTATCTATCTGGAGACTGGCCAGGGCGTCGAGCCCGGCCCCACGCCGGAAGGGCGCTATCTGGAGCAGGGAGCCGTCAAGGCAGACGAAGACGCGAACAAGAAGCCGCAGGAGAGAGGATAGGCAGATGTCTATTGAAGCGATTCGCTTGCCGAATGCGGAATATCAGGACGCGTCCGGCTTGCGCAGCGAAGAGATGATCCTCAACATGGGGCCGCAGCACCCTTCAACCCATGGTGTGTTGCGCCTCGTGTTGACGCTGGACGGCGAGACGGTGACGCAGTGTACGCCGGTTATCGGCTATCTGCACCGTGGCATGGAGAAAATCTTCGAGAATCGGCCGTACATGGCGGGCATCCGCTATATCGACAACGCCGACTACCTCAGCCCGATGCTCAATGAGACGGCCTATGCGATGGCTATCGAGCAGTTGACGGGTATCGAGCCGCCACGCCGCGCCGAATACATCCGCCTGATCGTCAACGAGATGGAGCGCATCGCCAGCCACCTCGTCGCCGTCGGCACGTATGGCATGGACCTTGGCGCCACGACCCCGATTCTGTGGGCCTTCCGCGACCGCGAGCAGATTCTCGATATGTTCGAGTCACTCAGCGGCCACCGCTTTACGCACAACTACATGCGCGTCGGCGGGGTGATGCACGACTTCCCCAAGGGCTGGCTCAAGACGTGTGAAGACTGGTGCATCCAGTTCGTCGAGAAGGGTCTCCCTGAACTCGATCGCCTACTGACGGGTAACGAAATCTTCGATGCCCGCACCGAGGGTGTAGGGTATATCGACCGCGAACAGGCTATCTCCTATGCCCTGACTGGCCCGACTGCTCGCGCGTCCGGTGTGCAGTTCGATGTGCGAGTCAACCGCCCATATGGCGCGTATCGCGAGATTGCGACGAACATCAAGACGCGTCCGGAAGGCGACTGCTTCGCGCGCTACATCGTCAAGATGGATGAGATGGCCGAGAGCGTCCGGCTGATTCGCACGGCGATCGATCAGTTGCCCGGTGGCTCTATCACACAGCGCACGCCGATTGCCCTGCGCCCGCCGCGTGGCGAGACATATGCGGCGGTGGAGAGCGCGCGCGGCGAAGAGGCCCTCTATATGATTAGCGATGGTTCGGAATATCCCTATCGCGCGAAGCTGCGTGCGCCGTCGTTCGGCAACCTGCAGATTCTGCCAGAGTTGCTTCGCGGCCACAAAATCGGCGATGTCATCGCCATTCTCGGCAGCATTGATATCGTGCTTGGCGATGTAGATCGCTGAGTGAGGCGAGAGGCGAGACACGATGAATGACGTGTGGCTTACAGTCATCCACTTCCTGGTGACGTTTCTGTTCGGATTGATCTTCCTGCTGACGGCGGCGACGATTCTGACGTATCTGGAGCGCAAGGTCCAGGCCTACATGCAGGACCGCTATGGCCCTTTGCACTATGGCCCCGCGGGACTGTTTCAGTCGCCGTTTGACGTCGTCAAGCTACTGCTGAAGGAAGATGTGAAGGCGCTGAGCAATGTGGATAGCATCGTCTTCCGCATGGCTCCGATCATCTTCTTCGCGCCCGTGATCACGGCGTTTGTGGTGCTGCCGTTCTCGCCATATCTGACAGCGGGCGCGCTCGGCACCGGCATCATCTTCTACGTGGCGCTCAGTTCGATTGACGTCATCGGCGTGTTCATGGCGGGCTGGGGCTCGAACAACAAGTACGCGCTAATTGGCGGCTTGCGGTCGGCTGCGCAGATGATCTCCTATGAACTGCCGCTGGTGCTGTCGATTGTCGGCGTGGTGATGCTGACGAGCGTGCTGGCGCCGGGCTGTGTTGGCGCCTCGCCGAACCTGGCGTCCTGCGGTATCGGCTCGATCTCGTTCACGCAGATCACCGCTGCGCAGATGCAGACGGCGGCGCCGTGGTTCTGGTTCGTGCTGGCTCAGCCGCTGGGCCTGCTGGTCTACTACATCTGCGGTCTGGCTGAGACGAACCGTGCGCCATTCGATCTGCCTGAGGCGGAGTCGGAGTTGGTGGCGGGCTACCTGACCGAATATAGCGGCCTGCGCTGGGCGATGTTCTTCCTCGGCGAGTATGGCAACATGGCCATCGTCTCGGCGGTGTCGACGGCGCTCTTCCTGGGCGGCTGGTCTGGCCCGGGTGCGGCGATTGGCTTCTGGCAGGGCATCTTCGGCGCGACGGGTGGCGGCGGCTTCGTCGCTGGCCTGATCTTCAACATCATCGCCGTATTCTGGTTCGTCCTGAAGCTGAGCGTGCTGCTGCTGATCTTCATGTGGATTCGCGCGACGCTGCCACGCCTGCGCGCTGACCAGTTGATGCGCTTCGCCTGGCTGTTCCTCATTCCGCTGACGCTGGTGAATATCATCGTGACGGGTCTGGCGCTGCTGCTGCCGATTGGTCTGGTTCAGCAGATAGTGGTGTCCGCAGTCGTGAACTGGGTGTTGATGTTCCTGATGATCTTTGCGTTCCGGCGCATCACGGGTGTCTCGCCGCTGGGCAAGACGCCGAAATGGGTGCAGCCCGTGACGACGAAGGGCGCCAACAACGGCGGGCCAGGTAAGCCTGCGCTCGCCAGCACGGTCGTCGACGCGAAGCCGTAACGACTGGTTGGCTAGCTCATCGACGGCGCGAATGCTCTCCTTGGGGCGCTCGCGCCGTCTGTGTGTGGGATGGTGGGCGCGTCGTTCGATGCCGCGCGACGCCTTCGCCGACAATGGCCTGTTGCTAGTGAAAGTTGCGCCGGACGCGACTGAGCGTTATACTGACGGCGAGGCGCGCTTGATCGGCTGGCGCGCATGTATGGCCTAGTCACGCCGATGCCTGGAGGCGATGCTCAGTGGGGACGTGTGAGCGCTGCGGCGCAGATGCGGTTGATGGCCGCGGCGTATGCCGTAACTGTGGATGGCAGTCGCCACATGCCTACGATACGGGCACGCCTTCGTATGGTGAGACACGGGCGGCTGATCCTATCGTTTCGCCTCCAGCTCCTAACCGCTATCCCTCAGGCGGCGTGGAACCTGATCGCGGCTCGACAGTTGCGGCGCAAGCGACGCGCTCCGGCCCATCGGGCGGCAATAACGCCACTTCACGCTATTGTGGTGTCTGTGGCGCGCGCATCCAGGGCTCAGAGACATTCTGTGGCCAGTGTGGCTCTCCCGTCACCCCAGATTCTGGCGCGGGCCGCTATCAGGTAGGTCCCTCCGCGGGCTGGAACGACGACGATCGCAACTCATACACCGAGGCGTTGCCGGAGGCTCCAGGGTTGGCCGCCAGCCGCAATCCCTACGTCGCAAACGATCAATATGGCCGCTCCTATGCGCCGCAGTACGGCAGCCGTGGGGGCGCGGAGCCAGCGCCGACTGGCATGACGCGCTCGACGCGCATGACGCTAGGCATCGTCTTGCTGGCGTTGAGCGTCCTCCTCGCGCTGGGCGCCATCGCGCTGCTGTTCATCGGCAACTAGCAACCCCACCATCGCAAACACAGACCCCGCGCTTGTCGCTGGCAATGACCAGAGATGTGCGCGGGGTATTGTTTTGTGCGCTGGGTCGTTACATCTCTTCGTCACCTGATTGGTCGTCTGTCGCGCGGGGCGTTAGCAGGTCGCGTACGGCTGATTCGCGCTGGAGACGGTCGATGTCCGCGAGCGTTGGCGTGGCGTTTCTCGTCGATGCCGATCGTCTGCGTCTGGTGAGGCCGTAGGCGACGAGACCAAGCGAGGCCAGCGCCGCCACGACGATCGCAACCCACTGTCCCCACGGTGATGGGTCCGTGACGTTGGTTGATGCTACGGATGTGCCGCCGATCGTCATTCCGCCGGTTTGGTCAGGCTGTGGCAGCGTGACACTATGATTGGCGGGTGGCACGCCATTCTGCGGTGGATACGCAGCATAGGGATCGGTGATGACCGGTGGCGTTGTGGTGACGTGGATGGTCTTGGTGATGACACGCGCGCCCGATGCTCCGCTCGCGGTCAGCGTCAGCGAGTAGTCGCCCGCGCTGGCCCACGTATGCTGCACCGTGGCGCCCTGCGCTTGAGCGCCATCGCCAAAGTTCCAGGTATAGGTGAAAGCCGCTCCGGCGTTTGCTGGATCGTAGGCCGTCGCATTGAGGGAGACCGGGGCGCCGGGCTGCATGGAGCCGACATCGCCGATGGTCGCCAGCGGTTTGCCATCAGTCGAAGCGAAGCCCAGCACGGCAGGCTGCGCGAGTGTCCACGTGGTGAGCATGCCGGGCAAGGCGAGCGCGAGGTCTAGCGCCTTCGCCTCGGCGGTTGACCCGCTAGCGTAGACGTTCATCAACTGAATGGTATCTTGCGGCTGGTCATAGGGATAGGACCACGGCGGCGGATTCTGGCCGTAGTAGGAGAAGTTGCCGATGAACGTCGCCGTTGGCAGGCCCGCTAGCGCGAACGGATAGTTGTCGCTGCCGCCGTCTGCGTCGTCCGCGAGTGGCGCATATTGCAGGTCTTGTGGCGTGAAGATTTGCTGTGTGACGGGATGATTCTGCCCGTCGCGATAGTTCAGGCTGCCGTAGCCGAGCGCGCGGAACGCCGAGAATGCGGCAGGCGCGGCCCCTTGCATCAGCGTCTTGAAGTCGGTGATGGTCTGCACCTGCGTTGCGGTGAGCGCCTGCGTATTTCGATAGGCTTCGTTGTCGGTGATCGGCGTCATTTGTAGCGTTGTCGGCAGGAGGGGATAGCTGGCCTTGCCAAGGAACCGGAGCGGATAGCCGATGCCGCTCTGCTCCTCGTTGATCATCGTGACGACGTTGCTCAGATCGCCGTTGATGGTCTGGTTGACGTAGTGGAATGAGCCATAGATGCCCTGCTCCTCAGCGTCATAGGCGACGAACCGCAGAGTGCGCGCAGGGTAGAGGTGGTTAGCGCTCCAGTAGGTCGCCAGTGCCTTCGCGACGCCAAGCTCGATGGCGCATCCACTCGCGTCGTCATTCGCCGACTGCGTAGAACTCGCCTCGCCATCATAGTGGCAGCCAATGACGACCATTTGCTCAGGGTGCGTCACTCCTGGGATAGTTATCTCGACGTTGAACGCCTGCGTGATGGCTTTGCGGCCCGCCCAGCCGTTGATGGACAACGGGTCGTGTTGCGCTTGCGCGCCGAATCCCTGCAGGTCGCGCAGCATCTCGGACTGCCAGTAGGCGGCGAACTCATCATGCCCATTGACGGTGACGGGCAAGTTATTGTCGTAGCCAGCCTCGCGCCGCTGGAAGTTGGTTACCATGTAATAGAGCTGGTTGTAGATATAGCTAGGGTCCACAGTCGGAAACGCGGCGGATGGGCTGACGGTTTTCGCGTGCGCGCTGGCCACCGGAGCCACGGTTGCGACGGGCGCGAGCGCCGCCAGGGCAAGCGTAAGTAGCAAGAATAGCGAGCATTGCGAGATTCGCCTGCGAATCACAGGATTCTCCCCTTCATCCACCGCGCACGCCCCTGCGCCGCGCCTGGGTATCTTCTTCTCAGCAAAGACGTCACTTGTCTCTCTCATTTTACGTTGAGAATGCCAACCGTAGCAGTGAAACAGTTCGCAATTGGGCGCCTCTATGCGCGCAGGCTGGCATACGCTGTGCGTACTATCCAGTGCGCTCATGGACCCCCCAGGCGCCTGTATCACGCTCGCGCTCCCATATCCAACGAGGGAGACGAGCGTGATATCTTTTTTCTGCATGATCCCGATGAGCAGACGCTCGCGGCGTTTGGCGTCGCAGAAAAGGAAGCGAGTGGGCTTGAATGAGCGATCAGGTTGCGGATTGCGTGTTGTGCCGGGGTCGCGAGGGAGACGCGGAGTTGCGCTGCGTGGAGGTGTGGGAAGATGACCTCTGGCGTATGACGGTGAGCCTGGCGTCAGAAGTCCCTGGCTTCGCCTATCTGGAGCCGAAACGCCACATTACGGATATCACCCGGCTCGACGGCGCAGAGGCTGCCAGCTTCGGATTCGTCCTTGCGCGGGTGACAGCGGCGCTGCGAGAAGAATTGCAGGTCGAGCGCGTATATATTTATGTCTTCGGCGACGGTGTGGCGCATTTGCACCTCCATCTGGCCCCACACCGTCCCGATGACGCGCTGAATACTCAGCTCATACGCGGCGAGGTCGTCACGACGCAGCTTCCTGGTGGCGAAACCCTCGTTACGAGCAAGGATTTCCCGGCGCTTCCCGAATCCCAACTGCGCGCCGTCGCCGAACGTGTGCGTGAGCGACTGACGCGCTAGCGAAGGGTGATCAGCGCTAGTAGTCGATGCGTCGGCGTGGCGCCGTCTGTTCATCGAGTGATGACGTGTTCCATTGGGATGATACGCCTGTGGCGTTGTCGGCTTGTCCCACAGATGCGCTTGCCATTGGCGTGCGGTGCGACAGCCAATAGTAGACGCCGTAGCCGACTCCACTTGCCAGCGCCACACATAGGATGATGACGATCCACATCGCGGCGCCTGCCGCTGGCCCAAACGCGGCGAAAAGTCCGCTCGGCGGCTTGCCTGAGGCGGTGGATGGCTGTGTCCCCGTGTTGGCGGTTGAACTGGCCCCTGGCGTGCCGGTTGGGCCAGTGGTCGTTGTGGCCTGGGGTGTCGTTGTAGGTTTGGGCGAATTCGCGACTGTCCCGCCAGTTCCTCCGGTTCCCGCTGAGACGCTGCTCCCGGAGCCGGTCACGCTCGACGGAATCGCCGGATTTGTCAACGTGAATTTGAAAGACTGATTGGCATAGGTGGTGTCGCCATAATACTGCACCCAAAGCGCAGAGCCGCTGGCGAGGTTTGAAATAGGCGCGAGCGTGATGAGATTCGTGCCGTTGGAGCCGACTGTAATGGCCTGCGTGTAGTACATCGGATTCGTGTAGATAGATACCTCGAATTGGCCGGTTGGCGTAGGCGCTCCAGATGCCGCTTGGAATACAAGGTACATCTCGGTTGACTTGCCCGACACCATCGTCGTCGGATTCGTGTAGAGTTGCATGGCTCCAAGCGATAGCATCTGGCTCACGATGGTGTTGAACTGCGTGGTCTGCATCTCTCCCGGCGCATAGTATTGCGTGCCAGAGAACGTGCAGTCGATATTGTACTTGCCGGGCTGGGGCGGCATCATAACGTTCAGGTGTCCGCTTGAATCGGGGATCAGGTTAGAATCCGTGAACGTCGCTGGTCCGGTAAATGTGATCGACGTCGTTCCCTGGGTCCAGTCGATAGGCGGAGCGAATGACGAAGCCGCAGCAGTATTTGTGAGACCAAATTGTTCTGACGACCCTGCTTTGAACATAAGCGCTGCGCCGTTTGTGGAACCACACCCCAGGCTGAGTGGCGCTTTATTCATGGTCAGGCTGACTTGGTTGCTCGTCGAAGTGATCCCAGTATCCCAGTTATCGAAGGTCGCATATGCCGTATGCGTGCCGGGAGGAATCAACGTCGAGTTGGTAGTTGATGGGATGGTAAACGTGTATGTCAGTTGGTCTTGGCTGGATGTTGGTGGGCTCACATTCGAAAATGTCTGCCCATCATCGAGTGTGACGATCACCGTCCAGCCGCGGTTGGTTGTGAATACTTTGGCAAGTTGCAGGACAGCGGTAAACGTTGGAGTCGTGCTGCTGCCATAGGTAAACGTTGTGCCATTCGCCATCGAGAGTGTAAGCGTATCGCTGGTTACGCTGGCGTGACGCGGCGCCGCATGCACGCGCGCGGCGGGTTGGAACCCGGCCAGGGTCATCATGAGAAGAAGGGATAGCCCACCCCAGGCGAGCGCCTGCCAGATACGTTTCATTTGCATGTTTCACCTATCTTCGGTGGCTATTCACAACGCGTGACTGCCTCAGCACACGACCTGCTCTCTATGCTTCGCGAGTATAGCAACTTTGCGGTAAGCGGACAAGCAGCGAACCCACCCATATTCGCTGTGGTATGGTGGAATTGTGGCGAGGCGCTGACCTCGCCAATATGCGAGACAGTTC
>DASVZC010000118.1:0-40364 GCA_036391835.1 Ktedonobacterales bacterium | reverse complement strand
GATTGGGTCACGTCAATTACGCTCTGAAACGTATGTTCACATGCAGCGCTTGGCATCGGCTTTGCGGGCCAGTGGTTGTAGCCGCCAACCTCTTGCCGCGTTCACGAACTTCTGACCATGCTCGCCGCATTCCGCTCACATCCGCCCTTGACCGCATCTGGGCATGCGTGGCATACTATATCCGAGTGGGCAAGTCAGAATTAGACTCCACGACGACGCGGTTAGCCCTCGTTCTTTTCAGCGTCTGGTGATGCGCGCAATGTGCGAGCCAGGCTGGGCGACGCGCCAGTTATTCTCCCAGGATCAGATGGATCCGAGGATACGAAGAACCCACCGGGGAGGAATATTCGTGAGCGCGGATACTCAAATCGGCCTCGAGCTTGATGAATACACGTCAAAGTATGGCTTCAACAAGCCTGAGAACTACATTTTCAAGGCCAAGAAGGGACTGTCGCACGACATCGTCGAAGAGATTTCGGTGATGAAGGGCGAGCCGCAGTGGATGCGTGACTTCCGCCACAAGAGCCTCGACGCCTTCTACAAACGGCCGATGCCCACGTGGGGCGCTGACCTTAGCACCATCGACTTCGACGAGATCTTCTACTACATCAAGCCAACCAAAGAGGCTGGCGCGACCTGGGAAGACCTACCCGCCGAGATCAAAGACACGTTCGAGCAGCTAGGCATCCCCGAGGCCGAGCGCAAGTATCTGGCGGGCGTGGGCGCGCAATACGAGTCTGAGGTCATCTACCACAAGGTGCGCGAGGACCTCGAAAAGCTGGGTGTCATCTTCGTGGACCCTGGCACGGCGCTGCGCGAGCACGAAGACCTCTTCCGCAAGTACTGGGCGACGGTGATTCCGCCGAACGACAACAAGTTCGCAGCGCTCAATAGCGCGGTGTGGAGCGGCGGCAGCTTCATCTATATTCCGAAGGGCGTGCGGGTCGAGATTCCGCTGCAGGCCTACTTCCGCATCAACGCGAAGAATATGGGCCAGTTCGAGCGGACGCTGATCATCGCCGACGAAGATAGCTACGTGCACTATGTCGAGGGCTGCACGGCTCCGACCTATAGCTCCGATAGCCTACATAGCGCGGTTGTCGAGATTATCGTGCACAAGGGCGCGCGTGTCCGCTACACGACGATTCAGAACTGGTCGAAGAACGTCTACAACCTCGTCACGAAGCGCGCTGTCGCCTACGAGGGCGCGACGATGGAGTGGGTGGACGGCAACCTCGGCTCACGCACGACGATGAAGTATCCGGCGGTATGGCTGATGGGCGAGCATGCACGCGGTGAAGTGCTCTCGGTGGCGATGGCCAGCGATGGCCAGCACCTCGACGCGGGCGGCAAGGTTGTGCACGTTGCGCCGAATACGTCTTCGCAGATCGTCTCGAAGTCGATCTCGAAGGGCACTGGCCGGTCGAGCTATCGCGGACTGCTGAAGGTGCAGAAGGGCGCGACCCACGTGAAGTCGAACGTCCGCTGCGATGCGCTCCTGTTGGACGAGGCGAGCCGCACCGATACGTATCCGTACATCGAGATCGAAGAGGAAGATGTCGAGGTTGGCCACGAGGCGACCGTCTCGAAGGTGGGCGAGGAGCAACTCTTCTACCTCATGAGCCGTGGTCTGACCGAGAGCGAGGCCTACTCGATGATCGTGAGCGGCTTCATCGAGCCAATCGCGAAGGAACTTCCGCTCGAGTACGCTGTGGAGTTGAACCGCTTGATTCAGCTCGAGATGTCTGGTTCGGTCGGATGATCGCTGCCGCGCATGCGGCTCCACGATACCTGAGCGATGCCCGATACCTTCTCATAGCGCTGGCCCTGCCGATGGCGGAGCCACTGAGATGCAAACCATGGAGCGGAGCAGCGCATGCTGCTCCGTTTTGTATGTCCGGCGACAATCCGGCTGATAGGCGATCACACGACCGCTGAGATAAGAAACGAGGCCATGAGTCTATGACAGCGCCTGTCGCGCGACGAGGCTTCAACCAGGAAGCCCTCAACGAACTGCTCGCGCGCCGCGACGAGCCAGAGTGGATGCGTCAGCGGCGGCTCGATGCCTGGAAACTCTACCAGGACATGCCAATGCCCACTCGCCAGGATGAGGAGTGGCGCCGGACGGATCTGCGCCGTCTGAAGCTCGACGAATTTGGGACGGAGCCAACGCAGACGCAGGCGCACGAGACGCTTGTGCCAGTGGCCGAGCGCGAGGAGAAGTTCGCAGGCTTCCTTGGCCTGCTGAACGCGCAGCCGGTCGAGTACCGGTTCAGCGACGAGGCGAAGGCGAAGGGCGTCATCTTTACTGATATGGCGACAGCGGTGCGCGAGCATGGCGACCTGATTCGTGAATATTTCATGACGCAGGTGGTCAAGGCTGGCGAGAGCAAGTTCGCCGCGCTGCATGGCGCCTTCTGGGACAGCGGTGTCTTTGTCTATGTGCCACGTGGCGTGGCGCTGGAGCAGCCGCTGCGCGCGATCATCAGCGCGGACTTGCAGGGCAAGGCAAATCTCTCCCATACGCTGATCGTGATGGAAGAAGGTAGCGAGGCTGTCTACGCCGAGGACTTCATCTCACCAGAGGGTGAGCAGCAGGGCTTCAGCAGCCGCACGCTGGAGATCATCGCCAAGCAGGGGTCGCGGCTCCGCTACATTGGCACGCAGCGCTGGGGCCGCAAGGTCTTCGATTTCCACACGGAGCGCGTGCTGCTGGGGCGCGACACCGAGGTGACCGTGCAGACGATCGAACTTGGCAGCCAACTCTCGAAGGGACGTGTCGAGTCGGTGCTGAAGGGCGATGGCGCGCATGTGAAGCTGCTAGGCCTCTATATCGAGGACGGCAAGCAGCACCTCGACCGCTACACCCTGCAGGACCACGAAGGCGCGAACGGCGTGAGTGATCTGCTGTTCAAGGGTGTGCTGAGCGACGAGGCGCGGTCGGTCTTCTCGGGCATGATTCGCGTGCACCCGACGGGCAAGGGTACGGCTGCGTATCAGCAGAACCGCAACCTGTTGCTGAGCCGCCACGCGCGCGCCGACTCGATCCCAAACCTGGAGATTGGCGCGAACGATATCATTGGGTGCAGCCATGGCGCGACCGTCGGCAAGGTGGATGAAGAGCAACTCTTCTATCTGATGTGTCGTGGCCTGAGCCGTCTCGACGCGACCCATCTGATCGTCGAGGGCTTCGTGGATCCGATCATCAACGAGGCACCTATCGCGTCGCTGCGTGACTCGCTCCGGCAGGAAATTCGCGACCGCGTGAGCACCGTCGAGGCGTATTAATCTGCCAAGCCCTCACCCCCGGCCCCTCTCCCACCACGAGAGGGGCGCGTGGGGAGTGAACTGTTAGAGGTTGTGTTGTCTATGGCCGCAATTGTCGAAATCTGTCGCGTCGATGAGGCGCCGCAGCCGGGTCAGGCGTTGAGCGTGGTCGTCGGCGATGTGCCCCTTGCGATCTTCAATATTCATGGCGAATACTACGCGATTGGCGATATCTGCACCCACGAGGAATATCCTCTCTCGGAGGGTGACATGATCGAGGAATATACCGTCGAGTGCGCGCTACACGGCGCTACCTTCGATATCCGCACAGGCGACGCGCTGACCCTCCCCGCCACCGGAAATGCTGGCAGCTACCGCGTCTGGGTCGAAGAGGGCGCGCTGAAGGTGGAGTTGCCGGAGTAACTTCGGCTGGCGGCTACTGCTCGCCTTGCTCTTTCGCCGCGAAGTAGGCGTCCACCTGCGCCTGCTGGTCGGCGAGCAGCGCCGCGCCGTGCCGCGCGGCGGCGTCGGCCTCCTCGATGCGCCGCGCCGCGCGCAACGCTTGTGCTTTCATTGCCCATGCCCGAGCATCGAAGGGTTCGAGCGTTACCGCGTGGTCGGCTTCAGCGCAGGCGCGCGCCGTGTCGCCTATCGCCAGGAGCAGGCGCGCGAATTCTGCGTAGGTGGGCGCGTACTCTGGTGTGTGGGCGATGGCTGTGGTAAGCGCTGTCGTTGCGGCGCCATGTTGGCCGCGCCGCGCCTCTAACATTCCTTTGGCGCCCCATGCATAGCCGTTCTCCGGGTCGCGCGCCAGCACCGCTTCGATTTCAGCCTGCGCCTCGTCCAAGCGATCGAGCTGTACCAGCGCAAATGCCTTGTTTGTGTGCGCCTCTGGCTGAATGGGATTGATGCGAAAGGCGCGCTCAAAATAGTCGAGCGCCTGTTGGTAGCGGCTGAGGCGTGACAGGATGTATCCACGATTGATGATCGTAGCTACGCGATCTCCGATGAGCGCGTCGGCGTGGTCAAAGGCCACCATCGCGTCACCATACCGTCCCAGATGCAGCAGCGCGATGCCTGTATTGTTCCAGGCTGTTTGCTCATTGCTCTTGGAGAGTTTTCCACGGCTGAACGCCCGCGCATAGCTGTCTCTGGCGTCTTTATAGTTTCTTTGCGCAAGCAGTAGTGCTCCATTGAATGTCCATGAGTCAGCTCTATCCGGAGCCATAAAAAGCAAGCGTTCGCTGATCACGGTCGCTTTGGTGTAGTTGCGCAATTTGTAGAGATACAATTGGCCAAGCGTCGCGATTTTCGAGTATGTGGGCTCTAATTCGATGGAGCGCACAAGCGACGTTTCGGCTTCATCATATTGGCGCTTCTCGGTATACACGCGGCCACGAACAAACCAGGCGAGGCTGCTACGCTCCGACTGGGCCAGAATGGCGTTCGCGGCGGCGAGCGCTTCGTCGTATCGCTTGAGCCCGAGGAGCGTCAGCGCATGGTAATCTTGTATCGGGACGGCAGGATCGAGCGCGTGAGCCTGTTCGAATGCGGCGAGCGCCTCTGTGTAGCGTTCGAGGTGAAAGAGCGCAAGCGCCTTGCGAGCCTGGTAATGCATATGCTGCGGAGCGAGGGCAATGGCCTTATCTAGCGCGGGAATCGCGTCCTCATGCCGCCCGACCTGCGCGTACAGCCATGCGAGCGTGCTCCACGCTGCATGTGACTTCGGGGTAAGCGCGACGAGTTGTTGCGCCACCACGATGGCCTCGACATACTTGCCTTGCTGGGTCAATTCGCGGCCTTGTTTCAGGAGTTGTTGTTCCTGAATAGGCCCTCCCGCCGACTCCATTGTCGCCCCCCTTTGTTTCATCGCCCATTTCCACTGTCCACATTCCACACACTTAGTGTATCAGGCTAGCGGTTCAGCGACGAGGTGATTGCGTGTCTGGCTGAGTGTTGTCTACCCGGCAGCCGTTGGCTTCGGGGCGTCGAGATGCAGCGCTAGAAACGCCAATGTACGCGCCTAATATTGCGCGGTGTTCGCATAGCGTGTGAGCCGACCCACCCCTCGCTTACGGGCTCGACCGAGGCAAGTTGAGAGGCGTTGAGGTCCAATGTGCGCCATCGTAGTGCAGCACGCTGAATTGGGCGACGGCCCACACCTCGTGCGCGGAGAGTGGCGCTAGCTTGTCGATGTCACTTTGCACGGGCGCTGGAATGACGTTCCACTGCCCGCCTGTGTAGTGCAATAATTCTCCGAAACGTCCTGATGCCCAGCCCTCGTTAGCGGAGAGCATCCGAACGCAGGACAGCGACCCTGGCCGCAGGGCTGTCCCGGTATAATCGCGAGATGGCGACAACGGAGCCCATTGGCCATCCGTGTAGTGCATGGCGCTCAGTCCATTGCCTTCGGCCACCCATGCCTCCGTTGACGACACGAAGGAAATGCCTTCCATATCCAGGTTTGGCGCGCTCGGAACTCGCGTCCATATACCATTCGTGTAGTGCAAGACCACACTCTTTGGTGGCTGACCACTCTTTGGTAGGGGAGATACTTCCTGCCCGATTGCCCAGCCATCAGTCGGAGAACGCATGGTGATATCCGAAAAGCTCGCATACAGGTGCGTCTGCACGCGTGTCCATACGCCATTGTGGTAGTGCAGGAGCAAGCCTGAGTCGCCGCCAGCGGTTGCCCAGCCTTCATCACGTGAAACCATGGCGAGACCAGCGAGGGGAAAATCTGTGGGGCTGGCGACCTGTGTCCAGGCGCCATCGCGATAGTGCAGGATTGTGCCCCAATCTCCGACTGTCCATGCCTCGTTTGGCGAGATGGCGACGATTGCATTGAGATCCCTCTTGCTTGGACTGCACTCGTGCCGCCACGCGCCGTTGGTGTAATGGAAGATTATGCCCTCCTCACCGACCACCCAACCTGATGTTGGAGACGCCATGCTGATGGCATGTACACCTGGTGTGAGCATGTCCTTAAAGAGTTGAATCGGGCAGGGGTCTGGAAGCATCGCCGCCAGCTTTCCTCCGCGAGCGAACACCTGGCCAAGACCCAGGGCGCCCACAATCGCGATCACGCCCACCAGACCAATCACGAGCGCTCTGCGTGCGCGCATCAGTTCCTCCGTTCCTTCATGACATATACTCCTCCATGCTGCGTTTGCTGCTGGGCAGCGTTACCCGCCGACTCACCTCGGGGCGCCGAGATACAGCGCCAGAAATGCTAACGTGCGCGCCTGATATTGCGCGGTGTTCGCGTAGAGGGCGCCCGCGTGGCCGCCGCTGGGGGCGATCCAGTGGACGCGCGGCGAGCCAGCGGCGTCGTAAATGCGCTGCTGGTCGGCTGGATCGGTCGTGGCGTTACGGTCGTCGGCGGAGGTGATGATCATCAGCGCGCGTGGGCTGATGGAAGCAGCAGCGGCGGCGGGGCGAGCATCTTCCAGGCGGGCTCCGACCAGCGCATCCACCAGCGCGGGCGCGTAGGGCAGCAACGGGACCGCGACGCGTCCGACAGAGAGCGAGGCTGTGCGATCGAGTTGCACGCGCTCGTCTGCCCACGGGCTATCGGCAATGACGGCGACCAGTGAGGGATCGCGCGCAGCCGCCAGCAGCACGTCGCCTGCGCCGAGTGAGACGCCGAGGGCCGCGAAACGTTTGTTGCGCAGGTCGGGCCGCGAGCGGAGATAGCGTGTGGCGCCGAGCAGGTCGTTTGGCTCAGTTGCGCCGACGCCGATCCCCCAGCCTGCGCTGGCTCCGCAGCCTCGGCTATCATAGAGCAGCACGTTGTAGCCCGCGTGGAAGAGGTAGCGCGCCCACGGCAGCATCGAGCGGCGGGTAGACTTGAAGCCGTGAGCGAGGATGAGCGTTGGCGCATCGGGCGAGGCAATCGCCAACCAACCGGAGAGCGCGACGCCATCGGTCGCCGCAAAATGAACCGTCTGCACGGGCAGGGCGTCTGCGGTTCGCGGGTCTGGATCGGCGCCGCGACCAGAGGTATTCGCAACCAGTGAAATCGCACGCACTGCGGGAATCAGCGCCCAGATGAACGCGAGCAGCACGACAAGAGAGAAGATGCTACGCACCAGCCAACGCCTGCGCATGAGCGACGTGTCCCCAACACCCACCGGTTTCGCTCCTAGCCCTCGATCATCCTGACCAAGCGATGACTGGTACGCACTCTTAGATTAGACGAAACCGGGCCGACACGCTGTGAGCGCCTTCACATATTTCAGACAATCAAGCGTAGTGTGTGGAGCGTCACAAAGATTGCAGATTCACCCAGACCTTACTGAAGTCGCGAACGGCTAGCGCATCGCGTGTGACGCCGAAATGGATCACCCCACCGCCTGCCCAATCCATCTCAGCCTCTTCGTTCGAATAGACCTGGAACAGCAGACGCCATTCACCCTCGATAGCGCGTTGTCGTTCCGCCATCGCCTGAAGGACCTCTGGTGGAGTCGGCTGCGGCCTACTCATGCTCAGAATGAGCTTGCGGTCATCCTTGTCGATGTCATGCCACAAGCCCCACAACGCACGCGCTCGCTGGAAGTTGTTCGCATACCCTTCTGGCGGGGCTACCCAGCGAGTGGCCGCCTGCTGCATCCGTTCCATCGCACGTCGCTGCTCTTGCTGCTCTCCGGTCTGCTCATATACGGGCGATGGTTCGCCATGCGCCACCCTAAACGCGTCGGTGAATGTTCCCGGCTCCAGTTCGTATGGGTAGCCGAGTAGCCGCAGGTCCATCTCAGCGAGGTAGCCCACATCTGAGCCGGTGGTGATGTTGATGTAGCCGATCCGCTCGTCGTTTGTGAAGCCAAGTTGCTGAATCGCATAGGACTCTGTGCCGGGCAGCGTCAACCGACGGGAAAAGGCGACCGAGCATGCGGGAAAGTAGGAATCAAGGGCCTCGCGCAGCGCCTGAGGCGTGTCGAGACGTATCAGCGATGCGTCATCGTCTGGCGTCCAGATGGCACGCCACGCCGTTGAATCATCTTCGATGCGGTATTCTCCATCAGCGTCATTCATCGCATAGAAGAAACTCAGCAGGCCAGTATGTGGCAAGTCGCCTTCTAGGTCGAACGGCGCGACATCGGCAAGGCGTAACTGCGCGATAAATGGCAGCAATTGCCCGGCGCTCGTAGCTGGCCACGCTGCATCTGGCGGCAGATCGGGCGCGCCGCCTACTTTTGAGGCGCCGAGCGGAAGCTCTGCTGCATCGTCCACGCGTGTCAGGTCAAGGCGAATGGCGGGCTGGGCCAACGCCAGCACTGCATCTACCATCCGGGTGAGGTTGTTGGCGCGTAATCGTTCGGCCAGCGCTATAGCTAGCGCGGCGTCTTCTGGTCTTCCCACGAGCGCACTTCCTTCGCTAGATACGAACAGCCCGCGTCGCTATTCTAATTCGAGCGGCAGTGAGCGGCAATAGCGGGAGATGACTGCGGTATCATGCGTTGAGGTATGCAGTAGATGTATCTCTTGCATGTTGATGCGTCAGGTCAGGGGAGGTGTGTGACATGAAAACGGAAGAACTCCGTGCGTTGCAGGCGCCGTTAAAGCAGCAGTATCGCGAGCAGCCCGAGGCCGCGCAGATCACGCTGACGGCGGAGGGACGTCTGGGCGAGGGCATCACCTGCTCGGTGCAAACGGGACGGGCGATTGCGGTGGCGGGACTGCATCCTGCGACGGGTGGCGACGGCCTCTCGCTGTGCAGCGGCGACATGCTGTTGCAGGCGCTCGTCGCATGCGCTGGGGTCACGCTCAACTCGGTGGCGGCGGCGATTGGCGTCGAGGTGCGTGGCGGCGTGGTGCGCGCCGATGGGCTGCTCGACTTCCGTGGCACGCTGGCGGTAGGCAAAGAGGCGCCTGTCGGCTTCCAGCGTATTGACCTCTCCTTCGATCTCGATACCGACGCTTCTGAGGAACAACTGGCGACATTGATTCGCTTGACCGAACGCTTCTGTGTCGTCTTTCAGACGTTGCAGCATCGTCCCCAGGCGCATGTGACGGCGCAACGCGTCTCGGAGCAGCACGCCTGATACTACGTGCTAGCGCCTGCGGGCACAGTGTTAGACCTTTGTCAGAATGCGTGCCTCACCTAAGCCGCCGTGCTATACTAAACATAGTGTAGACGGCGGCATCTGGGTGCTGGAAACCCGGGCGGCGTCGCCGATTTGTATGCGCCTATGGTCCATTCCTAAGACCCATTTCCCACTAGGAGGAAGCGCGCACATGCCAATGTATGACTATCGTTGCAAGGCCTGTGGCGCGCGCTTCGAGGCCTGGCAGAAATTTACGGACGACCCCATCAGCGTTTGCCCGAACTGCTCTGGTCCCGCACAGCGCGTGATTCACGCCGCAGGTATCATGTTCAAGGGCTCGGGTTTCTATAGCACCGACACCAAGTCCCACACCGCCATTCCGCCAACCGACGCCGAGACCGCGCCCGCTGCGGCTGCCTCCTCTGAGGCGCCCAAGGCAGCCGCTGAGTCGAACGCTCCAAAGGCAAGCAGCGAGAGCGCTGCGGCGGCTCCGAAGGCGAAGTCCGCGACGTCATCCGCGCCCTCCTCGGCGGCTGCGGCGCAGGCAAGTTAGCCCCGCATGCGAGCGGTATTGCAGCGGGCCACTGCTGGGCGTGTGCTGGTGGATGGCGCGGTAGTCGGGGAGCTGGCTCCCGCGCCAGGATTTGTGATTCTGCTTGGTGTCGGCCCGCAAGACAGCGAGGATGAAGCGCGTCTGCTGGCCGACAAGGTGGCGGGTCTGCGTGTCTTCGCCGATGATGACGGCAAGATGAACCGCTCGCTGGTGGATATTGGTGGCGGCGCGCTCGTCATCTCGCAGTTTACGCTCTACGCCGATACGCGTCGAGGGCGACGGCCCGGCTTTACGGGAGCCGCCGCTCCCGCGCAGGCTGAACCACTCGTCGAGCGGTTCATGCAGGAGTTGCGCGCCCACGGAGTCGCCACGCAAGGTGGTCGCTTCGGCGCCGATATGCAGGTTGAGTTGACCAACAGCGGCCCCGTCACTATCCTGTTCGACACGGACGAGTGGGCGCGCTAGTCTACTTCCTCCGCTACACGCCGATATCTTCGTTCCACAGGGTCGGGTTTGCCGCGATGAACTCACGCATCAGGGTGATGCACTCGGGGTCGTCCAGAATCACCAGTTCGACCCCACGCGAGCGCACATACTCCTCTGGCCCCTGGAATGTCTGATGCTCGCCGACGACGATCTTGGGAATCTTGTAGAGGAGCGACGCGCCGCTGCACATATCGCAGGGTGAGAGTGTCGAGTAGAGCGTGGCGCGGGACAAATCCTTCGCCGTCAGGCGGCCGGCGTTTTCGAGGCAATCCATCTCCGCGTGCAGGATAGCGCTGCCCTTCTGCACACGCCGATTGTGGCCGCGCCCGACGATGCGTCCATCGATCACCAGCACAGAACCTATGGGAATGCCCCCTTCGCGCTGGCCCTGCAGAGCCTCGTCGTAGGCTGCGCGCATAAACTCATCCATTGAGTCGCCGCCTTTCTGTATCTCTCTATCGTTTCTGGTGTCAGCAATAGCAACGCCAAAGAAGAAGGCCACCGTACCGCGAAGTACGATGGCCTCAGCATACCTCACCGGGTCGTGGTTAGCGACCGGTGCGGCTCATCTCCCACTTGCGCAGGAAGTAGTACACGATGCCGGTGACGATGATCGCCAGCGGGAAGCCGATGTCAGCGTCCGCCAGCGCCTTCGAGAGCGGGCCCTCGAAGTTGATCGTCGCGGCCTGATTGATGCCAAACGCAGCGGCGATGAGGCCGATGACCATGGACGCCACTGCCGCGATGCCCGGCGGCATCTTCGACGCATCCGTGTAGTCCGCCACCGGATACGACCCCTTGCGGAGGCGATCCTCGATGAAGCTGATGGCGGCGTATCCGCCGAGCCAGTAGGCGATCAGCAGCAGGAAGCCTTCGAGGTTGGCGTTGAAACCCTGCGCGATCAGAAGGGCGATCAGAATGTAGGCGACGGCGCCAACCAGGGTGAGAATCCAGCGGGGGATGTTCACACCGAGCACCTGGAGCGAGAGCGCGAAGCTGTAGTCGTTTGGCACGTTGTTGGCGATCGTGCTGAACGCCAGCAGCAGCACGACGATGCTCGCCAGGATGCCGCCACCGATATTGTGAGAAATGAGCGTGCCAGCGTCGGGCAGCGAGTCTTTCGGCCCGAGTGTGGAGGCAAGCAGCACACCGAGGACTTCCAGAATGATGCACGGAAGTGTGACACCGAGCAGCGCATAGGTGAAGACCTTGCCCGCAGGCGTCGAATGGGGCTGGCGGCGGGTGTAGTCAGCGGCGTACGAGGTCCAGCCGACCGCAAAGCCGAAGACGATGCCACCGAAGGTCATGATGCTGGAGAACAGCGCCAGGCCAGTCACGGACGACGGAATGTTGGTGTTGAAGTGCGGAGACGCAGCGTAGAAGACGTATCCGAACAGCAGGAACATCGGAATCCACGCGATGCGCTCGTAGCGATGCACGATGAAGTAGCCGAACACGCTCACAATCGTCGTCAGCACGGCGAGGATGAGCAGCGCCACTACCTTGGAAATCTTGCCGCCGCTCCATGATTCGAGCAGGCTGGCGCCGATGAGCGCGTTGACAGCGGACCAGCCGATGCACGCGATCGCGTTGAACAATGCCGGGAGCTTCGCCCCCTGGATGCCGAACGCAAAGCGCGAAAGTGGCATCTGCGCCAGGCCAGTCTTAGGGCCAAGTGTGCTCAGGAACGCGACAGGCAGGGCGCCCAGCACGTTGAAGAGCACAATGATGCCAATCGACCCCCAGAAGCCGAGGCCAAAGTAGAAGCTCAAGGCGCCGACCGCGACCGTCGCGACGACGGAGTTCGCGGACCACCAAAGCCACATGGTATCGAGCAGTTGCGTGTGTGCACGCTCGTGCTCTTCGACGCGCTCAATACCTGTAGTCTCAAACCCAGTGTCGAGTTTGGACGAGGACGGCTCGTCGGTGGAAAGCATGGTCATGAGACGTGTGCTCCTTTGCGGAAGTCACTTACCGAGGATGTTGGATCAAAACGGGAAGATGACTGCGTGGCGCTCTTCGCGCTACCCTCGCAGGCGTCCACCTCGCGCGGCCCGCGAATAGGCGCGGAACAGGCATGGTTGGACACGGGAGTAGTGTGAGGAGTGAGTAACCGGGACAGGGAGGAGGCTGTCACAGATGAGGCGAGGCTACGGTCATCGAAGAGGGTAACTCTTCGTGGGGCAATCGAAAGAATGTCCCTGGTAGACGCCATCGGACGGATCCTCCATTAGAGGGATGACCGTACCTGGCGACAATTTCACCCGCGAGTGCGCCCCTGCGAGTTTCGTTGAGATAGTATTCGGCCAGCGCGCTCTCGTGGCCGAGTGAACCTGACCATCCGGGCTTTTAGTCCCCATGGTGTAGCGCGCTATCCCCCGCTCATCGCGATTTCGGGATATTCCACGCCAGCATCGCTCGGACCAGACCTCCGCAGAAGGATGAGTGGACTGCCTGCGAAGCGGAACCCTAGATGCTCTTCATCTCGTAGTCGGGCGATTTGTGGTCGCCAGGTAGATACGCCTGGGCCGTATTCCCAGGCCTATACGGGATGTTCATTCAGTGAATTGTCACTGAATACTAATACTGTACCATTGGGCTTCGGGGCTGTCAAACACAAGACGAATCGCCTAGTCGCGCTTCAGTTGTGCGGTACAATGGCTGAACGTCGCCGTTAGCCAGGCGACCGGCAGTTGACTAGCAGACGATCAGCAGGCAGGAGTCTTACGGAGTGGGAGAGGCGCAACCAGCACAGGGGGCCGCGCTGATCGTGCGGACTGATGGAGCGTCGCGAGGCAACCCAGGACATGCGGCGGCAGGCGTTGTCGTGGAGGCGTCAGATGGCGCGCTGCTTGCTCAGGGGAAGCAGTATCTCGGCATCATGACGAATAACCAGGCCGAGTATCGCGCGCTGATTCTGGGGCTTAAAGCGGTCGCGCACTACGCTCCGTCGCGTGTGACGGTCTACATGGACAGCGAACTGGTCGTGAAGCAGATGCTAGGTCAGTACAAGGTTCGCGACGCGGGACTGGAAGCGCTTTGGCGTGAGGCACGTGCGCTCGCAGCGACACTTCCGGCTGTCTCGTTCAATCACGTCTTGCGCGGCAAGAATGCGCTTGCTGACCGTCTCGCCAATGAGGCGCTGGATGAGCGCGCACACGCGGACAAGGAGCGATAGGGCGGCGATGCGCGACGGCGCGTATGTCGCTACTCCATGTAGGTGAGAGGTGGAAGGATGGCCTATACCGGCGCCAGGCCCCGTGCGCACGAGGCGCGATCAACGCTCACCCCGAGGCCACAGGGGCGCGCGTCTCGTGCGCTGCGTTGGAATCGCGTGGCGCGTGGCGTCGTCATGGCGATGTTGCTGCTTACCCTCGTCGCGAGCGTGGGCGCGGGCTATGTCTACCACCGGCTGACGGTGACCGTTACGAACTATCCCAGCGCTCATTTCAATCGCGGGCAGAACGCCGTCTGGCTGGAACACTCATGGGCGGGACAATATCACTCCTCTGCGGAATATGACGCGCTCGCGGCTCAACTCCAGCGCGATCAAATTGCGTATGTGTACGCGCACGTGGGGCCGCTCGAAAGTGATGGGACGATCCCTGAGAATCTTGCCTTCTGGGCGGTAAACCTGGCGGATGCCCTGCATGCGCGCGCTCCGCAGGTGCATGTGCTGGCGTGGATAGGTCAACTCGAAGCGGCCAGTGGTGGCCCTTCTGATGAGGTTGTGGACCTTGCCAAAGCCTCCACGCGCCTCGCCATCGCCGAAACCGCCGCACGCTTCGCCAGGGATAACCATTTCGATGGCGTCCACTATGACATCGAACCGATCAGCAACAACAACTCGCATTTTCTCGATCTGCTCATCGAGACACGCGCCGCCTTGCCCCCTGGCAGCATGATCTCCGTTTCAGCGGAGAAGTGGGCTCCCAATGCGCACGTCGCTGATATGCTCTACCACGCGGGTCGCGCTGGCCAGTGGTGGACGTCCTATTATCTGGCGGCGGTGGCGTCGCACGTAGATCAGCTTGCGGTGATGACCTACGATAGCGGCATGCCCAACTCGCTGACCTATCAGATCTTCGTGCAGCAAGAGACGAAACATATCCTGGCGGCGATTGATACGGCCAAACGGCCACCGCAATTGCTGATCGGCGTGCCGACCTATTCGGGCGATAGCCGCTGGTTCCACAGTTCAGCTGAGAACATGACCAGCGCGCTCGCGGGCGTGACCGCTGGCCTCAACAGTTCCACTGACACGACTGATTTCACTGGGGTCGCCATCTATCGCTTTGGCGTCACGAGCAATAGCGACTGGCAGGTCTACGAACACACCTGGCTAGGGCATTAATGCGTCGCGATGGCGACCTTCGCGTGTACCGGCCGAGAGAGGAGCGCTGTGGCTGTGAAGAGCGCGCCACCCAGCGCCCACCACGGGTCCCACAGGACGAGATAATAGAAGAACCACTTCCGCGTGGCTGGGTCGTTGATGACGCCGCTGACGTGGAGCGCGTCGGAGATCAGCCCGATGCCGCCATAGAGGCACATGCCGACTCCACCGACCAGCAACAGCCAGCCGAGCAGGCGCGCGCCACGCGTCTCCTGGCGCATACGCACGAGGATAATCGCCAGCGCGCCCCCACCGAGTTTGGCGAGTCCCGCAAAGACGTTGACGAGCGCCCAGAGTGCGGCGTTACCGCCTCCCACTTGCTCCAGCGGCTGCAGTCCGGTGCGCCCACCTGCCGCCCAGAAAAAGCTGAGCGCCGCGAAGAGCGCTGCCCAGCCGAATGCCGCGTAAGCTGCCCACAGCGCCCACTGCCGCCGAGATACACGCTGGCCTACAGATGGTTCAAGCGCCATGATGACGTAGTCCTTTCTCAGTCATTGACGTGGCATCTGCCGCACTCCTATGCGAGCCGCGCCATCGCTTGCGCCGCCACCTCGGCCAGCGGGACAGCGGCCTGCTCGCCGCTGCGGAGGTCGCGCAGGGTCGCTTCACCACGCGCCGCCTCGTCTGGGCCGACGATGAACGCCAGCGGAATGCCCTTCTTGCTGGCGAAGGAGAGTTGCTGCCCCAACCCCTTCGGCTCGGGGTAGATCTCCGTGCGCACGCCCGCCGCTCGCAACGCATGCGCGAGCGCGAACGACGTCTCGAGCGTGTCGGCGCTGAAGAGCGTCACGAGCGCCTGCGTGGTTGTGATCGAGCCGCCCGCGAGCAGTCCAGCGTCTTCCATCGCCACGAGGATACGCTCCACGCCGAAGGAGATGCCTACCGCCGGGATGTCGCGCCCAAGGAACATCCCCACCAGCTTGTCGTAGCGGCCACCCGCGCCGAGTGTGCCCAGGCCCGACCCTGGCAGCACGGTCTCGTAGATGGAGCCGGTGTAATAGTCGGAGCCGCGCACCATCGAGAGGCGTAGCTCGTAGCGCTCATCTGGCACACCCAGCGCGCGAATGTAGCCGAAGATTTCACGCAACTCGCGGATGCTCGTTTCGCCCTGCTGGGTCTGAGATAGCCGTGGGCGCAGCGTTTCGAGGATGTCGAGCGGCGCGCCTGTGATGGTGAGCGCGTCCAGCAGCGCGTCGCAGACCTTCTCGGAGAGGCCAATACGCCGCAACTCCTCGCGCACGCCCTCAGCGCCGATCTTGTCGAACTTATCGATCTGCACCCGCGCGGCGACCCGTTGCTGCGGTTCGACACCGCTGACTTCCATCAGCGCATCGAGCAGGCCGCGGTGGCTCACCTGCGTCACAAAGGTGGTAAAGCCGAGCCCCGCGAACGCTTCGTGGTGGATCGCCACCATCTCGGCGTCCACGATCATCGACCGGCTGCCTACGCAGTCCACGTCGCACTGGTAGAACTCGCGATAGCGGCCGCGCTGTGGACGGTCGCCACGCCAGACTGGCTGCATCTGATAGCGGCGAAATGGGGTCACAATGTCGTTCTGCCGCGCCGCGATGACGCGCGCCATCGGCACCGTCAGGTCGTAGCGCAGAGCCATCTCTGAAGCGACGCGAGCTACGGCGCCAGCTGACAGATCGGCGTCGCCTCCCTGCGCGACCAGTGCGCCAGCGGCGGATTCCAGGTCGCGCCCATTCTTCAGGATGCGGAAGAGCAGGCGCTCGCCCTCCTCGCCATATTTGCCTTCCAGTACATTCGAATGCTCGATGGCAGGCGTCTCCAGCGGCTCGTAGCCGTAGCGCTCGAACGTGTCGCGCAGCAGTTGGAAGACGCGGTTACGTGGCGCCAGGTCGCGCGGCAGGAAGTCCCGCGCGCCTTTGATTGGCGCTGTGTTGATGCGTGCCATCGAAACTCAATCCCTTTATCTACTGAAGATTCCCGCATACGCAGCCGTGACCGTCGCTGCTCAGATGCCCGACCCCATTGGCGCGCATACCGCTGCATTGTATCGCACTACGCCGTCGAATGGCTGCTCCTCGTTCATGGCGCCCCGACTGCGGGGCATATGGGTTAACGCCTCTCTGCGATACCCGGACCTCTGGGTATCGAGACTGACGATCGCTTGAAGCGCATAGTAGTAGGTAACATGCATTACGCCATGGCGGCCGCGTCTGCATCTATCTACGTTAGTATGGTATCTTTGTACGCGAAGGCGCCATCAACTTTCGGATGTCTGTGAACCATGCCGGATGCAACTCCAGCATTGATGCTTGCGGTTTACCGCAGGCGTGACACGACCACTCTGGGGGAGAATGTACATGACCACCGCCGTGCTCATCGTAGATGACGATGACGACATACGCGACGTGGTCCGTGAGCTCTTGCAGGATGAAGGGTATGACGTAGCGGAGGCTCGCCACGGAGAAGAAGCCCTGCGCTTCCTGAAGAAGGCGAAGAATTCCTTCGTTGTATTACTCGATTTGCGGATGCCAGTGCTCGACGGTGTCGCCGTTATCAACGCTGTTTCGAAGGACAGGTCGCTCTTTCAGCGGCATGCGTATATTCTCGCCACCGCCGACAACCGTACATTGCCCCTTTCCTTTGTACAGTTGCTTGCTCAGCTACAGATTCCTGTTCTTGCGAAGCCATTTGAGCTTCGACGTCTGTATGAGTTGGTCGCCTCTTCAGCTGAGCGCCTGACAGGAACCTAGCGCTCACTTCGGCCTATCGCAGGCTCGTGACACGCGGCTCATTGACCGTTATTGTCCAGTTCACGTGGAATGGTGGAGTATCTGACGTGAACTGAGCAGACGGGAGATAGAGTCATGTTGCAGTCGAAAATGTGGGAGCCAGCAGGCAAAGCGAATGGCGAGGCGATTGCCGCTGAACACGCGCATCTCGCGCGGTTGCGTCGGCAGGTAGATGAGCGCTGGCGCACGCTGGCCTTGGCGCATGAGCGAGTCGGCGCATTCACACCTGAGTCGCTCGATCGCCTGTATGACGCGTATATGCGCGCTGTAGACGCCTATGTGACGCGACAGCGCGCACTCAGCCGGGGATTCGAGGCGCAGCGGCGAGCCTCGTAATCCTCAGCGCTCCTCTTCTTCCTGGGCCGTTCCGCTAGGATGCGAAGGACGCCAGCAACGACGCCACACGGTCAGGCGCTTCATCGAGTATGAGATGACCCGCGCCGGAGATGACTTCAAGCTTGGCCTGCTTCGCCTCGTGGGCGAGCCGCTGACCCAGCGAGATAGGCGTCACCGCGTCACGATCACTCCAGATCAGCAGCATTGGCTTGTCGAGCGAGGTCACATCTGACGCGACCGAATTCATGTAGAGCGGGAGCATGTTGCGCACCTGCTGCATGATGACATTCTTCCCCAGGTCGCTGTTCCACTCTGCGAGATAGGCGTCGAGGCGTGCATTACTGAGTGTCGCCACCGAGCCAGTCGGGAGTGTCTGCCGCAGTTCGGTCTGTTCATCAGCGGTCTTCATGTGGTGAGCGAGTTCTGGGTCGTGGTGCTTCTCCATCTCGGGGAAAGGCCAGTTCGGCGCATAGGCATATTCATAGGCGTATGTGTTGATCAGCGCCAGCCGTGCCACGTCATCGCGATAGAGCCGTGTCGCGAGCGCCTGCGCTACACCACCACCTAGGCCAAAGCCAACCAGCGTGATGTTCGTCAGCCCCAGCGCGCGGAATGCGTAGGTGAGGCAGTCGGCATGTCCCCAGATGCTGGTGTCCGCTGGCCACGGCTTGTCTGACTGGCCGAAGCCTAGCATGTCGAACGCATAGACCGCGTGTCCGGTGGCGGCCAGCGTGGGCATCACGCTTTCCCAGACGAACGCGCCGCCCGGCATATCGTGGAGCAGCACGATGGCGCCCTCCGGGCCACGCTCGGCATTCTGCACCAGATAGCTCAGGGTGTAGTGGATGCTGCGAACGATATCGCGGCGACCTGCTGCGACGCCTGACTGCTGTGGCGCGGCGGGCTGGCGCGTGGGCTGAGGAGTCGGCGCGGCTTGCGGGATTGGCGCCGATGTTGGGGACTCGCTCATTGGGGTGGTATCGCTGATCTCACTCATGGTGTGTTCTATCTCCCTGTCATGGCGACGCGCTCACGCGACTCGATATGACGCGTGAGCGCGGATGGTTCGCGGGCGCTACGATGAGCGTCAACTCAGGCGGCAGGCTATGCGCGGCGCCCGAGCGACGGTACATTGAAGAACGCTCCGAAGCCAGCGTAGCGCGCCATGTCGCCGAGTTCTTCTTCGATGGCCATGAGACGATTATACTTCGCCACTCGCTCGGAGCGCGCTGGAGCGCCGGTCTTTATCTGTCCAGCGTTGGTCGCCACGACAAGGTCGGCGATAGTCGTGTCTTCCGTCTCGCCTGAGCGGTGTGAGATGACAGCGGTGTAGCCCGCCTGCTTGGCCATCTCGACGGAGGCCAGGGTCTCGGTGAGGCTGCCGATCTGGTTCAGCTTGACCAGAATCGAGTTGCCTACGTGTTCCTGAATGCCGCGCTGGAGGCGTTCGGTGTTGGTGACAAAGATGTCGTCGCCGACCAACTGAACACGCCCACCGATGCGCTTGGTCAACTCAGCCCAACCGCTCCAGTCATCCTCGGAAAGCGCATCTTCGATGGTGACGATGGGGTAGGCGTTGATCCACTGCTCGTAGAGGTCGGCCATCTCGCTGGCAGCGAGCGTGCGCCCCTCACGCTCCAGATGGTATTTGCCATCTTTGTAGAGCTCAGTGGCAGCGGCGTCGATGCCGAGGAAGATCTGTTCTCCAGGCTTATAGCCTGCCTTTTCGATGCCCGCCACCAACATGTCGAGCGCTTCGCGGTTGGAGCCGAGTGACGGCGCGAAGCCGCCCTCATCGCCGACGTTGGTGTTGAGGCCTTTGTCGTGCAGCACCTTCTTCAGCGCATGATAGACCTCGGCGCACCAGCGCGTCGCCTCAGCGAAAGATGGCGCGCCTACCGGAAGAATCATGAATTCTTGGAGGTCGGTGGAGTTTTCGGCGTGCTTGCCGCCGTTGAGCACGTTCATCATGGGAACGGGGAGGGTGCGCGCCGAGACGCCGCCGATGTAGCGGTAGAGCGGGAGGTCAACGGCTTCGGCGGCCGCCCGGGCGATGGCGAGTGAGACGCCGAGAATGGCGTTTGCGCCGAGGCGACCCTTGTTGGCCGTGCCATCCAGCGCGATCATCTGCTCGTCGAGGCCAACCTGATCGAGCGCGTCGAGGCCCGTCAGCGCGTCTTGCAGCGCCTCGTTGACGTTGCTCACCGCCGTCAGCACACCCTTGCCGCCGTAGCGCTTGGGGTCGCCGTCGCGCAATTCCACTGCTTCGTGCGCGCCTGTGCTGGCGCCAGAGGGGACGACCGCTACGCCACGCGCGCCGCCCAGCAGCGTCACTGTGACCTCAACGGTCGGATTGCCGCGAGAGTCCAGCACTTCTCGCCCATAGATATCTTCGATGATGGTCGCGTCGCCAACGGTCGTCGCCACGTTGCTCCTCCTGAGGTGGATGAGGCGCCCGCCGCATGCGCGAGCGGCGCAAGCTCTGCTGTGGTGGCGTGCCGTCGCTCCATTGCGGGGCCTACGCCAACACCTCCTAGCCTATCACATATCAGGCGGGCGAGAGCGCTCAACGCTGGGCGAGTTGAATCAGATTGCCGCAGGTGTCGTCGAGCGTGGCAACGGCGCGGCCTCGCTCCATCTGCGTTGGTTCCTGAGTGAACGCGACACCTAACCCGCGCAATCGGTCGTATTCGCTGGCGATGTTGTCCACTGCGAACGTGCGATTCTGATGCTCATGGTGGCCTTTTCCGCACACGTCCACGGGGCGTCGCCAGCCCAAATGTGTAGCGAGTTGCACCCTCCGTGAGGCGATGGTATCATATTCCAGAATCGAATCCTGATACGATGCGCCCTGCTGGCGCGTCCTATTACATGGTACGCGGTGGCGTCAGCGCCGAGAGCAATGAGTTCAGCCGCGCAGAAAATGAGGTCGGCTCCGTGAGCTTCTTTTCACAGTACCGGTCGTACTTGCAGATCGTTCAGATCATCGTTGCGATCGCGCTCGTCATTGCTATCCTGCTGCAAGCGCGTGGGGCTGGACTTGGCAGTGTGTTTGGTGGCAGTGGCGCCGTCTTCAAGACGCGCCGAGGCATCGACCGGCTGCTCTTCAACACCACCATCGGGCTCGCTGTGGCGTTTGGCTTGCTCTCGCTCTTCGTCGCCGCGATTCCGGTTCCGGCTTAAGTCGCCCCGTGTCAGGCGCGGCCTTCGCGCGTGACGCGGTGGCGCAAGCACATTCAACAATCGAGACTCGCAACAACGCGCTCGCCAGGCGCGCGATGGGCTAGGTCGCACATCGCCTGAGCATGTGATGCGTCGGCGCCCCATTGCGGCGACGAAGCCGCAAGCTCTCGTAGTGCCCCCTATACCTTGAGCCGAGCGATGAAGCCCGACTTCTCAGAGAGGTCGGGCTTTTTATGTGCGAGAGCCGCCGAACGATCACGCTAGCGCGAAAAGTAGCGCGCGTTGATCTGGATATAGTCCTTCCACTCGGCTGGCACTGTGGCTTCCTCGAAGATCGCATCCACCGGGCAGGCAGGCTCGCACGCGCCGCAGTCAATGCAGGCGTCTGGATCGATGAAATATTGCTCATCTTCTTCACGCGCATGGATACAGTCCACCGGGCAGACATCCACGCAGGAGGCATCTTTCACGCCAACACAGGGTTGGCAGATGACATAGGTCATGGGGCGTCGTCCTCATAACTCCGCGCTACACGTGTTCGCGAGTCCAGCGATGATCGATGCTGGCGTAAGGCATTCTAGCCCTACCCGCATCGAGCCGTCAAAGCATCTCAGCGTTTCACGTCATCCTATCGGGATGAGTGTTTGGCTGCCTGAAGCCACGCTGAAACACGTTTGCATCGTGTTGAGATTACAGATAACCGCGTCGTCATTCGGCTGTTGAGTGAAGGCGCCTGAGCGTCGTGGCCATCCCACTGGCCCGTTGTCGCAGGTGAGCGGCGCGGAAGTGGAAGCGCATGGCCCGCCGCGCGAGTTGCGCCCCTGGGCGCGCGTCCCCCGCTGCTGTCAGCGGTTAAGGAGACACTACACATGGCCATTCGTGAGACGACACTCGCAGGCCTGAGCCGCGAGCAACTGCTCGCGCTCCACTACCAGATGTCGCTCATCCGGCAGTTCGAGGAAAAAGCAGCCGAGGCGTACACCCTGGGCAAAATTGGCGGCTTCCTCCACCTGTATATCGGGCAGGAAGCGACCGGCGTGGGCGCCATTTCAGCGCTTCGCCCGAACGACTACGTCATCAGCAGCTATCGTGAGCATGGACACGCCCTGGCGAAGGGCCTGGAGCCGCGCGCTGTCCTCGCCGAACTCTATGGCAAGGTGACAGGGTGCAGCCGCGGTAAGGGCGGCTCGATGCACATGTACAGCGCTGAGCATCGGCTGCTGGGTGGGCAGGCGATCGTCGGCGCGCAGTTGGTGATGGGCGCGGGCGTGGGCCTGGGCATTCAGTATCAGCAGCAGAACGATGTCGCGGCGGTCTTCTTTGGTGATGGCGCCGTGGACGAGGGCGCGTTCCACGAGGCGCTGAACCTTGCGGCGCTGTGGAAGCTTCCGGTGGTCTACCTCTGCGAAAACAACGGCTACTCGATGGGTATGAACGTCAAGAAGGCGTGGTCTGTCTCGTCGCTGGAGCCGCGCGCCGCCGCCTATGGCATACCCTACATCAAGGTAGACGGCATGGACACGCTGGCGGTCCGTCAGGCGATGGAGACTGCGGCTGAGGCTGCGCGCGCTGGCAAAGGCCCGACGCTGATCGAGGCTGTAAGCTATCGCTTCCGTGGCCACTCGATGGCTGACCCGGCCCGCTATCGCACCCGCGAAGAGGAAGCCCAGTGGAAGGCGAATCGCGACCCCATCCAGATGTTCGAGGCGAAGCTGAAAGAAGCTGGCCTGGCGAGCGATGATGAGCTGAAGGCGAATGTGGACCGCGCCGCCGAGACAGTGGAAGACGCCGCGAAGTTCGCCGAGGAGAGCCCCTTCCCCGATAACGAGGAACTCTACGAGCACGTGCTGCAGGACGGCACAGGCGCGATTGCCTGGCGCAACAAACCCAGCACGCCACACGACTAGCGGGTGAGACGAGCGAGCGCCGCCATTCGTCCAGCATGTGGGCGATTGCGGGCGGCGCGCTCCCCACGCGTGGCGCGACGGGAGCCTCCTCTGCCTCCGAACCTACAGCAGCCATCGGAAAGAAGTTAAGAGAGCATGCGGGTCATAACCTATCGCGACGCCCTGCGCGAAGCCATCCGTGAAGAGATGCAGCGCGATGAGAGCGTCTATATCCTGGGCGAAGATATCGCGGGATACGGCGGCACCTACTCCGTCACCAAGGGCCTGTTCGAAGAGTTCGGTGAGAAGCGCGTCAAAGATACGCCGCTCGCCGAAGAAGTCATCTCTGGCGCGGCCATTGGCTCGGCGCTAGTGGGTTTGCGGCCCATCTGCGAGATCATGACGATGAACTTCAGTCTGCTCGCCAGCGACCAGATCATCAATACCGCCGCGAAGTTCCTCTACATGTTCAGCGGGCAGACGCGCATTCCCATCGTCTTTCGCATGCCCGGTGGTGGCGGCGCGCAGCGTGGCGCCCAGCACTCGCAATTCTTCGAGGGATTGTACGCCCATGTTCCCGGTTTGAAAGTCGTCATGCCTGGCACCCCCTATGATGCGAAGGGCATGTTGAAGTCAGCCATTCGCGACGATGATCCGGTGATCTTCGTCGAACATGAGTTACTCTACAGCGTCAAGGGCGAGGTTCCCGACGAAGGTGTGGAGTATACCGTGCCACTCAATCGTGGCGAGATCAAGCGCGAAGGCAAAGACGTCACCATCGTCACCTTCTCGCGCATGGTGCACATCAGCTTGCAAGCCGCCGAGGAACTGGCGAAAGAGGGCATCGAGGCGGAAGTCGTTGACATCCGCAGCATTCGCCCGATCGACCTCGACCTGATCACGGAATCGGTGAAGAAGACCAATCGCGTCGTCGTCGCCGAAGAGGGCTGGAAGTATTACGGCACGGGCCAGGGTATCGCGGCGATGATCTACGAGCACGCCTTCGATTATCTGGACGCGCCGATTGGCCATGTCACCGGCAAAGATGTGCCAATGCCCTACTCGAAGCCGCTGGAGCAGGCGGCGCTGCCGACGCGCGCTGATGTCATCGCCGCAGTGAAGGCGATTACACCAGTCGCCACAGGCGCTCGCTAGCGCCGGGAAGGGATGAAACGATGCATACCGTAGTGATGCCCAAGATGGGCGACACGATGGAAGAAGGCAAGATCATCACCTGGCGCAAGCACGAGGGCGATAAGATCGCGAAAGGCGATGCGCTGGCTGAGATCGAGACCGAGAAGGTCAACATCGAGGCCGAAGCGTTCGCCGCTGGCGTGCTGCGGAAGGTGATCGCGCAAGAAGGTGAGACGGTGCCGGTCGGTCAGCCCATCGCGCTGATTGGCGAGGCGTCAGAGCCGATTCCGCCTGAGTTCGGTGGACCAGCGCAGGCGAGTGCGCCCGCCAAGGCGGCGCCTGTCGCCGCCGCTTCCGCTGGAAGCGCCAAGTCGACCCCGGCTGCCGCGCCCGTCGCCATCGCCAATGGCCATGTCGCCCAGGCGACGGCGCCTAGCGTGACGCAGAATGGCGGACGTGTCTTCATCAGCCCGCTCGCGCGACACATCGCCGCCGAGCATAACCTCGATGTGACGCAGATTCAGGGCAGTGGCCCAGGCGGGCGTATCATCCGCGACGATGTGCAGGCTGCGTTGCAGGCAGGCCCGACGATGGCGGCCCCCGCGGCTGCGACGTTCGCTCCTGCGGCTGCGGCTCCTGCGGCTGCGCCTGTAGCGGCTGGCCCCGAGGTCGAGGCGATCCCGCTCAGCCAGATGCGCAAGACCATCGCCAAGCGCCTGCAGCAGAGCATGCAGACGTCGCCGCACTTCTATGTCACCGTCAGCGTAGATGCGACACGGTTGATGCAGGTGCGCACACAGATCAACGAATATGCCGCGACCCTGGCCCAGCCCGTCAAAGCCAGCGTCAACGATATCGTTGTGAAGGCTGTGGCGATGACCTTGGCTCGCATGCCGCAGGTCAACGTCTCCTTCGACGGCGAGCGCATGCTCTACAAGAAGCGTGTCAACATCGGCATGGCGGTAGCCCTGGAGCAGGGGCTGATCGTGCCGGTCGTGCGCGATGTCGACAAGCTGGGCTTGCTCGATCTGGCGCGTGAGTCGCGGCGACTGGCCGAGGCGGCGCGCGCCGGTAAGCTGAAGGCGGAAGAGTTGCAGGGCGGCACGTTCACCGTGAGCAATCTCGGCATGTACGATGTCGAGAGCTTCACTGCGATTATCAATCCGCCGGAGTCCGCGATTCTGGCGGTTGGCTCGATCATCCCCACTGCGGTGGCGACAGCCGACCGGCAGGTGGTCGTGCGCGATCAGATGAAGTTGACACTCTCATCTGACCATCGCGCGCTCGATGGCGCGATTGCGGCGCGGTTCTTGCAACAACTCAAGCAACTGCTCGAGCAGCCGATGGCGATTTTGCTCTAGTTTTCCGTTCTCTGGGCTACCTCGTTGCGCATTCCCATGCATGCGGGTTTCACGCGGGTGAGGTAGCCCAGCGGCATACCCCACTTGCCGCCAGAGTTGGACGACGACAGCGCGACGCGTCATACTCTCTGTATGAGGAAAACCGCTACTGGCGGAGGGGAGGCTTCCTATGTTGCATGTCGCCGCGGCTGCGTTTTCGGCTCTGATGCAGCAACATTTCGTGTCTAGCGGACTCGGTGGGGTCATTGCCGCGGTCGTCGGCGGGGTCATCGCCACAGTGGTGGCTCGCGCGAACAAACGCAGCGCGCCTGCTCCCGCGCCTGCTCCACAGCCCACGCCTGAGCGTGAACGACACGCGCCAACCGGTGGCTACGGACAGCCCGCGCCTCCGACTAGCCCCGCGCGCCGTCTCCATGCTGGCCCCATCGTGTTCACCGAACCTACCCCATCCCAGCAGGAAGACGACGACGGCGCTATTCCACCATCCACCCCACTTAACCCAGACGCTCCTTCATCATCAGCAGAACCTACGTCCTTGCCGATGATGTCCTCCCCGCGATTCCAACCCCACTCCACCCTCTGGAATCGGAAGCCCTTTGCGCCCTCCGACCCTCTCGACCTCGACGCTCCGTCAACTGACGAGTAGACGGAGCCGCCTGTTTGGCATGTTGGTTTCTACCTTCGCCAAGTGGAATGGCGACTTCACGCGACGCGATGTGGCTCGCGTGTGAGCGCGCCTGCATCGTTGACCGGCTCCCTGTTCGTCGTGGATAGCCCCGCAAGCGCGCGGGCGTTCAGCGCGACGTACGCCGCGACCGAGAAGATGATCAACGCGTTGACCGTGTGGAATGCCGCGACCAGATGTATGCCGTTGCGTCCCATCTCGACGAGCGTTGACTGCACCAGCACGAGTACAGGTAAGAGTACTGTCAGTCCGGTTGTCTTCCATGGCAGTTGCGCCAGGAAGGAGAGGATCAGCGCGAGAAGGCCGATCAGCAGGATGATGCCGCCGAAGATGGCGTGAAACCTAAAGTCTTCCGGGCTGACAAACACTCCCAGGCCCGCCAGGAAGAACTGCACGACAATGGCCGCAAGGTATAGCCATGCGACTCCTACGTATGCTTGCCGGAGTATGGTACGCATATTTGTTGCTCCCCTCACTCATGTGTTGTAGCCGCCTTGACTACATTGCCAGCATAGAAGATGCGCGTCCGGGAAGCGTTACGGGAGACGTTACGTAGGCAATCGCTACGACGTTGGTCGCGCATTCTGCGAGCGGGGCGGGCGCAACCAGAGCGAGACGTGCGCGGGATGCACCGTTTCCTCCACAGTGGAGAGCAGCCGGCTGCAGAGCTGCTCCATCTCGACCTCCGTTCGCAGCACGCCTCCGAATCCGGCAATTGTGCGGGCCGCATCAAACTTGCTGCGGTAGAAGCGGCGGTCGATGACGCGCTGGATCCGACCGCGTAAAGGTTGGAAGAGTGCTGCGGCGCCTAGAGTCGTCAAGACGATGACAACGGGCTGTTGGCCGATCTGCTTGCCAGTGATTGTGCTCGTGAGTGACTGTGAGCCGATAACCACGCTGAAGTAGAGTCCGCCGAGGATGGCAGTCAATGCGCCATAGACCAGCGCGCGATTGATGATGACGTCGATGTCATACAGGCGATAGCGCAATACGGCGATGCCGATGGTGATCGGCAGCATGGCGAAGCCAAACGCGAATCCCACGTTTGCCCACACCGAGTTCTGTGGCACAAAGATCAAGGTGAGCGTGATGCTCACGATGAGCGTTGAGGCGCCGAGCGCAAACCACTTCATTTGCTCGCGTTCGACATCACGCGACCGCCAGAAGCGCCAAAGCGCTCCCCCAACGGCTATGAGCACGAAGGGCAAGAGTATGGTGTTTGACACCGCTTGCATCACCATAAGGACAGGTTGTATCGCCGCGATGCCAAACGGATTATTGATCGACCCGTTTGCCCTTGCGATCTCTCCTGGCATGAAGGCCCACGACACGACGTTCAACGCGAGTCCGGCCACCAAGCACCTGGCGACCCAGCGCCACCTCGGCGATAGCAGTTGCCCGGTAGGGAACAGCAGGATCAGGAATATGCCCAGGCCGAGGTTGATGGGCCACACCAGATTGCCCAACCAGTTGATGAGAGCGATAACGAGTTGTGAAGCTCCGGGCCTATGGGAAATGTAGAGCGTATAGCCAGCGCTGAAGTCGGTAGTCGCCGTGCCGCAGCCGATGCCAAGCAGGATGCGCCCGATGGTATTCACCGGCCGTCGCGAAATGATGATGGCTCCCACTAGCGGGAACAGGATGAATGCGGTACCCAGGCTGAAGACACTGGGCGAGACGGAAGCAGACAGCATACCCAGTGTCGTCGCAGCCCCAACGCCAAGGAAGCAGAGCGCGGCGACCCCCCATGCGACCACAGGCGCAATGCGATTCATCATGTCCATATCTCCCGACGGAAGCCACCGCAGCGCAAGCGCGCGCCGACCCGCATGTGCAGACGGCTACATATTCGCAGTATACGCAAGTGGCGTCAGAGAAACGTTACCGTAGCGCTGCGAGAAATCACGATGTGAACGAGTTCACACCTCTAGCGCCGTAACGCGCTCGTAACGTCATCCCAACAACTCCCGATTCCTCGTAACCGCGATTGACGCCAAGATTCGCCCTGGCGCATGGCTCGATTTTCTGGATGAGACGAGGCTGTGCTGCGCGGGCGACCCCGTGCGATGACGCTGTGATGGCGGCGGTATCTGCTAGAAGTGCATGTGTAGCAGGGAAAGGAGGCAAGGCAAGGTGAAGAAAGCTACTATCACACGGATCTGGATCGCAGGATTGGTCGTGCTCGTTATCGGGCTTGTGATTGGTGGCATCAGCCTCGGCATGATGCTGACCAATGGTGGACATTGGGAGCCCGCGGCGACCGGAAACGGGTCGGATTTTATCCCCACCATGAACGGCTACTTCTGGACCACTCTCGGTTTCGTGATCACCGGCTTTACTGTCGCGTTGGCTGGCTTTGTCGTGCAGGTCGTGGCGTGGATCGGCGCACTTCTCAACACGAACCGGCTCGCGGACAAGACCTGGTTCTGGATCATGCTTGGGTCCGGCCTTCTCGCGTTTGTGACTGGGCCAGTTGGATTAGCCGGCATGATCGCGTACATCATCGTGGGGCCTGATGGTATGGCTCTACCTCAGTATGAGGCGCCTCGCCATGAGCAGCCACAGTACCAGCAGCCGTGGTATGAGCAGCCAATGCCAGCGCAGCCACCGCAAACGCCTGTTCTGAAACGGTGACGGACGAAGGGAGACATGGCGCATGAAGGCTCTGGTTATCTACACCTCACACTACGGCAACACCAAGGCAATCGCCGAGGCCATCGGCGAGGGGTTGCGAGCGTTTGGCATCGCGCGGGTTGCGCCTGTGGAGGATGCTTCTGGGTTGCTGAGTGAGAAATTCGACCTATTGCTGATTGGTGGACCCACCGAGCAGCGCGACATGACCGAACCAATGGCGTGTTTCTTTGATCGGCTGGAGCGTGACACGTTGCGCGGAACGGCGGTGGCCGTGTTCGACACCCGATTGCAGTGGCCACGCTGGATGTCTGGCTCGGCGGCAGCGCGCATCGAAGCACGTCTAAGGAAGGCGGGAGCTCACGTGGTCACGCCGGACGAGAGCTTCTTCGTCAAAGCCGGGGGCGCTTCAGATCGCCATCCACCCGTGCTGGAGGACGGCGAGTTAGATCGCGCTCGCGCCTGGGCTACGTCGGTGGCTCGGACGGCGATGGCGGGCGCGTCGACCGGCGCGGGTCAGGCTTAGTCGCGTAGACGTGAAGTTCACTGCTGATCTTCCTGTGCGAAGCGCCAGCTTCGTCCGCATTGCGGCGCGGCATGGCGCTTCATCATCGCGCGGCGAAAGAGGCCATTCTATGGCTGCGTATTCTCCATCCTCTACCATCATCTCACCGCGACAGACGGGAACGATACCGCCTGTCATCGGCGGAGGCGGCTGGAAGGTCGTGTATAGGTCGGGCGCTGTGGCGGCGCTGCTCTCCGTTATCTGCGTCGCTATCGCTGGCGTCGTGTTGGTGACGAACCCCTCTCCGACGACCGTCTCAGGTTGGTATGCGGCCTTCCAACAGAACCCTCTGGTCGGTTTGCTCCAACTTGACCTGGTGATGCTCGTGAGTTACGCGCTGACACTCGTGCTGTACTTCGCGTTGTACGGCGCGCTGCGGCAGGTCAATGAGTCGCTCGTCACGTTCGCCACGCTGTTGGGCGTCGTCAGCATCGTCACGTATTTCGCGTCGAATGTCTCGTTCACCATGCTCGTGCTTAGCCAGAAATATGCGGTAGCGACCAGCGAGGCGGACCGCTCGCAGTTGCTGGCGGCGGGCCAGTCGGCGCTCGCGACCTGGCAGGGGAGCGCCTTCGATGTGAGCTATGTGCTGGGCGGCGTGGGCATCCTCCTCTTCGCGGTGGTTATGCTGCGGAGCGCCGTCTTCAGCAATGTGACCGCATATGTCACGCTGGTGTTGGGCGCGCTGATGTTGATTCCCGCGACGGCTGGCCAGCTGGGCTATATCCTGTCGATAATTTCACTTCTGCCACTGGTCGTGTGGGATGTTCTGGTTGCGCTGCGACTATTCCGGCTTGCTCGCGCTGCTACTACAGCGAGTGTAGCGCCGTAGCCCAGAGGGAGGGAGTAGCTATGACGGCTCTGACGACAGCCCATCACATGGTAAAGGGAAGTATGCGACGACGTGTGCCTGCCCTTGCGTTGATGCTGCTGTCCACCATCGGGTTGATCGTGTCGGCATGCGGCGGCTCGACAGGTGGCGCCTCCTCTACGCCGACCGCCACCCCGAAGCCTTCGGTCGTGCAAGTTTACTTTGCGCGGCATCCAGAGACAGAAAACAATCCAGCTGCGGTCTTTCCAGTGACCCGCTCTACGACCGAGGTGTCAACGCAGGCGCGCGTGACCGATGCGCTCCAAGAGATGCTCAAGGGGCCAAGTCAGAGTGAACGATCCAATGGATACTACTCGCCGTTTGATGGCCAACTGGGCCTGCAATCGGTGTGTTCCGGCGAGTTCCACGACTTTGATTTGACGCTAGACCACAAAGGCGCAACACCTGAACAGGGTACGGCCACGCTGAAGTTCTGTCGTCGGGTCGATATTCCTGGTGACATGGCAGGCTTTGTCATGAGTCACATGATCGCCAACACACTGAAGCAGTTTCCTGGGATCCAAAAGGTGGTCATCCTGAACTACATGGGCGCCTGCTTCAACGATATGCAGGGCGCTAACGCATGCCTGAGTTTCGCTCCAAGCGGCTACACCGCACGCGCGCCCTACGCAGAGAGTTTGGCATGATGGCGGGATTTCCGGACACAGTGAGAATGCGCGCTCGTAGGGTCACATGCAGAAACAGGGGCTCCTCGTATGCTCGAATCGACTTCCGGCCAGGAACAGGACGAAGCGGTCAGGTCACAACTCACCGTTCTGCAGCCTCCTGAGGCGTCGCCCAGCGCGGCGCCTGGTGGGTTGGCTCGTGTCTGGCGGACGCTGCGGCGCTATCCGATTCCGGCTGGCGCCCTGATCCTGTTGATCGTGGCGTTGGCTCTCTGGATTCTCGCGGGCGTCGACGTGGCGCGATGGGCGCTGATTGCGGTGATCCTGTTGGGTGGCATTCCGCTGCTCTGGCAGACTGCGCGACAAATCTTCCACGGCGAGTTGAGTGTGGATCTCATCGCCATCCTGGCGATTGGTGGCTCGCTGCTGCTCGGTCAGTATCTCGCGGGCGCTATCGTCGTGCTGATGCTCTCTGGTGGCGAGGCGCTGGAGGCGTATGCGCTGCATCGGGCGCGCCGTGAACTCGCGGCTCTGGCGGACCGGGCGCCACGCACCGCGCGTGTGCGCTCGGGCGCGGAGTTGGTCACGGTCAGCGCTGATTCTGTCGAGATCGGTATGGATGTGGTCGTCCGGCCGGGCGAGCTAGTTCCGGTTGATGGCGTGGTCATCGCTGGAACCTCCAGCGTGAGCGAGGCTGATCTGACTGGCGAGCCATTGCCGGTGCGCAAGGAGGCCGGCGCGCTGCTGTTGTCGGGAAGTGTGAACCTCGAGAGTGTGCTCGATGTACGCGCGACTCGGCGCGCCGCTGAGAGCCACTACGCGCAAATCGTGCGGCTCGTCGAGGATGCGCAGAGCCACAAAGCGCCGATTCATCGCCTGGCTGACCGCTATGCGGTCTTCTTCACGGCGATTTCCCTGGCGATAGCTGGCGTCGCATGGGCGCTCTCAGGCGACAGTATCTATGCGCTGGCGGTTCTCGTGGTGGCTACACCATGTCCACTCATTCTCGCGACACCAATCGCCATCATGTCAGGCATCGACCGTGCCGCGAAGAACGGTATCATCGTCAAGAGTGGCGCTGCGATCGAGCAACTCGGCGAGGTGGACGTCGCCGTCTTCGATAAGACTGGCACACTTACGCTAGGCGCGCCAAAGCTCGTCGATGTGTCAATCGATGGCGCGGATACGACGCTCGATACCGGGATGATTGTCCAGTGGGCCGCGTCGGTCGAGCAGTACTCGTCGCATGTGCTCGCGCGGGCTGTGGTGGATGAGGCGAATGCGCGGTCGCTGGCGTTGTTGCCTGTCACCGACCTCCTCGAAGTGGCTGGTCATGGTGTCTCGGGTGTCATCACGCTCCCCGCATCCCCAGATGCCCTGCCAGAGGAGGAGGGCGCCGTTCGGCTTGCCATAGGCAATCGCACGTTCATGCGCTCGCTCGCCATACCGCTTCCTGAGTGGATATCTGCCGAGCGTGATCGCAGGGCTGCCGATGGGCAGATCGCCAGTGTCATCGCGGTTGATGGACAGGCGGGTGGCTTGCTGGTATTCGCCGATGTGCCGCGCCCGGAGTTGTCGCAGCTCGTGCCGCAGTTGAAAGCGGCGCAGGTTGTCCAGACGGTGCTGCTGACTGGTGACGGCCCGCATGTGGCGCAACAGGTGGCTGCCCTGGCTGGCATGGACCGCGTGGTGGCGCAGTGCCTGCCAGAGCACAAGGTCGCGGTGATTCAGGAGTTGCTGACGAACGGCTCGCATGTGCTGATGGTTGGCGATGGGGTGAATGATGCTCCCGCGCTCGCGCTGGCCACCGTTGGCGTGGCGATGGGCGCGCAAGGGCTGACTGCCAGCGCTAGTGTCGCCGACGCCGTCCTTCTGTCGTCAGATATCCTCAAGATTGCGACAGCAGTGCGCCTGGGTCGCCGTGTGATGCGAATCGCGCGCCAGGGCATCTGGATAGGTATGGGTCTTAGCTTCGTGGCGATGGGCTTCGCGGCGTTTGGCTTCATCCAGCCTGCCGTTGGCGCCGTCCTGCAAGAGGGCATCGACGTCCTCGTCATCCTCAACGCGTTGCGCGCCGGACGTTCCTGAGTGAGGCATCCTAAGCGTTACGGATGAATGAGACGCGAGGCTACCGTTTGCCAGTGGTCCGCCGCCATCTGCAGCGCGACGTAGTAGTTCGGGCTGCTGGCGGACGGATTGGTCTGCGCGAGCGACGAGCAGGTGTAATCGATCTGCACCTGGGCGTCCTGTGTCAGCGGACCTGTGATTACCAGACCATGACCGGTAGGTTCGACCAGGTTTTGTGACGTCAGCCCGCTCACGCTGGGTGCTCCATTGGCTATGCCGCACGCTGGGAGATTGATCGTCAGTTTCAGCGGCCACACGATGCCCGCCTCACGCTGGAGTGTCAGGCGGTAGTGGTAGCCTGTGCTGTCGACCGTCACTGCATCGGGCACTCTCCACGAGAGAGTGTACGACGACGTCTGGCCGTAGGAATCCGTAACATTGCCATGGTATGCCAGCCGATTGAACTCCATATCAGACCCAAAACTCGTCAGGCCATCCTGTGAGATGAGCGTAGAGCTCGGTGGCGTGTAGATCCGCGAATAGGCGAAGTAGTCTATGCCGCCAGCCGGGAACGTCTCCTTGAGCGTCGCGGGATCGCGCGGCCACGTGTAGCTCCAGTTGAGCTTGTGTGTCGCGTTTCCACTTGCGTCGAGCGTGATGGTGTCGCTCATCTGGTACTTGAGGAAGCCGTTATCCTTGTTCGCGCCGATGTTCGCGTCCACCTGGAAGAGACTGTCGCCCGTCGCTGGAGCCGCAACCGTGCCAGCCATATTGAGGGATTGCAGCGTCTTTTCAGCCTCCGGCGCCGTCAGATAGACCTCGACGTCTTTGGTCTTGAGCGAGTCATAGAACAGCTTGCCCAGCTTGGCGACGTAAAGCGGCAGGTTCGACTTCACCTTGTCCATGAACGCTTTGACGACTGCGCTGGTGAAGATCTTACTGCATGACGTGACGCCGCACGCCTTGTTGTCGGGCCCAGTCGCATTTGCGCCAAGCGCATAGCTATGGATTTTGGCGACGAAGTTCTGGGACGTCACCGTTTCGTGGATGCCGGGCTGATCAATGCGCAGTGGCCCAGTGGTATTGAGCGCCTCCGCGAAGAAGCCCAGACTTAACGTGATTACGCCTGCGAATTGTCCACTCTTGGCAGGGTCATACAGTTGTAGTGTGCTCCCCTGCGCTTGCAGATTCTTCTGTGCGGACGGGAGTAGTCTTGGATAGAGACTCAGCGCGTATTCCGCGACCGTTGGATAGTTCGGGTCGAGGTTCGAGTCACGCAGCGACCAACTCGCGCTGTTCGGGTCCACAAAGACCGCGCGCAGCCAGTTGTACTTGCGCGGAATCTGGATGAAATACTTGTATTTCGCGTTGTCGAACTTGTTACTACTGTCGATCAGCGTAATGTCGCTGATGTGGAATCCGGAATCGAGACGCCCGTTCGTGAGGGTGAGCACGCCGAAGTTGCCGATGAAGCCTCCGGTAGGGCGCAACTCGCTGGAGTCGAGCACTTCCACCAGATAAGATGACGGCGCGCCGACGCCCAGCAGCCCTGGCAATGCGTGCGCCAGGCCACCGATATCATTCACCAGTTGGGTGACTTGCGGCAGTTTCGCCTGCACGCTAGTGATCGTTGGCCATAGGCTGGGAGCGAGCGACAGGTCAGCGGGTGTGAGCGCCATGATCTGCGGCGCCATCTGGCCGTAGAGCGATTGTATTTGATCGACATCGCTGATGATCTGGTCTGTGTCGGCGCTGGTGAGGCCACCACTCGCGCCCAGCGGATTCTTCAAGCCAGTGACCAGTGTTTTGAGCGCGTCAGTCGCATAAATCCCCGCCTGCGTGCCCTCGATCGCAAGCGGCACGAGCTTCTGCGCGCCGCTCAGTTTGGCGTTGATGCTTGGGATGAATCCAGCGGGACTGGCGAGCGTAACGCGCACCTGCAACTGCACGAAGTCGTTGTGCGCCAATTGCATCTGGTTCTGCGCATCGTTGATGAGCGCGAGATCAGTAGGCTTCAACATGAGCGCCTTGAAGTCGCTTTCGGCGCTCTTGAGGTGCAATTGCCCATCGTGCGCAAGCCAGAGCGTGTTGGTGTAGGCGAACATCGAGACTGGCACGATGGCGAGCGTCAATGCTACCAGCAGCGTCATAGTGACCACGATGTTGATGGCGCGACTGATTCCACGTCGCGCTCTGGTTGCGGCGCCAGGCGCGGCGCGCGACGGCGCAGGCGTTGCGATCACTCTTTCCCGACGGACACGGTCAAGCACAGAGAGGTCTGCAGCGATACTCGCGTTGGCGACTGGGGCCAACATGGCTGGGGCGGCCTTCGTCTCTGTGCGTTTGGCGGTGGCGGTTCTGCTGGGCTGCGCTATGGGCCGTTGTGGTATGGCTTTGCGCAGGGTGGTGAGACGCGCGGTGATCGCAGATGTCGCAGCTACCAGGCCAGAGGCAGCCGCGTGTGGCAATACGCTGACACGCTTGGCGGCGACTGCTGCGACGTGCTGTGTTGAGTGAAGACCGCTTGCGGCGTGCGCCTTCCAGCGGGTAGCTGTGCTTGCGCTCAGGGTACCTGTCTTGCGGATCATGCGAACGGCGCGAGTCGTAGGCAGCGGGCGCGTTGGCGCTACACTGCGTGTCAGTCCGGCGGCAAGTGGCCGACTCTGGCGTCCATTTTGGGCGCGTCGACGATCTGCAGCGGCTGAATATGCTGAATATTGTGTATGGTGGGTGCGACTCCGACGTCTGTTGGCCGGGCGAGCGCGCCGCGAACTAGCCCCACTCAGGCTGGCGGAAGACATCGAGGTGCGCTCCTTCGTCAAGGTAATGGAATCCTCAGCAGCCACGACGCTGATCTGTCTGGTGATGGCCGGTTTTTGCTGGGTGCGCGCCACGATGTGCGCATTTGACTGTACACGTTTGCGCTTGGACCGCGCCCGGCTCGACTTCGACCGCCTCGGATTACTCATCTTCCTACTTGTTTCATCTCAAAGGTGCGCCACTACGTAGTCCGCGTGCTGGCGAAACCCATGGCAGGGCTAGCTCACTCCTCAGCGGTGGGGCGTGCGTCCATTGAGATCCATCTACTCTCAGCAGAGAATACGATGAAGAATATGTCGAGGAGATGCTAGCGCAGAATTGGCGCCATGCGTGGCGGATTCACCACCTACAACGAGCGGCTATAGCCTCAAGCCACCTCTGCCTCATCCGCTAGCCCACCTCGCTAATGACCCTCGCTAGATGTCGCCGTACGCACTCCGCATCTCTTCCAAATCAGCGGCCACAACGCCGGCAGGATGGATGCTTGCCGCACGACACAGGGCGCCTGCATCCAACACTATGTCAGATAACATACGAGCCAACTCATGCTCAGGTTGATGGTCAATGCGCTGTTGACGCCAACCGGCAAGCCACGCGCGCTCTGGACGCCATGCGTCATACGGTAGACGCTGGGCGACGGCGGCGAGCATCGTCCAGTAGCCTACCTGGCTTGCCTCCAGCACGACATCGCGCGCGTCGCCGTGGTGGCGATGCGTTCCGGCGAGCACTCCGCGCAACTCCTTGAGTTCCTGCCGCGCCCGTTCGAGCGCCCGCGCGCTCACTTCAGCGGAATCAGGCGCGTGCAACAATGCGGCGGTCTTCGAGGACGCGGGCGCTGGACCATCGCGTAAGCGCTCGTACGCGGCGTAGAGGATGCGAGCGTCCCGTTCGAGCGCCACATCCTGTTCGCGCTCAGGGGAATAGACAGTCGCGGGATCGAATGCGCGCCGTTCGACTACCTGGGCAGACAAGGCGCCCGCTTTCTCACCCGACAGCGTGCGATAGTAGCAGCCGCGATAGCCTTCGTGGCACGCGCCTGGCCCCGTCAATTCAACCCGCGCCAGCAGGCTGTTGTCTTCACAGTTGACTCGTAACTCCACTACGCGCAGCCGATGGCCGGATGTGTCGCCTTTGCGCCATAGCTCCTGTCGGGAGCGACTCCAGAGGGTGAGGTCGCCAGTGGCGAGAGTCGCATCGAGCGCCTGCTCATTCATGTAGGCGAGCAGCAAGACCTCGCGTGTTGTGGCGTCTTGCGCGACCACGGGAATCAACCCATGCTCGTCGAAGCGGAGGCGCAGGGACGGGTTGGCGGGTTGGGATGATGCGTCTGTCACAGGCGCACCGCCAGTCCGCTGGCGCTGAGACGCGCTTTGACCTCTCCCACCGAATAGCGTCGGTCGTGGAAAATGCTGGCGGCCAGTGCGGCGTCAGCTCCTGCCTGAAACGCTGCGGTGAGGTCGTCGGGTTTGCCTGCGCCACCAGAGGCGATGATTGGGATGGTGATGGCATCGCTGGCGGCGCGGAGCAGGGCGAGATCGTATCCCGTTTGCTCGCCGTCGCGATCCATACTGGTCAACAGGATTTCTCCGGCTCCGCGCTCCACGCCCTCGCGCAGCCAGGCGATTGCGTCACGCCCGGTGGGTGTGCGCCCGCCGTGTGTGACGACCTCCCACCCTGATGGAGTGGCGCTGCGTCGGACGTCCGCCGCCAGCACGACGCATTGTTGGCCGAACGCCTGCGCCGCCTCGGAGAGCAGCGCGGGACGTTCAACGGCAGCCGTATTGATTGATACCTTGTCGGCTCCGGCGCTCAGTGCGGCGCGCATGTCTGCGATGGTGCGCATGCCTCCACCCAGGGTAACGGGGATGAAGACACGACCAGCCGCGCGGCGCAGTGTCTCAAGTGCGGCGGCGCGCCCATCGCTGGCGGCAGTGATGTCGAGCAGGGTGAGTTCGTCTGCGCCCTCCATCTCGTAGCGCATCGCCAGGTCTACGGGATCGCCGACATCGCGCAGATTCACGAAGTTGCGGCCCTTCACGACGCGCCCAGCGTCAATGTCGAGGCATGGAATGATTCGCCTGGTTAGCATAGGTTTTCCTCCGCCTCGATATCCGTGATGGCCTGGATGGCCTCGGGCAGACTGAGCGCGTTCTCGTACAGTGCGCGTCCCAATAGCACGCCATGCAGTCCAATCCGCATTAACCGTAGAACATCGTCCAGCGAGGCGACACCACCACCGCCGATCAGCCGGACCTGAGGCAGAGCAGTTCGCATGCTCCGCAGCAGTGTGTCGTCAGCGCCTGCGAGTGTTCCGTCACGGTCAACGCTCGTCACGATGATCGTGGTGGCGCCCATCATCACCATCGTGTCCGCGAACTCGGCGACCGACTCGGAGACAGAGGCGAGCCAGCCCGCGATGGCCAGACTCCCAGCGCGCACATCCACTGAGATGGCGATACGGTCGCCCCATTGGTCAAAGCTCGCCTGCACGAGCGCACGCTGCCGCACGGCGGCTGTGCCAAGCGCGACGCGCGCCGCCCCTGCATGGAGCGCCGCCGCAATCGTCTCGGATGTGCGCAGGCCGCCGCTGTATTGGATGGAGAGATCAGTCGTGGCGGCGATTGCTCGCAGAAGGTCCAGGTGGCGAGGCTGGCCATCGCGGGCGCCGTCGAGGTCCACCACATGCAGCCATGTAGCGCCCTCACTCTGCCACTTGCGCGCCACTTGCATAGGATCATCGCCGAACGCACTGACGTCGCCGTAGTTTCCTTGTCGTAAACGCACGCAGCGCCCGCCGAGAATGTCTATTGCTGGATAGAGGATGCGTTCATTCACGGATTCCCACCTCTCTGGGCGTGCGGCTCGCCACCCATGCGACCCATTGGCGCAGCAATGCGACCCCTGTCTGGCCGCTCTTTTCGGGATGGAACTGCACCCCGAGCATCGAGTCCCGACACACAGCAGCGCAGATCGGCCCTCCATAGTCGGTCCAGGCGACGGCGACAGATGGGTCAGCGGGAACGCAGGCGTAGGAGTGGACGAAATACGCTGGCCAACCCGGCGCCGCCGCGGCGAATACCTCACGCGCAAGCGGAGGCGCCGAAGATGGCTCCCATTCCAGGCTATTCCAGCCGATATGCGGAACTTTGGGCGCGTCGCGAAGTCGCCTGACTTCGCCTGCCAGCGCGCCCAGCCCTGGGGAGTTGTCCTCCTCCAGCCGTTCGAAGAGGAGTTGCATCCCCAGGCAGATGCCCAGCAGCGGTCGCCCTGCGCTGATCGCCTCGCGCAGCGCCATGTCTACGCCGCTCGTGCGCATCGTGTTCATTGCCGCGCCAGCAGCGCCCACGCCCGGCAGCACGACTGCCTGCGCCGAGGCGATGCGTACAGGTGAAGCGCTCACTTCGACGCTAGCGCCGGCCGCTTCGAGTGCGCGCGTGATACTTAGCAGGTTTGCGGCGCCGTAGTCTACTACCACGATCATCCCAGTGTTCCTTTCGTGGAGGGCACACTACCGCCCGCGTCGGTGACGCGTATCGCCGTCGCCAGCGCCAGGCCCGTCGCTTTGAACATGGCTTCATAGATGTGGTGGGCGTTGCGCCCGCGCAGCACATCCAGATGCAGTGTGAGTCGGGCTTCAGTGGCGAATGCGCGCCAGAACTCCTCGACGAGTTGAGTGTCAAAATGTCCCACGCGCTCGGGTGGGATGACGGCGCCCATGTCAAAGGCCAGATAGGGCCGACCGGAGATGTCCACCACGGCGCGTGCGAGCGCTTCGTCCATCGGGGCATAGGCGGAGCCAAAGCGCGCGATGCCCCGACGTTCGCCCAGCGCGGCGAGCAAGGTCTGGCCTAGCGTCAGTCCAACATCTTCGACGGTATGGTGATCATCGATCTCGATGTCGCCGGTCGCCGTGATGGTGAGCGCCAGTCGACCATGCCGCGCCATGCCGCTCAGCAGATGATCGAGAAACGGCACGGATGTCGAAATCGCCCCCGGCGTATCGAGCGGGCCAGCGTCGAGATCGAGCCGGACGAAGACATTTGTCTCGCGCGTGACACGGCGACGCTCGGCCAGGCGAGCAGACGTCAATTCGCCCATTGCGGCTCTCCCTCTGATGTTTGCCGCGCTCGCGCCAGGGCGGCGCAGAATGCGTCGTTCTGTTCAGGCAATCCGATGGTGACGCGCAAGACACCCTCCAGGCGCGGCCCCGTCAGACGGCGCGTGAGGATGCCCCCTGTCAGCAGCGCTTGCCAGAGCTTGTCGCGCCGTTGTTCTGACGCCGTTGGCTCGGCGACATCGGGCGCGACCTCCACCAGCAGAAAGTTCGCGGCGGATGGCCAGACGCGCAGGCCATGCTGATCCATCAGCGTCCGCGCCACCCGCTCGCGTTCGGTTACGAGCAGTTGGGCGCGCTCGCGTAGCCAGTCGAGATCTGAGAGCGCGGCGAGCGCCGCTATCTGCCCGACGATGTTGACGTTGTAGGGCGCCTTCAACGCTTGGAGTCGTCCGGCGATTTCAGGCGAGCACAGGCCATAACCGACGCGCAGGCCCGCCAGGCCAAATAGCTTGCTGAAGGTGCGCAGGACCACCAGCCGGTTTCCTGCGGATGCCAGCAGTGGCGCCGCCGTCCACGCGCGCGCATCACCGGCGAGTGCGCCGATCTCGTAATACGCTTCATCTACGACGATGAG
>DASVZC010000117.1:0-10408 GCA_036391835.1 Ktedonobacterales bacterium | reverse complement strand
GGTTTCTTCTCACCCACGCATGAAGCGCCGAAGCTGTTCTTTCGGCCTGATAGCGTTCGAAATCTGGGGCGGAATGGTTCCGCCCCTTTTTCGTGTCTTCTTCGTGTTTTCCGCTGGGCGTAGAGACTCCCCTGGTGATTTTGTGCGATAGTCTCTATGGCAGCCACCTGTGTTCGCCCCACGTTGGCGGATGGCCGAGGGATGGCCAGAGCGCGCTCACAGGTACAGGAGACACAGGGATGCGATATGAGCTGACCGTGACGATTCCGGCGCTGGCGCTGGTCGTGCTCGCAAGCCAAACTGAAGCGACGGCGCAGAATTTCGCCGAACGCCACTTTGCGCCTGATGAGATCTTCCCTATCGCGCCCGAATCTACCGATCCAGAGGCATTTGAGGAAACGCGCATTAACATCGGGCGGCGGCTGGCTGATGGCCTGCTAACGGCCACGGTGATCGCCAACCCAGACGCGGGTTCGACGTTCACGCTGGCGCGACTGGCGCATCACTATGATGTCGCTCCCGTCGCCATCCTGCTCGGCGATGGCCTCTCTCCTTCCCGATTCCCGATTGGCCCGCGCGGCTACGCGTCGACTGAGACGCTTGCCCGTTCAGCTTTGGAGGCGGCTCGCGTCGTCCGACAGCCGCTGGCGTGCGATCTGCGCGGTGAGTGCGGTCCATTCGACATTATCGGCGACGTGCACGGCTGCTACACTGAGCTGGTTGAGCTGCTCGAAACGCTCGGCTATACGCGCGATGCCGAGTCGGGCATGCGTCATCCAGACGGGCGACGCGCCATTTTCGTTGGCGATCTCGTAGATCGCGGCCCTGGCGTCGCGCAAGCGGCGCAACTGGTGATGCGGATGGTAGAAGCGGGTCAGGCGTTCTGCGCGCCAGGCAACCACGACATCAAGCTGATGCGCGCCATCGAGGGGCGGCACGTCTATATCGCGCATGGGCTGCAGGAAAGTCTCGACCAGATCGCCGCGCTTCCAACGCAGGCGGAGCGCGAGGCGTTCACTTCAGCATTCGCGGCCTTCATCCGGCGCATCCCGCCCTATCTTGTGCTGGACGGCGGGTCGCTCGTGGTGGCGCATGCGGGCCTGCCGGAACGCTATCATGGCCGCATCTCAGAGCGCGTCCGCGTGCTGGCCTTCTACGGCGAGACGACAGGCTGGGAGGACGAGCACGGCCACCCCGTCCGCGTCGACTGGGCATCGGACTACCACGGCGCGGCGGCAGTCGTCTATGGCCACACGCCGCACCGTGAGACTGGCTGGCGCAACAATACGATCAACGTTGACACTGGCTGCGTGCATGGGGGTCGTCTCACTGCCGTGCGCTGGCCTGAGCGCGACGTGGTGAGCGTCGCAGCCCACCGCGAATACGCGCATCGCACTGGTGGACTGCGCTAATCGAGCGGCAGGCTATTAACCTGCGTACGCGGGATTATCTAAACAGCCGAACAACTCGCCCTCGGGATTACCTGGATGTGGGCCAACACTCATGCCAACGCGGCGCATGACATTGGCTGAGCGCGTATTCTCCCGGAAGCAGACACTGGTGAGGCGGCGCAACTTGAGCGTCTCGAAGGCATGTCGCTTGACCGCTTTGGTCGCCTCTTTCATGATGCCCTTATCCCACCAGTCACGCTTCAGACCATAGAAAAGCTCGATCTCTGGTGTGGCGAGAGTTCCCCGGTCGAGCAGATAGAACTGCAATCCCACCATACCGGCAAACGCGCCGGACACCTTCTCGATAATGGCCCACTCGCCGAAGCCTTCCCAGGCAAATTGCGCAATGCGATACTCAATGCGCGGACGCCACTCATCGAGCGTGCGAGCGCGTTTGGTTCCATCTGGCTCCGTTCCGAATCCCATCATCGAGTAGACCTCGGGGTGCGCCATCATCTCGACAAAGTCCTGCAAGTCACCCATCTCTAATGGACGAAGAATGAGCCGCCCAGTCTCCAACCGCGTCATGCGTGCATCTCCATCAGGCGTCGTGCGCTAATCGAGGTCGTCGTAGTCCAGGGTGAAGCTGTGTGCGCCTTCGGGGTCATCCCCAATGATCGCCGTGCCGCGCAGGCTACGTAGACCTCCTGTGCCAGAGCCCGGCGCGACGGTCCATAGCGCCGATTGCTCGCCAGGAGTGGCGATTCCGTGATGGAGCAGCACGAAGCTACCCGCGCGCCCATGAACGCTGCCGACGATGCGCTCCACGCCGACGTAGGCAGCCTGGCCCTCCTCAGTTCCCGCGACCATCAGCAGTTCCGCCGTGCTGACTCCGGCGATGTCGCCAGAGAAAGTCTTGCGGACGCGCACCCGCGCCAACTTCACCTCGTTCTGATCGTCGTATGGCTCCGGCTCCCACGCATCGATGGTAAACGTTCCGCTCGCATGCTGGCTCATGTGGCGCCTCCTTGTAGAATGGCGTAGAACGGTGATTCCGGGCGACACTATAGCACAGGAGCGGCACGCGCGATCTACCGTCTGCCAAGTCGTCGCTGCTCCGCGACGCGCGCCGAGTGCGCCAGCCAGACCAGGCCAACCACCAGCGCAATCGCCAGCAATGTCATCCCGCTCACATCCTTGCCTGCTGGCTTGAGATAATACTCTATGACCGGAGCAAGCGCGGCGAAGAAGAGCGCTACACCCGAGAGCAGCGCCAACCGGCGACGCGGCGACCAGTCGAGCCGGTGGCTCCAGCGTCCCACCAGCGCAATCGCCACAGCCAGCGCGGCAATGACGGCCAGCGCGCCCAGTTCCGGACGCTGGAAGATGTGCGGCGCGCCCCAGAACGCAGCGAAGAAGAGTAGCGTCAACGCGAAACCCGCGAAGCGCAACGCTCCCAGTCCGGGCGCATGGCGACGACTCACCACCGGGGGATTCGAGTTGTCACTTTGCGTGCGCCAGATACGCCGCAGGGGGTGCGTTCCCACCCAGGCCAGCGCGACGGTGACGACGAGCGCCAGAAACCAGCCGATCAGCGGCAGATGATAGCCGTGGTCACGGAACTGCAGAAAGCCAAAGCTCACCAGTCCAGCCACTGAGGCGATTGTGAGCCACACCCACAGCAGCCGGTAGGTTCGCTTGCCAAGCCAGGGCAGAGGCGCCAGAGACGGGAACGCAGCCTCGACTAGCGTGATGGGCAACGTGATACTGACAATGGCATGGAATATTGTCAAACCCAGCGCCCAATACCAGTTCACACCCAGCACGGTTCCATAGCCATGGAGGTAGGCGGCATCTGGCCAGTATGGATTCTGCCAACTCGTCACGACCACGCCCTCTTCGAGTGCGCCATAGGCCGCGCCCAGCAGAATGAGGCTCCACCATCCCAGGCCGCGGCGCCGCACAAGTTCACGCGCCAGCAATGCGCCCGAGCCATACATCGCAGTGAAAAAGACCAGCGGGAAAGGGTTCAGGAAGTCCATTGGCGGCGTCGCGCCCGTCAACACCTCGGCGATGATCGGCGCGAGCAGGTAGAGAATCAGCGCGGCTACCCATCTCCGTTGGAGCACAGGGAGCGTTCCGGTCTCAGGCTCGGCAAGCACGGGCTCAGGGGCCTGCGGTGTCGGCCAATGCGCGGCGGCTGAGGGCTGATGCGGCGCTGGCTTCCCATGCTGCTTTGGCCCCATCGGCGCCGTCTGATCCCACGGATTCACGCCCATCATGCGTCTCCTTCACCCTGCTCATGGCGACTCGCCATTCCTTCTTCCGAGTATACGTATGTCGGCGAGCACAGGATGTAACGCATGACACATACCGTCAGGCTGACGGCAGGGCGACCTACTCGCCGTCGAGCGCACGCAGAATCGCGGAGGCGCCAGCGTCGTCGAGCGATCTCTTCTCGCGCGCCAGCGGCACGGTCAATCGCGCGAGCGCCTCGTAGGCTGCGCGCAGGTCGGCGGCGGCAGGCGAGGCGCGCAGCCACTCCTCATGGATGCGAACGGCGCCGACATCACCACGCGCGATGGGGCCTGTCAGCGCATCGGGCAGACCCACAGATTCGAGGTTTTCAACGGTCGCACGCAACAACGGCAGCAGCGCCCGCAACGCATCGCCGCGCTCGACACCCCAACCTTGCCATAGCTCAGAAGCGGCGCCCAGCAGTGTCGCCACATAGTTCGATGCGAGCACGCCAGAGAGATGATACGGAGCGCGATCCGCCTCGGTCAGCGCAATCACACGGCCCGCCAGCGCCGTAACGAGCGCGCTCAGCCGTCGGGCCGCCTCTGCATCGGGGCACTCCAGCGCCCAGGTCGCGCCAGCCATTCGCGCGAGAATATCCGCAGCGGTCGCGTCCCGCAACGAACGAGGGAAGGTCATCAAGGGATGCAGCGCGGCCGTCATTGCCCCACGCGCAGCGGCGGCCGCCAGCGGTGTGACGCCGTGCGCGCCACTCAGATGCGCCACCACTTGTCCGGATCGCCAGAGAGCGGCGCCTGCGACGAGCGCAATCGCATCGTCACTGGTCGCGATGAAGATCAGGTCGCAGCGCTCGATCAGCGCATCGAGGGATGACACCGCTTCGCAGCCCGGCGCGCGCTTCGCAGCCGCCTGCGCATGGTCGAAGGTGCGCGAGAACACAGCTACGGGCGCCATACGCACCGTATCGCCGACCACGCCGAGCGCGGCCAACAGTGCGCCGCCGACCGCGCCTGCGCCAACCACGCCAACCCGCCACTGCGGTAGCGATTCACTCTGCGTCCCCATCGTCTCAACTCCATTAGCTGCGCGATCCCATGTAGCCTACGATACCACGGAGGCGGCTGTCGCAAGTGTGTCGCAGATCTGTCGCAGAAGTCTCACATGTAGAGAGCGCATGCGACTGGAAGACTATGCTTGGAGGGAGCAAGCGCGGGCCCGCAGCCACGCGGCGCGGCATGTCAGGCGCCAAAGATGCTTGTCAGTGGGAAACGAGTCGCTCTCACCTACAAGGCGTCTGGCGCGTATAGTCTGGTGCGGGGCAGGGGGTGGACTCATTAGGGTACGGGGAGAAGGCGCCCCCGACAAGCAGAATCTCAGAACAGAGGTAGGTTCGACATGAACAATCGCATTGTGCTGGGCATCGGGGGCGGATTACTCCTCGCGGTGGGGCTCATGATAGGTGTCATCCTGGGGCCATCATTGCAGGCCCTGGCGAATGGCTCACACGCGAGCGCCGCCACGGCAAATCCAGCGGCTGACCCATACTGCCAACTCTATGAGCAGACGGTCATGCATGATCTCGGCGTCAGCCAGTCACAACTGGAGAGCGCCAACAAAGATGGCATGCAGGCCGTCATCAACAAGCTCTATGCCGATAAGAAGATCACCCAGGCCCAGAAAGCGCAGGCCGAGCAGCAACTGAGCCAATACGCCAGCAATCCGTGCGTGGCGCTCAAAACGCTCGGCAAACATGGAGCCGGGGCAGGCTTCGGTGGGCCAAACAACACGGCGGCATTTGGCGCCGCGCGCACAGCCGTTGTGAGCGCTGTCGCATCTGCGCTGCATCTCACGCCAGCCACGCTCGAGGCTGACCTGAACAACCATCAGACCATCGCGCAGATCACGACGGCGCAAGGCGTGAGCAAGTCCAGTGTGGACGATGCGTATCTCTCCGCTGTGAAATCCCAACTTGCCACAGCGGTCAGCAAGAATGAGTTGACCCAGGCGCAGTCTGACATGGCCTATTCCGCGCTCCAGCAGGCTGTCGCCAACGGACGATATCCACTGCTCGACGGGAAGGGCGGCGCAGATGGCATGTCGTTCCCGGCGGGCATGCCATCCGGCATGATCGGCGGCTAACAGCGCACTTTCCATCGAGAATCGCAACGAACGGCCAGTGGGCAATAGTCCTCTGGCCGTTCGCCGTATGGTGTAACGTCATCCGCCAGGGAGGAAGGTTGGCGTCGGCGGTGGAGAGGTTGGTGTCGGAGTTGGCGCCGCGACAGGCAAGGTTGCTGTTGGAATGGGTACGGTGGAGGTCGGCGCGACGCCGGGCGCGATGGAGCCGCGTACAGCCGTTGCGGTGGCTATCGTGTCGATGGTGGTGGTTGTCGCATCTGGCGGAAGCCCAACGGTGTCTGTTGCGACGACAGTAGCCTGCGGACTGGGCGATGACTGTCCAATGACATGCTCAGTCGGGTGCAAGAGAGCACAACGAACCAGATCACCGCAAGCAGCACATTCACGCAGAGTAACATCGCGCCAGGGACGGCGCTGCGTGGTTTCACAGGATCAGATGACACATCGGTAGGCGAGCCATCCACCTCGGCCTGACTCGCCGGGTGAACTGGCGGCTCAGTCTCGTTCACACTGCCCCCAATCAGAATAGTAGCGACAGGACGCGCTTCATGCGACAGCAGAATGGGTGACGACTGAAACGACTCTGCGGGTGTGCGGGAAAGTTGCGACAAGTGTGCCGAAAACGCCCATCGCTTGTCAAGGGCATCGACCGATTGCTTCAATGTGACACCGCCTGGCGTTCATCATCTTCCAATAATTGCAATTGCAAACTTTCTCAGCCAAATCCCATGACGATTGCGCAACGGCTCACCATAATGGTGAGAAGTTGATGATCCTGGCTGACGCCAGGCGCCACGCGACACAAACAGGTGGGAGAGAAACGGAGTACGTTAGAGCCTCAGCAATCGAGTGGCGCCGCGCCGGACACGATCACCGCGCCACACCGCGAGATCAGCGCGAATGAGTCGTTGCGCCTTCCACTCCTGCGCGACGATACAGACATTCTCGGATTCAACGACGAGCCGGACTACGCGCCGAAGCGTCTATGGGAATCGCGCAGGTGGGTTATCACGGTAAGTGCGATTGTACTTGTCGCGCTCGTCGTCGGCGGGGTAGTGGTCGCGCGCGCCGCGGGTAGCGCAAAACCCACCACCTACCAATACGCCAACGTGCGACAGGGAACGCTCACCCTCACCGTCAGCGGAACAGGGCCAGTCTCAGCCTCGCTCTATAATCTTTCGTTCGCATCGAGCGGTCGCATCGCCGAGATCGATGTGCAGGTGGGGCAGCAGGTAACAGCAGGTCAAACGCTGGCCAAACTCGAAACGACCAACCTGCAGGACGCATTGAATCAGGCGCAACTCCAGTCCTACACTGCGTATGACCAGGAGCAACAGGCGCTGAACAACTGCAACACCGAAAAGTCCCCGCCGCCTGATTGCACACAGCTTGCGGAAAATCAATATGCTGGCTCCCTGCAACAACTCCAGACGGCCAAAGACAATCTCGCCGCCGCCACGCTCACAGCCTCACACGCGGGCGTCGTGACCGCCATCAATGGGAGCGTGGGCGGCTCCCCAAGCTTTGGCGGGAGCGCCAGTTCGTCCAGCGGCTCCAGCGGGTTCATTCAGATCGCTGACGCCTCGATCCTCCAGATCACCACGAGTGTCAATGTAGCGGATATCACTGGGGTCTCCGTCGGGCAGGCAGCGATCTTTACCGTCAGCGCCTATCCAGGACGCGTATTCGCGGGTACCGTCGGCTCTACCTCGCTCGTCGGGCAGACATCCTCGGGCGTCGTGACCTACCCCGTCACGATTCAGGTGGATATGTCACGCTTGCAGGGCGCGACGCTGCTCACGGGGATGACCGCAACCGTCAACATCGTTCGCGCGCGTCATACAGGGGCGATTCTCCTGCCGGCCAGCGCAATCACTTTCGCGCGTGCGGCTGCCACAGCCTCGCGTGGTGGTGTCGCCCGCCCAGACGTCTTCAGCGCCATCTCACAGGCGCGACAGTCACTGGCCTCCCTCGAACAGCAGAATCCCCAGATCAGCCAGAGCGACCCGACCGCTTCATTTGTCGTCGAACGAAGTGGCAATCAGTTTCTGATCGAAGCGGTGACACTCAGCGCACTCGGCGGATTGTTTGGCGTCATCATCGGACTGGTCGGCGGCCTGATGCTCACCCGCTCCTTCGGGCTACCGTTCACGCTGAGCGTCGGAGCTATCGCGCTCGCGGTCGGCGTGAGCATGCTGATTGGCATCGTGTTTGGCTTCTATCCCGCGATTCGCGCCTCGCGGCTCGACCCCATCGTGGCGCTCCGCGTGGAATAGCGCTGGCGCAGCGAACACAACCAAGCAAACCACGAGACCCCTCCAATCTGGAGGGGTCTCGCTGCATACAGACATGGAACCAGTGTCATGAGAGAATCAATGCGACAGCTGGAAACAGGCGACGTCATACTGCGCTACACTCTTCGGATTGTTCGAGTTCTGTGGCTGGGCGCCAGCATAGACGGTTGTGGCGTGGGTGAAACCGGCCGTGTTAAATCCTGGTGGCGACGACGTCTGCGCCTGGCAACTCTGGCTAGGCTGCCCTTTGTTTCCTGTGCTTGCGGCATGGGCGGGACTGGCGAACGCCGCCAGCAGCGCAAAGGCTAACGCCAACGCAATTGCGCTACTCGCAAACCATCGCTTCATACATGACCTCCTCCCGCTATCGACGGGCTACTGTCACGCGGCTCAGGTGGGTCGCGCTGGGCAGACGATAGTCTATGGAGGAAACTACGCGATGGAGTTACACTCTCCCAAGGAGCAGAGTGGATGGCCAGAGGAACAACACCGAAAGGCGCCATGCTGCGGATAAAGGAGCCCGATGGATGATGATGGATGTGCGTGAGATGCGGCGTATCGTCGATGTAGTCACGGCGGGCGTCATACCAGAGCCAGCGCAGGATGCCGCCGCGCGCTGGCGCGGCGATTCCATCGTCCACGTGCGCAGCAGCATCAACCACATCTTTCGGCTTCGTCTGCCAGACAAGCGCATCGGCTATCTGCGGCTGACGCCCGTTGCGCAGCGAAGCCAGGCCGCGCTGGCGTCTGAGATCGTCTTCATCGAGCAGGCCGCAACGGCTGGCATGGCGGTCGCGTGTCCCATACGCCCGGCGGCAGGTGTCGCTATTGAAGCCATCGGAGATGCGGCGCACGGATACCACGCAGTTGTCTTCGAGGAGCTAACGGGCCACCAACTCGCCATTGACCTCGTGAACGAGGCGCACATGCGCACCTGGGGACGATCACTCGCGCGGCTACACCAGGTCTCGCAGACGCTGGCGCCACAGCCTGCCCGGCCCTCATGGGAAAGCGAGGTTCATGATGCGTGCGCAAGTCTGCCAGCCGAGGAGACCGCTGTCGCGCGTATCCTCGATGCGACGCTGGCATGGCTGCGAACGCTTCCGGTCGACGGCGAGGAATATGGGCTGATTCATGGAGATGCTGAGCTAGATAACATCATCTGGGATGGCGCCCGCCCCCAACTGCTGGACTTCGATAGCTGCGTCTACGCTCCCTATGCGCTCGACATCACCATCGCGCTCCAGGATGTATGGCGTGCGGGAGACTCCGAGCGCGACACGCGAATCGAGTGGTTCAGCCAAGGCTACAGCGAGATTCGACCACTACCGCCTACCCTACGAGAAGATATGCCACGGATGCAGCGAGCGCTCGGCGCCTTCAAGATCGCGCGCCTACACCACGCCTACGCGCACGATAGACTGGATAGCCCCACAGACCCGTCAGATCCAGTCTGGCTCGCAACGATGCGGACGCGACACCTCACGTGGCTCGCGAACCAGCGCGCGGCGCTCGGGTGACGGTCGCGCTTGATTCATTTCTGTTCGACCCATAGCTACTTTGGCGGCATGGTCTGCGCCGCATGGTCTGCGCCGCATGCTCGCGACGCCGTTGCTCAAACAGGTCTACTCCCCCAAAAACATCGTCGAGATGCGGGGATGCTCCACATTACTGATCTCGTGATCAGGAAGTAAAGATGTGGTAGCGTGTGGGGTATGGGAGCACCACATAAAGCCGACTGGCGCGAAGAGCGACGGAAACGCGCCTGGGCCCTCAAAGCGCAGGGCTGGCTCCAGAAAGACATCGCCGTCGCGCTGGGGGTGAGTGAAGGCGCGGTGAGCCAGTGGCTCAAACGCGCCCGAGAAGGGGGCGGCGTGGAAGCGCTGGCGAGTCATCCCGGGCCAGGTGGGGTGGCGCGGCTGAGCGCCGAACAACGCGCTCAGATTCCAGGACTCTTGGAACGCGGCGCGGAAGCCTACGGCTTTCGCGGCGACGTCTGGACGGCCAACCGGGTGGCGGAGGTGATCTGGCAAGCCCTTGGGGTGCGCTACTCCCGCGATCATGTCAGCGCGCTCTTGCGCCAGCTCGGGTGGAGTCGGCAACGGCCCATCACCCGGGCGACCCAACGCAACGACGACGCGATCCGGCAGTGGCAAGCGGAGCGCTGGCCCGCCCTCAAAAAGGGGCGGACGAGCAGCGCTCCACCATCGTCTGGGTAGATGAATCGGCGTTCTATCTGCTGCCGCTGGCGGTGCGCACCTGGGCGCCGAAGGGCCAGACGCCGACGCTGCGGGTGCCCCTGACCCATGACCATCTTTCGGTCAT
>DASVZC010000116.1:0-18051 GCA_036391835.1 Ktedonobacterales bacterium | reverse complement strand
GGCGATGGGCGCGAACGACGCGCAGACGCTCAAGGCGCTGCTGGAAGCGGAGGCGTACCCCGGCCCGTCGCTCGTCATCGCCTACAGTCACTGCATCGCGCACGGCTACGACATGCGTCACGGCCTGGAGCAGCAGAAACTGGCGACTCAAACGGGCTACTGGCCGCTGTACCGCTTCAATCCAGAGGCGGCGGAGGAAGGCAAGAACCCGCTCACGCTCGATTCCAAAGAGCCGAGTGTCCCGCTGCAGCAGTTCCTCTACAACGAGACGCGCTACAGCATGCTGACGCGAAGCGACCCCGTGCGCGCCAATGAACTGCTGGCCGAGGCCCAGCACGACGTGCGCGCCCGCTGGACGCAATACTCGGAACTGGCGGCTGAGCCAGCGCCAGAACCAGCGCCAGAGGTTCACGCGAAGCCAAGTGAAAGCGCGCCTGAACCGACGTCTGAAACGACGCCTGCGCAAGCCGTCACTAGCGACGCAAGAATCAACTAAATACATGCCCATAGAGAGTGTATCTATGGGCATGTATGCAAGCGCAGCCTCCCGCCCACATGGCACGGGAGGCTGCGTCTATATCCTTAGCTTGGGACTAGCGCTGGCCACCTAGCCGCTTGTCGACCTCATAGGTAGCGAATCCACCCAGGATACCAGCGACCACAGGGTGTTGCATCACATCGCCCAACACACCAGGATGCTGTGTCGCGGCGTACTGATGCATCTCCGCCAACTGGCCGGGGGTGGCTGTACGGGGATCGAGGCTCGCATATTGCTGCGCCCGTGGATCCTGCTCCCGGCTAAACCGCTGAATAAACGTCTCGGCGACCTGAGATCTACTCTTCTGATCCAGTTGGCCATACGCGCTTGCGGGGTCTTGGGGCTGATTCTGGTCAAAATTCAACATTTGGTCAGTTCCTCCGATGCACTAGACGACGCTACCGTGCGTCGTTGGAGGGAAGCAATGCACATTTCATACCAGCGTATTCAGGCAAGGTTCAGTTCAATTCGTCGAGCGCTCGCTCCAGGTCGCGTGCCTTCTCGTCCGTGGCTACCCCCTCGGAGCGCCAGAGCACCCGGCCTGCGCGGTCCACCAGCAAGGCGTAGATTGTCTCCTCGGTGGGCAGGTCCAGCGCCTCACGAAACGCTTTCTTGTCCAGGTACAGCGTGATCGTCGCTTCCCGCGCCGCACGGTCGGGGATACCAGCGCGCATGGCGCTATCCAACCACCAGCGTCCAAGGGGAAGTCCACGGCTAATGGTCGGCAATTCATAATAGCGGAAGCTGGGCCGCCCTTGGGCGAGGCGCTGGGCCGTCGGAGTCCAGGTGTCGATCTCGAATTGTTGTTCGCGTTTGAAGGCGATCAAGACCAGATTGCGCTCGCCGTCGAAACCATCGGGTAACGTGAATGGGCGCCGCTCCAGGTTGGCGCCCCGCACACGCGGAAACATGGTTGACCTCTCACTTCGCTGCACTGGTTTCGGTCACACATCTACACTATTACACTATGGCATGAAGCATTATGTGCTATACTCCGTATGTCTTCGATCGCGTACGCACCTCTTGAGTGGAGTCGCACGACATTGTGGCGCAGCGGCTCCATTGTGTTATGTACCACCTCCACCCAAATTCCCCCCACCATGTGAGGCGAGTGGCGCACTGATTGATGGATACCGTCTATCGGTATGCCTGTATCTCATCAGAGCTACACATGCCTGAATCAAAGGAGCCACATTGTGGGAAATCGTATCTATGTAGGAAACCTGCCGTACAGCGCCGACAACGCGCAGTTGTCTCAGATGTTTAGCGCGTATGGCGAGGTTGTTGACGCGCGCGTCATCACCGACCGCGACTCCGGCCAGAGCAAGGGCTTTGCGTTCGTCGAGATGAGCACCGAGGAGTCAGCGCTCCGCGCAATCTCAGAACTCAACGGCGCAATGCTCGACAACCGCGCGATTCGCCTGGACCAGGCGTCCGAGCGCACGAGCGGTGGGCGCGGCCCATCCAATGGTGGCCGCTCGAATGGCGGCGGATACAGCGATCGCTCACGGGGCGGTAGCTGGTAAACTCTCTCCAGAGCGTATCTCGGAGTTTTCGCCGATGGGCCGCACGAACGTGGCCCATCAACCCACTGGGCATCAGCGCCATACGTGCCAGCTGATGCCCAGTGGGTCGACGTCAAACCAGACGTGGCAGTCCTATCAAATGTAGTGACGCCACAGCGTTACTACGCACTGTCACATCGCACGTAGCCTGTGCGCAAGCACGGCGCAGCCTGGTACGGACGCCAGCGCCTGCTCCATACGCACACTCAGAATCACTGCATGTGCGAAACTATCGCATGAAGCGAGGCTCAGCACAGGGGCGCTAACGGTGGATGCAATGGACAACAGCGATGCAAGTGACGCTGGCCATACCCCGAACATGGACGGCGCGATCGATATCTGTAATGCCAAAGGATGCGACCTCCCCGCGACGGCCACCTGTGATCGCTGCGAACGGCGATTCTGCGCGGCGCACTGTGCGGTGCTCGTACTCCAGCGACGCGACGAATCGTCTGGGCGGCAAGATCATCACGGGATGCTCGCGCGCCTGCCCATGCATACCGAGTCGTACACCCTTTGCGCGACCTGCCGCAATAAACCCGTTCCACGCAACCTGCCCCCGCTGACCATGACCCCTCCGCTGACCACGCCACAAAGCACGCCCAAGCGAGGATTCCCGGGCGCGCATGATCAGGCTGTGACCAACAGGTGGTCCGAGGCGTGGTCGGTGGATGATGAATAGTGTGCGTCAGGACAACATTGCTACGCGCAAGACACATGCGAGCACAACCGTCGCACACAAGGATTTCGCCCTATGAAACTCCTCCCATTAGAGCAGTTCAAATGTGATGCGTGTGGTCAGATCATCGGGAGCCCCGATGCCGGATGGGTCGAATGGCTCGCTGGCCCCACACGCGGCACAAAGGCGCACGGCTTTCGCATTGTGCACAACAACAACCGCTGCCAATACCCGTCATCCACACGCGTGCATGATATGAGTCTGTCGCGTCTACTCGGTCCCGACGGCCTAGCGCTATTGCTCGCGCTGGTAGCTCCCGGCGGGCGCACGGGCAATCGCGAGGACGGTGTCGAGAGTCTTGAAGAGTGGTGCGAACTAGTGCGCCGACTGCAAATCCCCTATTTCGAGGAAGCGCGTCAATATTGGTCAGACGCTGAGGCCGATGACTACTTCACCGCGTCGGATATCCGCGCGCCCTACAGCCAGGCGATGCTAACCGCAGTTCTCAGGCGGTACGGCCATGATGTAGCTGGCAGCAACGGCGAGAACGCTAAGGCAACAGGTGAAGGCTTCAAAGACGAAACGGGTAGCGTAGGTGATGATAGGAACAGCGGCGAGCGTTAAGATGGAACACACCTGTAGCCTACCAGCGGGCGCTCGGCCATCTCCAACGGTCGTCACCTCAGAGAGGTAAGCGCTTCGGCACGATTGTTCGAGATGCTGACTATTCTATGTATCTATATCTTACGATCATCCAATCACTGGCATGACCTGCGTTTGCTTTTGCTAAGATAGCTACATGAATACAGCGCCCGAGTTCTACGCCAAGGACCGTCAGACTTGGCGCGAATGGCTAGAAGCCCACCACATGTCCGAGCAAGCGGTCTGGCTGGTCTACGACAAAGGCCAGAACCGCAGCTTGCCCTATGACGCTATCGTCGAAGAAGCGCTCTGCTTTGGCTGGGTGGATAGCGTGCCGGGTAAGGTGAGCGACACGCAGGCCAAAATCTATGTGAGTAAGCGTAAGCCGAAGAGCGCATGGTCGAAAGCTAACAGAGACCGAATCGCCAAACTCCGGGCGGCTGGACTGCTGGCGCCCGCGGGTGAGCAGGCAGTCGAGGCGGCGCAGGCCAATGGCATGTGGGAACACCTGGACGTATCCGACAAGTTTGAAATGCCCGCGGAACTCGTTTCGCAACTGGCCGCCAACCCAACAGCACAAGCATTTTACGACTCCATGCCTCCCTCCTCGCACCGTATTATCCTCGAATGGATCTACGCAGCCAGAACTGAGGAAACGAAGTTGAAGCGCATCACCGAGACAGTTCAACTGGCGGCGCAGGGAATCAAGGCGCACCATTATCGTCAGTAGGTCATCACTGCGCAGATATGTCATCACTTCTCATTGACGCCGCTGATATACTACGCCTGCTGTGGCGGCACATTTGGATGATGCGAGAGCGCATCGACAGATACTACAGCCTCAGACTCATGCTGCTCGGCCTCACTGCTGCGGTGTTTGAAATTGTGCTCGTTCTCGCCGGACTGGTCGATGTCCTCATCGAAGCTTTTCACCCCAACAACAATGGCGGTTTGGCGGTGGTAGAAATCCTTGCGTTGCTGGGTCCGATTGCCGCAGGCGTTGGATTGGCGACCGCGTATGTCGCAGCGATGTCCCCCGAAAACCCTCACACGGCGCGAGAAGAAGTGTAGACAGCAGGGAAACGTCGGGTCTCTGCTCACTCGCAATCCAGTAGTATGCTGTGACCCTGCAGTGAGAACTGCGCCGCTTTCCGTGTTGCATCGCGTGACGCGTGGGTGGCATGGTGAGGGTAGCGCGCTAATCTTTCGACGCAAGCAGTAGAGGTGGCTGGAGGCGGGCGATGAGGAGGCGGGTGATCGCGGGCCTGCTCGCCGCTGGAGCGCTGAGCGGCGTTGGCTGGCGCCTCGGGCGGCGACTCGGCAGAGACGCGGATGTCCTTCGGGCAGGCGCAGCGGGGCCAGCGGCGCTCAACGCGCGCCAGCGAAAACGCCTGCGCGCACTCATCGCGTTCACCCGCGCCCGCTCGCCTTACTATCGCGAACTCTACCGCAACCTCCCAACGGATACTACCAACCTACACGCCCTGCCCGTTGTGACCAAGCCTGAACTCATGGCGCACTTCGACGAGTGGGTGACCGATACGCGTGTGACCAAAGCAGGCGCTGAGGCATTCGTTGCTACCCCCAACATGCTCGGGGAACGCTACCTTGGCCGATACGTCGTCTGGACAACCTCTGGCACGACGGGTAAGCTGGGCATCTTCGTTCACGACCCGTTGGCCATGTCGGTGTATTCGGCGCTCGTGGCGCTGCGAGCCTACCGATGGATGAGGCCAGAGCAGTTGTGTCAGGGCATCGTGCGCTGGCGACTGGCTGTCATCGCCGCGACGGGAGGCCAGTTCGCCGTCGCAGACTGGTTCGAGCGGTTGCGGCGTCAACTGGCCTCAATGCCTGCTATAAAGAAGCGTATCCGGATCTATTCCGTACTTATGCCGCTGAGTGAGTTGACGCGACAATTAAACGATCTTCAGCCGGACTGTCTACTTGGCTATCCGTCCGCCATTGGCCTGCTTGCAGGGGAACAGAGGGCTGGGCGGCTGCACATCGCGCCAACATTTGTCGGCTTCGGCGGCGAAGGGTTAGCGCCCGGCGCGCACGCGCAGATCATCGAAGCCTTCAATTGCATGGTGCGTAGCCAGTACGGCTCCTCAGAGTTCTACTCTATCGCCTTCGAGTGCGCGCACGGCTGGTTGCATATCAATTCTGATTGGGTCATCCTGGAGCCAGTTGACGCAGCCTATCAGCCCACGCCTCCCGGCCAGCCCTCGCATACGGTCCTGCTGACCAACCTGGTCAATCGTGTGCAGCCGCTCATTCGCTACGACCTTGGAGACAGTATCACGCTTAAGCCTGACGCATGTTCCTGCGGCTCGTCGCTGCCAGCGATGCGAGTGACGGGACGGCAAGGGGACATCCTGCGGCTGGCGGATACATTTGGGTTGGTCGTCGCGATTTTGCCACTGGCCATTGGAGCGGTCGTCGAAGAGACGCAGGGTGTCCGGCGCACACAGATCATACAGACTGGACGCGATGCGTTGCGGGTGCGGCTGGAGGTAGCAGATAACGAGGCATCATCCGATGCGGTCTGGGAGCGCGTGGAGCAGCGCTTGCGTGACTACCTCACCACGCAGGGTCTGCCCGCGGTGCACATCGTGCGCGCGCCGGAGCCTCCCCAACAAAGCCCAACCAGCGGCAAGTTCCGCCAGGTCTGGCGCGACCAGCCAGCCGCCGCGATTTCTCACAGCGCAGATTCCACAAGTTGACCGCTCTCCACAACCGCGACTCCCCCAGAGAGTCGCAGTTTCAACCATAGCGGCAATGCTGCGGGTGATTCTGCGTCTTTTCCGTGGTATCCACTGTTCGTAACGGGCACACTTCCACCAAGATCGAGGGCAGGCGATACGCCTGGTGGAAGGGACGCGGGCATATGTTCACCTCCGAATTTGGCGCCCCCGGACATGCGGAAACCGTATCGTTCATGGAGCGAGAGGCAGCGGGAGCCGCGGGTAGCAGCATTCGGCGTCTTCGCAGTCGGTCGTCATCGCGTGCCGGGGCTACCGCGTTCGTATTCTCCGGTGGAGGCGCACATGGCGCATTACAGGTGGGTGCGCTGCGTGCGCTGTTCGAGGCGGGCATTCGACCTGACATGCTCGTCGGCACATCCATCGGCGCGTGGAACGCCGCGTGGCTGGCGCAGTCACCGACGCTCGCCGGCGTGGAAATGCTCGCTGCCATCTGGAAGAGCCTGCGCACAGAGCACGTTATGCTTGGCACATGCCGGTCTATCTGGTCACGTGTTCGTGCGCTCGGCGGGCTGTTCTTGCTCACAGCGCTCCGGCGGTTGTTCGGCGGCTGTTCCTCGCTCTACAGCGACACAGGCCTGCGCCAGATCCTTTCCCAGCGATTCGCTGACCTGACTTTTGAAGATCTCGCGCTTCCTTTGAGTGTGATCGCGGCGAACCTGAGCCACGGTGGGCGGGCTGTCTTCCAGCGTGGCCGAATCGTGGACACGCTCCTCGCATCGTCCGCGATTCCCGGCGTCTTCCCGCCGGTGGATGTTGACGGCGCGCTCTACGCCGACGGTGGCCTCGTCGACGGATGCAGCGTGGAAACCGCCATCGAGATGGGCGCCCGGCGCATCTTCATTCTGGCGATTGGCTACGACGCCAAGGCTGGCGATGGCGTCGAGTGGGCACGCCAGGGCGAACACGAAGGACACTCTGTGAAGTCAGTCATACAACGGGCGTCACAAGTTATGGGCAACTATCAGATACAGCGTGCGCTCGAGCGAACGCCACAAGGTGTCGAAGCGTATCTCATCGCGCTTACACCAGGCGCCGGCCAGGGCTCACTGAACTTCGGAGGGGTCGCGGAGATGATCGAGCACGCGTATAGCAGCACGCAGGCATACCTGCGAACAGCTTTCACTCAGGCATCCGATGAAACACATCGACTGGCGGATGCGCTCACGCCAGCGCTGTCGGCATGAGCGCGTCACTAAGTGGCGCCATCCAGCAAAGCGCGCTGACTACATTGCGCGCTAGACCTACGCCGTTTGGCCGTCTTGCACAAGGTTTGACATCGATATATACTTTTTCCATTCGCGCGGATCTCGGGATGGATACTGAGTTCCACGACTCCCCGAACGCTGACAATATCTCTCTACAGCGTGACGCTCCGGGAGCACACGATGACACAACGCATCATCGTGCATTCGGGAAGAGTACGGCTTCGCACAGGAGTGTGCGCATCGTGTCATAGTGCGTTTCCGGCATGTCGCGATGATGCTGTTACCCTCGATCACCAGCTCATCAGTGAGCGACAGCCCTTGAACTGTGGCCTTCTCTTCTTCTAGCGAATAGTATGCCTGTCCAGGAATAACGCCGAAACCAACCCTTCACCAGCACACGCGCGGAGCCCACCCGTAACTTCTTGTCGCTGTCAGACGCGCCGACGCGCTGCTTTCACGCGCCGGGAAATGGAGCCGTCTATGCAGACATCCAGTGACAGCCGAATTGGCACGACTGTCGACAACTACAAATTGCTGAGTGTGCTTGGCGCTGGCAGCATGAGCGTCGTCTACCTGGCGCAGCGCCTCGATGATTTACGCGCGCTGGTCGCCGTCAAGCTGCTCCATTATCAGGGACTCACCTCAGCCGACGACCACGCGGCGTTCATCAAGCGCTTTCAACGCGAGGCGCGAGCGGCAAGCCAGCTTCGGAATGAGTACATCCTCCCGGTTTTGGCCAGCGGCGAAGATGGCGACCTGCCCTATATGGTAATGCCGGTGATCGTCGGCGGCACGCTCGCCACACGGCTGAATCATCAGCCACAACCATTGCCGCTCGGTGAGATCGCCCGCTATCTGAATCAACTCGCCAGCGCCATTGACTATGCCCACGCGCAAGGTGTGGTCCATCGCGACATCAAGCCGTCCAATATCCTGCTAGATGAGCATGGTCATGTCTATCTCACGGACTTTGGCATCGCGCGCCTGTTCGACGCTGGTGATAATGCGCTGACACGTGAGAACGCGCCCACACTCACACGGACAGGACAGGTGCTCGGCACCCCCTACTACATGGCGCCCGAACAGATCCAGGCCAGACCCGCTGGCCCAGCGGCGGACATCTACGCGCTGGGTGTCGTGGTGTATCAGATGGTCACTGGCCAGGTGCCGTTCCACGGCGACACACCGCTTGCCATCGCCTTGCAGCACCTGCAGGAAGCGCCGAATGCGCCAGGAATGCTGCGCCATGAACTACCACAGCCACTCGAAGCGGTCATCTTGCGCGCGCTCGCCAAGAATCCGGCTGATCGCTATGCCACTGCGGCTGAGTTTGCCGAGGCATTCCAGGCTGGCCTCGCGGATATCGATGATCCGATGGCGACACGTGCGCCATCCGGCACGTGGCCATTCTCCACGCAATACGCAGCGAACGGCTCCACTGTCCAGGCCATGCCTGCCGCTACACCTATGCCACAGGCGCGCGCCCTGCCCGAGAAACTCGTTGGGCTCACTATTGACGGCTACCTCATCGGCGCGGTGATCGAGGCTGACGACCTGGGAACCGTCTTTACGGCTACCCGAGAGAGTTCGCCCGAGTCAGTTCGCGTGCGCTTCCTGGCCATGAACACCGGCTCGCCAAAGCAGGTCGCGGGCTATCTGCTGCAGTTCGAGCAGCAAGCGCACGACCTCTCTGCGCTGCGGCATCCAAATCTTGCCTCTGTCATCGGCTACGGCGCGTATGAAGGGCAGCCATATCTCATCACGCCCGACACGCAGGGGATCGCAGAAAGCGCCAACATCGCCCAGCACGGCGTAACTGACCTCTCCACGATCGCGGATACCCTCGATCAGATCGTCGCCGGACTCGAAGCCGCACATCGGCGTGGTTTCCTGCATCTGAGCCTCACCGCTGATCGGGTCTTCCGACAGGACGATGGGCGCGTCGTCGTAGCGGATGTGGGCGTTCGTGGCATGCTCAACACGGACAACACTGGCGACAGTTCATTGCCGTCACAGCCGACCAGCGACGCCTGTTCGCCAGAGCAACTCAGCGGTGGCCCCGTCGGCGCCTATACTGACGTGTACGCGCTGGGGGTTCTGCTCTACCACATGCTGACAGGGCGCGAAGTGTTTACGGGCGCCACCCGCGACGATATTGCGCAACAGCATCTCCATTCGACGATTCCACCGCTGCGGCGATGGCGTCCAAGCCTCCCAACGGCGCTCGATGGTGTTGTCTCGAAGGCGATGGCGAAGGAGCCAGAGCGCCGATTCCAGACCCCACGCGAGGTTGCGGTGGCCTACCATACCGCCGTTGCGCGCACGCAGCATGACGCCTCCGCCATGACGCCGACCCAGTCTATACTCAGCCGCAGCGCGATCAGTGCGACCAGTGCGGTCAGCCCGAAACCCGAACACGCGACCACCACGCCCGTCGTGTCTGAACGTGGGGCGCTGGCGACCCTCTCCGCCGCGTCAACCTCTGCTGTGCGCTCGCTGTCACGCCTGGCGCCCTCCAGAGTACCCTGGCTGAAGACACGTAGGGGAGCGGGAGCATCGGTGATTGGCGCCGTGCTGCTCGTCAGCATCATCGCCAGCATATTCGCCTGGAACAACGCTCACAAGACCAGTCTGAGCGTCGGCGCACTTGCGGCCGGTCCAACTGGCGCAGTGACTTTCTTCGACAGCACGCCCAACGCTGGATACAACACGGATGCGCTCAAAATGAGCCTGATCTCGCTGCCGACGTTGCAGAAAGGCCACAAATATGCGGCCTGGTTGATCGATAATACGACCGACAAAGTGCTGCCACTTGGCGTCCTCACTCTCCAGCCAAGGAAGAGTAAGGACTACGCCGTTGTCTACAACGGCGCCAGCGGCCCGGGACAACCAGGCGCTAATCTGCTTGGATTCGGCAAGGCGGACGACGGTGTAGAAGTCCGCATCACCGACGAGGCGCAAATTGGAACCAGTCCATCCGGTCCAATCGTAATGAAAGGCGCGTTCCCGCCGAAAGCCTTCACGCACATCCAGCATCTGCTGGTCGCATTCCCCACAACGCCTCAACACCAAGGGTATCTCGTGGGGATGATGCAGCAAATGTCGCTGCTCTACGAGCAGGCGAATGGGCTCAAGGACTGGATTGGGGTGCAATATCCCAAATCAACGTTGTGCGCGGCGCAGAGCATCGTAGACATCATCGAAGGTCACAGCGGGGCAAACTACCAGCCACTCGGATCTGACTGCAACGTAGGTCTGCAACCATGGCCCGCAGGCGACGGCTATGGGCTGCTGGGCAATGGCGGCTACCTTGAAGGCGTCCGCGACCACGTGGCGCTGGCAGTTGACTCTCCAGATGCGAACGCGACCATTCGCATGCACAGTCAGCATGTTTACATCTCGATCAAAGACGTGGCCGGATGGCTGCAAACAATCGACCAGGACGCTGTCAAAGTGCTTCAGGGAAGCCGTGACCAAGCCACATTAAACGAGATCAAGGGTCTCTCGCAGATTGCGCTCAATGGCAGAGCGCTGAACGGCGATGAGACAGTCAATCCAGTTCCGGGCGAGGCCGGCGCAGCACAGGCCTACCTCCACGGTCAACTACTCTCGACCTTGACACTCACGCCAACCCACTGACGCCGTGCGCTGCATCTGGATGAGAAACGGACATCGACTATGGGAGCTGGCCAATCTCTCACATTTGGCGCGCTGCTGCGGCGCCACCGACGCGCTATCGGCCTGACCCAAGAGGAATTGGCCATGCGGGCGGAGTTGAGCGTCGAAGCTGTTAGTGCGCTCGAACGGGGAGTGAGCCGCGCGCCACATAGAGACACCGTCGAGTTGCTGTCGAAAGCCCTCCAACTCGCGGAGCATGACCGCGCCGTCTTCGAAGCGGTGGCCCGAAAGCGCGAGGACGATGAGGGCGAAATGGTCGTCAGCGCCGCAGCGCATCCTGCCGAAGGGAAAGCCACTGCGCGTCTCGTGGGGCGCGCACGCGAGGCAGCGCTGCTAGACCGTCATCTCGCCGGGCAGGGCCGCGCCGTTCTACTCTTCGACGGTGAGCCGGGTATCGGGAAATCACACCTGCTGCGCGAGGCAAGCGCACGCGGCAAAGCGAGCGGCTGGGCGGCGCTGCGCAGTGGATGCCACAAGCGCGGCGGACAGGCGCCGTATGCGCCACTCCTCGATGCGCTCCAGGGCCGCATCCAGCGTCGCACAGCCGCCCAGCTACGCGAAGACCTCGACCACTGCAGATGGCTTGCGCTTCTGCTGCCAGAATTGGTGGAGGCCGGAGCGCTCCCCGCGCCTCCTGCAATCGCGCCGGAGCAGGGGCGCAGACTCATGTTTGGCGCCGTCAGTCAGTTCCTGACGAACATCGCAGGTCCCGCGGGGACACTGCTCATCCTGGACGATCTGCAGTGGGCTGACACGGATGCGCTGGAATTGCTCAGCGCACTCGTCACGATGCAAACATCCAGCCCGCTGCGCGTCGTCGGCGCGTATCGCAATACAGAGGTCGCGCCGGGTGGTCCCCTGGCGGCTGCGCTCGCGGACCTCGCGCGAAGTGGCGCGGCGACCCGGGTAAATCTCGGCCCACTCGCCGATGATGAGTCGGCGCAGTTGCTCAATGATGTGCTGCAGGGAGCGTCGGGTGTGGACGAAGCGGTGTTGCGGCACGTGGTCGAGCGAGCAGGTGGCGTGCCGTTCTTCCTCGTGAGTTGCGCACACGGACAGCAAGACGGCGCGCTGCTGGAGAATAACCCCGACGACGTGCCGTGGGACATCGCCGAGACGGTGCGCCAGCGTGTCGCCGTGCTGCCCGAGGTCGCCCGCGAACTGCTCTCCGCTGTGGCTGTGGCCGACCGCACGATTGCCCGCGCAACCATCGTATCCGTCGCCGAACGCCATGGCCGCGCCGAGCCGGAGACGTTGACCGCATTGGACGCCGCATGTCGGGCGCGCATGCTCGTCGAGGTCGGTGACATTGACTATCAGTTTGCGCATAACCTGATTCGTGAGGTGATCTGGAATGACTTGAGCGCTGGCCAGCGTGGCCTGCTCCATCGCCAGATCGCCGAAGCGCTGGAGCGACAGCCCGGCGGCGCGCCACCTGAAGCGCTGGCCTATCACTTCGCTCGATGCGGCGAGCGCGAGAAAGCGGCGCTCTACATGGAGCAGGCGGGCGACCGTGCGCAAGCCATGCATGCGACCACCGCCGCCGAACGCTATTACCGCGAACTGGTCGCGCGGCTCGATGAACTACGGCGTTCGACACATGCGGCGCATGCGCGTGAAAAACTCGCCACCGTCCTGCGGATCGAGGCGCGCTACGACGAAAGCCTGGAGTTGCTGGAGCAGGCGGTGCAGGCTCACCGTGCCGCACACGACCGCGAAGGCGAGCGACTGGCGACCGCTGCGATTGGCCGGGTGCATGCACGCCGTGGCACACCCGCGACTGGCGTCACACGCATCTTGGCGCTGCTCCAGGCAGACGGCGCCAACGAGGCGACTGCTGGCGTGGCCGCCCTCCACATCGCGCTGGCCGATCTCTACTATGCGGCGGGTCGCTATCGCGAGCAGCTAGAGGCAGCCGAGCAGGCATTCACGCTAGCGCAGTCGCTTGGCGCCGAACTCCTCATGATGCAGGCCGAGCAGTGGCGCACCACGGCGCTGCTCACATTGGGACGCCCAGGGGATGCGCTTGCCGCGCTGGAAGAAGTCATCCCGACATCTGAGGCGCTCGGTGACCTTTCGAGTCACCTGCATGCGCTCAATCATGCCGCGATGGCCCACATCCAGCGCGGCGCGTTCGACACGAGTCGCGCCTATATCGACCGTGCCCTCGTGACAGCGAAAGAACGTAACGACCATGTGCAGGTCGCGTACCTGACCTGTAATCGTGGCACGCTGCATTTCTACATGGGTGACTGGAAGCAGGCGCGGGCAGACTACGAGCGCGCGGCGGAGATCATGCGCGAAGCGCCGCTGGCCTGGGCGGCATCCTACCCACTGCTGGGTCTTGGCCACCTCTCGCTCGGCCAGGGACAGCGAGGCATGGCCGCTCGGCAACTCGGGGAAGCGATCACCCTGGCCGAACGGAGTGGCGACCTCCACGTGCTACGCTCCGCAAGCGCCGCGCTCAGCGAACGCGACCTGCTGGAAGGTCGACCGGAAGCCGCTCGCGACCGTCTCAACAAACTTCTCGAACGCGAACATGCCCTCGGCGACCAGGGTACGCCCGCCATCATGGCGTTCCTCGCCTGGACGCGCCTGGAACTGGGCGATGGAGCGGCAGCCCAGGAGCTAGCGGCCCACAGCGCAGCGCAAGCGGTGGCCGAACACAATCGCCTCGCGCTCATCGACGCCCAGCGCGTCGGCGGCATCGCAGCGACACGCCAAAGGCAATGGCAAGAAGCCGAGCGCAACCTGAGTGAGGCGCTGAGCCTCAGCCAGACCATGCAATGTCCATATCACGAAGCGCGCGTCCGCTACCACTTCGGCCTGCTGGAAGTGGCACGAGGAAATATGGCGCAGGCGTCGGCGCAACTCATCGCGGCGCAGGCGATTCTGCGCACACTTGGCGAGCGGCTGTATGGTGACCATGTCGAGCGCGCCCTCGCCGAACTGGGGGCGCCATGACAGAAGTAGGCGAGCGCATCAGGTCGAGCGAGAAGCGGAGGCTTCAGATGGATGACCTTGTGGGGCGCGTCGTGGGGCCGTATCGGCTGGAAAGCATGATCGGTCGCGGCCCAACCGGGGATATCTATCGTGGCGCACACCTGAGCGCAGGCGCGCGGCTGGTGGCTGTCAAGTTGCTGCGCGCATCCATCGCCGTTGGGGGCGATTTCCCGAAGCGATTCACCGAACAGATGCGGGCTATCAGTTCATTGCGACATCCCAACATCATCACCCTGTACGACTTCGGTATAGCGGACGACCTGTGCTACATCGGCATGGAGTTGATGCTGGCGGGTTCTGTGCGTTCGCTGCTGCGGCGACGTTCGAGCGCTCATCCGCTGCCTCCCGCGCTCGCCACCGACCTGATCTGCCAGACTGCCGAGGGGCTGGCGGATGCTCATGAGCGAGGAATCGTCCACAACGACATACGGCCCAGCAACCTACTGCTGGACGATAGAGAGGAGCTTTTGGGAGACTCCGATGAAGCCTATACGCTCAAGATCACAGACTTCGGGCTCGCCCAACTGGCGGAGGGCGAGAGTGCGATGACGTTTTCCGGGATGACACTGGGGAGTGGACTGATGCTTGGCGCGCCCGCGTACATGTCACCGGAGCTTTGTCGCGGTCGTGCGGTCGATGGGCGTAGCGATCTGTATGCGCTGGGAGTCGTGTTGTATGAGATGCTCACGGGTGTCCTGCCCTTCCCCGCCACACGCCTGCAGGATACCGCGCGTGAACGTCTCTACACACCGCCGACGCTTCCTCGATTGCTCAATCCCGAGATTTCACCGTCCCTGGAGTATGTCATGTTGCGCTGTCTGGCGCGGCAAGCTGACGACCGCTTCGACACCGCGCTGGATCTCGCGCGGGCGCTCAGAGCCGCCGAACCCACAGGATAGCCACGACACACGCCTTGAACTCGACGAGCGGCGACACCGTCGCACAGCCACATCTGTGCGGCCACAGCAGAGGAGAGGAGCGACGCCAATGCGTATCGGCGTCATCGCAGACTGGCTCAACCCGAACATGCAGCAACTGGTAGATCTGCTGCGCGGTCGCGGGGTAACGCTCGATCTCATTTACCCCGAGCAAGAGATGATAGATCTGTCGAAAGTCAACGTCGATCATGATCTGTATCTGCTCAAATCAGGCACAGAGCCAGCGCTCAGCCTGGGCGGGTCGCTTCACGCGCTCGGAGCCGCCACATTGAACCCCTATCCTGTTGTCTCGATGCTGCGCAACAAAGTGATCGTCATGCGCGCACTGCAGGCAGGCGGGGTACCCGTCCCAGACACCTACATGACGACGCATGTGAGCGACTTCATCCCACTACTCGACGCTGGCCCGCTGATCATCAAGCCCTACCGAGGCACCAGAGGGCGCGGCGTCACGGTGATTCGACGCGCGGAGGAACTGGAGAGCGTACCTGAAGACGACCTGCTGCTGGCGCAACGCTACCACGCGCCAGACGGGCCGGATGGCTACGACTACAAGTTGTTTCGTATCGGCGAGCGCATCTTTGGCATTCGCCGCAAATGGCCCATTGTTACCTATGAAGACAAGCTTGGCTACGCCTTTGAACCGTCAGCAGAGCTACGAGACATCGCGCTGCGTTGCGGGAAGGCGTTCGGCATAGACTTGTACGGGCTGGATGTGGTGATGAGTGGTGGAAAGCCTTACGTCGTCGACCTCAACAAATTTGGCAGTTACATGGGCGTGCCAGACGGCCCCAACCTGCTTGCGGACTACATCTACCACGCAGGTGAGCGCGTCATGCACGGCGAGCCAGTTACCGCATCCGCCACTGCAACGGTCGCCGCTGTCCACAAGGCGCCGTAACTTCGCATCTCACCACCATCTGGCGATCCCTTCACAGGCGCTACGCGGCCTCACAGGCTAGCGTAGCGCGCGTGAAGGGATCGCTGTGCTCGCGCATATTTCACGCTCGCCATTCCCTCGCTTTTTGCGCGACTTCCCAAACCTGCAATTTCTACTGCTGATGCTGCGGGTGGTTCTACGGGTTTTCCGTGGTTTGGGAGAGTTGAATCCGGCAAACTCATGGCATCAGGACGACGTGAACAGACACGCCGGGCCAGGAATTCAAGCCACGAGGGGGCGACGCCATGAAGATCTATTTCATGCTTGCGTTTACGCGAGAAACATTGAATCCGAACCCGGTGATGGTGGAACTGTTCGAGACACTTCGACAACAAGGACATGAGGTAGAGCTGGGTGTCGCCAACGAACTCGTCATGGACCCCGCGCAGTTCACAGTACAGCACGATCTGTACATCCTCAAGTCTCACACCGCCATGTGGCTGAGCCTGGCCGGCATTCTCAACAGCCAGGGCGCGCACATCCTCAATCCGTATCTCTCGTGCCTCGCCGCTCACGACAAAATCATCGCGGAGCGGCGGCTCGAAGCCGCGGGTATCCCAACGCCGCATTCGTGGGTGACTGGTGATCTTGATCTGCTGCAGCCACTGTGCGAAGAGCGCGCATTGATCGTCAAGCCGTACATCGGCGGTCGTGGTCGTGGCGTCGTCATCGCCCACAATGCCGCTGAGCTGGCGGCCATCCCCGCGCCGGATCAGCCAGTGCTGGTGCAGGAATACATTCCTGGCGACGAGATCAAGGTTTCGGTCATTGGCGACACAGTCTCCGCTGTGCGCAAAGTCGAGACACCTGACGGCGCCGTTCGCATCCCGTGCGAGGTAAGCGACGAAGTGCGCGAGATCGCCCTGAAGTGTGGCCGCGTTTTCGGGCTTGGCATGTATGGGCTCGACGTCATTCTCGGTCCGGACGGCCCCGTCGTGATCGACCTGAACTACTTCCCCAGCTACAAGGGTGTGCCAAACGCCGCAGCGCTGCTGGCCCGCTACATCCTCGATAACGCCGCCGAGTTCGCCTATGACGCGAACCGCTCAAACGTTCGCCCGATGGTCGCCGAATATGCCTACGAGCAGGCCAGCTAGCGCTTTCGAGAAGGAGGAACTACGCCACCGATGCTGCCCGTTACGAGAAGGACAGTGAACAGCACATCCGGAAGCAAGCGACACACAGTAAAGCAAAAATGCACGTCACAGAAAGACCCCAAAGCACATCAGCAGAGCATCAGCAGAACAGGAGAATCCCAATGTCACGCTCAATCACACGCATCCTCATGATCGTCGTCGCGGGCGCTGCACTTCTGGCGCTTGCATTTACCATGAAGGTGGGGGCCTCCCCCGCCAATGCGGTCATGTGGCTGACCAACGGCTCAGGTCCAGCGACTCAGATGAGCACGCCGGACGCGAGTTCAACCGCATCCCCCGTAGACACAGCGAGCGCTTCGAACCCTTCGTATACCATGCCCTCCACGGCCTCGTCGAGTTCCTCAGGCGCAGTGAGCGCGCAGGACACAGACGGAGACAACGATGGCAGCGTTGCGGCGGACGCCCCCGAGAGCGCGCAAAGCGAAAGTCCACAGAGTGAGCAGGAGCAGGAGTTGTCCGGCGTGGTCGCCAGCGTTGATTCCGGCAATTCGACATTTACACTGACCACTGCGACCGGCGCGATCACCATCAACGTCAACAGCATGACCCAGTACGATGACGGACTGAGCGGGCTGGGCGGCCTGCAGGCAGGCATGTCGATCACCGTTAAGTGCGCCTCGCAGTCGGCAGGGCAGGCAGTCGCCGACGAGGTGAAGAGTTCCTCCGACCCGGCGACAAGCGCGGCCGATCCAAGCAGCCCCGACAGCGGCAATTAGGAAGCACATGATGCAGCCGACCGGAGGCGCACAATCAGCTCCGGTCGGCTGACGTTACAGCATGAGAGAATGGAGCGAGCACAATGGGCAAAGACAAGATTCGGGTGGCGATCATCGGCGTAGGCAACTGTGCCTCGTCGCTGGTGCAGGGGGTGGAATACTACCAAGAGGCCGCCGAGGACGCCTTCATCCCCGGCTTGATGCATGTCAACCTGGGCGGTTACC
>DASVZC010000115.1:0-49803 GCA_036391835.1 Ktedonobacterales bacterium | reverse complement strand
CTGCGCTGGCTCCGGCTGAACCTCTGGTGTTGGCACAGGCTCCGGCGCGACTTCCGGTGTGGGCTGCGCTGGCTCTGGCGCGACCTCTGGAATCGGCTCGGGTTCTGGGGCGACCTCCGGCGCAGGCGCTGGCTCCGGCGCGACCTCAGGGGTAGGTACGACTTCTGGCTGAATCTCAGGCGTGGGAGAGGTCTCCGGCATCGGCGACGGCATGACATCTTCCGGCGCATGCTGCGACTCTACTACCGCTTCGAATCCAGCGACCGCAGCCGTGGCGCCCAGCGCAGGAGCGGCAAACGCCGCAGCTTCGCCCAGACCACTCTGCTCCTCAACGGCCGGCGGTTCGGCGGCCACAGGCTCCGCAACTGGCGCTTCCGGCTCCGCTTCAGCCATCGGCGCATCCTCAGCGGCGGGCGCCTCGGCTACAGGCTCGGCTTCCACGACTGGCGCGGATTCTTCGGCAGGTGCAGCTTCCGCGACTGGCGCAGCTTCTTCAGCGACGGGAGCGGCTTCCTCAGTGGCGGGCCACTCTTGCGCTACTGGCTCAGAGGTGACAGGCGCCTCAGCAGTGGTGTGGCCATCTGTTGGGTCGGCGGCGCTCGCGTGGGCCGACACATGCGCGTCCGTCGGGTCAGCGCCAGCGTCCAACGCAGCGACGGGAGCGCCACGCTCCTCTGCGACGGGAGCAGCTTCGACGGGCTCCGCTGCAGCGACGGGCGCTTCTACTTCTGGCACGGCAGCCGGATGTTCGGCTTCCATCGGAGCCTCAGTAGCGTATACTGCCTCGCCATGCGCTTCGATAGCGGGAGCTTCAACGACTGTCTCGGCGGCGGGCGCTTCAGGCGCGAACTCTGCTGCCTCGAAGGTCGGGGTCAGATCGGCGCCAACTGGCTCCTCGTGCGAAGCCGCCTCGGCGGGCGCGCTTTCGTAGGACGGCGCGGCCTCGACGGCGGGCACGGCGGTTTCATGCGAGAGGGTCGCCTGATAGGCATCCGCATACGCCGACTCATACGACTGCTCGGCTGGAGCATCGAAGGCGGGCGTCGCTTCTGGCTCAGTCGCGGGCGGCTCTACGGCAGCGGGTGATGATTCTATCGGTGCGCTCGTCGGCTCGGTCGAGCTAAGAGCCTCGTCCATCGCTGGGACGATCTCGCTCGCCTTTTCCACATCTTGTCCCTCCGCTGGAACGGGGGCATGGGGATCAAATGGATTGTCCAAGGTGACTCCTGTTCTCGACGACTGATCCGCAGAGAGATCAGCGGGACAGATGGCTGCATAGTCGTCCATAGCGCAATAGGCGCGCCATATGGACTTCGCCGATGAAGCGTCTGGAACAGCGATAATTGCTGCCAACGACGCGATGAATTCAGCCATGCCTATAATAATGTATGCTCGTAGTTTATCACAGCCTGCCTGAGTGACAATGCGCAACCATTCGACGCCCAGGGAGGGCCTCGGCGCGTGAGCAGTTAGCGCAGGCCAGTACTGCGTTCAGAGCGGGCGGCGCTTCTCTGGCAAAGCGGCGAGCGACGATCCCCAATGCGCCTCGCGTGCGCTGCGCCAACTCGCTTTATCACTTCGCGTCACCTCAGCCTGCTGCAATCCTTCTGGCGTGCAGAGATGGAGTGAGATGTGGCCCGAGCGCACCACAGGATGCCGAATCACCCGCGCCGCAAACGGCTGGACTGACATGCGCGCAGCCGCGACATACGCAAACTTTTCGTCTTCATATGGCGCGTCTCCACCCTTGAGTTGGCGATGCAGCCGGGAGCGCGCTAGTCGCTGCGAGAAATGACACCAATCGCCCGGCGCCATCGGACAGACGTCGCCATGTGGACACGGCGCCACTACATGCGCTCCCGCATCCAGCAGGCAACCTCGCGCCTCGCGGATGGCGGCGAATCCTGCTGGTGTGCCGGGCGCCACCAACACAAGCGCCCCAGAAGTCAGCTTCCACAGCCGTTCCACCAGTGGCAATCGCTCGGCGTGCGGCAATTCGTTGAGCGCGTAGGAGATGAGGCACAGGTCGAACGGCCCACCGCGCAAAGCCTCGGGTTCTCTGATGATATCGGCTGCGTGCCAGGTAACGTCGCAGCCGCTCGGCGCCTCGTCCATCAGCCGCTTGCCTACCGCGATCATGCGGTAATCGCGCTCTACCAGGGTCGCGGATGCCAGAGAGGGCCAGATGGTGTGGGCCGTCCAAGCAGACACTCCCGGGCCAGCGCCAATATCGAACAACCGATGGGGGCGCCACTCAGGCAGGCGGGCTGATGTCTCCGTCAGGGCCGATGCAAGCGCCGCATAGGTCGCGGGCAATCGAGTGACGGCATAGGCAGTCGCAGCCACGGGCGCGGCCAACGCGGCAGGCACCGGCGCGTCGCCCTCATCGCGATATGCCGATGAGAGAGATGCCGCAGCCTCAGCTAATGCTCGCCGCGGATACTCCTCGGCGAGAGTTTGTAGAGCGACCCGCAACGCCTCTGGGGGTTCCACGGCGCCCGCTAGCCCCGGCGCTCTTGCTGGGCTTCCCACCGATCGCGGGCTGCGAACGCCTCGACCGGATCACTCCAGAGATATGGTTCGTAGAGCACGCGCACAGCATCTTGTGCGCTGGGGTCGGGCGCGAGCCAGTGGCCGCCGTTGTGGCCGTCGAACTTGCATTCGATCCACATCCAATAGCCCTGCTCGGCGCGTTTCAGCTCGAAATCAACCATCTCGAAGTGGCCGTCGCGACTGCGTAGTTTCATGCCTCGATCGCGTTGCGCCATGCGTCCACTCCTTCTGCTCGGATTGCTACCGACGCCGCCATACTGCCCTGCGGCGTCGCACAACGTGGATAGAGTCTATCATCGGCTGTACGCCACCTTCAAGCGCGCCATCAGGTTGGGTTACTGAGCGCCTGCAACTGCTCCGCGACACGCTGCGCCTCGGCGTCGCCCAGTCGCTCGTAGATCGCGTGCGCCTGCTGGTAATGGGCGATAGCCATGTCCGCATCGCCGTTCACATACTCCACCTGCGCCAACCAGACAAGCGCCCGTGCTCCACGTCGCGCGTCCTGCCGCTGCTGCGCAAGGGCTACCGCCTGCGAGAGTTCATCCAATGCAAGGGCTAGCTCTCCGCGCTGGGCGTCGAGTGCGCCCAGGCTCACCAGCACATCGCCGCTCCCCGCATCATCGCCCCGCTCCTTCGCCAATGCCAACGCTTCAACGAATCCCCTGCGCGCCTGCTCGATGTCTCCTGCGCGCATCTCCACGAGCGCCAATCCGTAGCGCTCCAGGTAGATCGCCCAGTGGTCGTCGAGGCCGCGAGCGATAGCCAGCGCCTCTGTGTACCCCAGACGCGCCTCATAGAGCCGATTAGCCTGGGCATCGAGAATCGCCAAACCGTGCAATTCATCGCGCATGCTGACGGGATCATTCATCTCGCGCGCCAGTAAGAGCGCCTCAGTAAAGCTCGCCCGCGCCTGCGCGACGTCGCCCGTCCGCGCCGCCAGCGCCGCTAGCGCGTGTGCGCCGTCGCGTATCGCCAACGGATCGCCTATCTCGCGAGCGATAGCCAGCGCCTCCGTGAAGCCCGCGATTGCCTGGGAGAGCATTCCGGCTTCGGTCTGCGCTACCGCGAGTTGATAGCGCGCCCAGTGTCGCTCACGTGGCTGGCCGTCTGCCTCAGCCGCTTCGACAGCCCAATGCGCGATTCTCAGGGCTTCGGCGCGTCTGCCATGTGTCCGCCAGACATCACCAAACGACTCCGCGAGATCGAGCGTTCGCCGCCAGGAAGCATGCGCGTGCGCCCACGTCAGCGCGCCCATCAGGCCAGCCGCCTCGACCTCCAGGCCAGCCACGCCCTCATAGCCCTGATGACTGCGCGCATAGTCGAGCCACCAGTCCGCCATCGCTTCGCCAAGCGCCTGCCGCATCGCCTCTGGGAGTGCGCCCAGCCGGGACGCTAGCTGTTTCCGCACCTGTGGATGTAGCCGCAGCCTACCCGCCGCCATCGCTTCCACCGCGCCCAGGCCGATCAGCGCATCCAGCGTCTGTGCGGCCCTCCACCGCAGCGTGTCATCCGAGTCGGACGCCTGCTCACCACTAGCCAGTGCGGCCCGCGCGACGGCCAGGGCTGCCGCGCGTGGAAATGTCGCGCCCGAAATCAATGTCAATCCGGCGAGGGTACGCTGCTGGTCGGATACAAGCGCTTGCCACAAGCGATCGATGCGCGCTCGCAGCGCAGCCGCTGGGCCACGCGCGCCATCCACTTGCGCTTCTTCCATCGCCGTTTCCAGGGTCAGCCCATATGCCCCAACGGCCGCGGCCCCCAATCCGAGCGCCAGCGGCAATCCACCCAGCGCCTGCGACACCTGCGCGATTAGCGGCTCCTCATCAGCTACCGGTCGGCGCGCATCACGCAACCGTAGCCGCAGCGCAAACAGGCGCGCTGCGTCATCAGAAGCGAGGGGAGGGAGCGTAAATGACTCCACACGCGGGTCTTCCAACGAATGGAGCGAGGTCAGCATGAGGGAAATTGAGGGGCCAGCCAGCGTATCGAGCAGCGCGGAAATATCGAGCGTCGGCTCGATGGTGGCAAGCGCCAGCACTGTCGGCAGCCTGGTACTGGCGCCCAGCGCCTCCGCCAGCGCGACGCGACGCTCCTCTGGGTCAAGCGCTGCCAGCGCACGATCTACATGGAGTCCATGCGCCACCCGCGAAACCACCTCGGCCAGGCCAGTGTCGCCACCAAGCGCCTCGCACGAGATCCACACGATGCCACCCGGAAAACGCTTGCGTTCGGCGAGTTGCGCGATGACTTCTGCTGCGAAGGTGGATTTCCCAGCGCCCGGCGCGCCCGAACTGTGGATACAGAGCGATGCGCCCCGTTCCAGGAACGTCACTGCTTCGGCGAGTCGCTCGTCTCGGCCAATCACCGGCGCTACACGCGGCACGCCCTCGGGCGCGACCAAGCCCATGGGAGCGCCAGGCGCAAGCGCAACAATCATTTCACCTGCGCGCACCGCGCGACTCAGCGCATCTGCCGGTATGTTTGGCGCGGCAATGGATACGCTATCCACGGTGGAGGGCAAGGCACGTAGGACGCTGGTATCTACCGGCAGCCGCGACCACATCTCGCGCAGCCAGCCAGATTTCACTCCGCCGGGGGTTCGTGGCGTCGCTCCGTTCTCGACCTCACTGGGCGCATCCGCTTCGATCGCCTGATCTATCTGTTCTTCCTGGGTCGCATTGGGTTTGTCTGGCACGGGTTCCTGCTCCGACGTCGCGTCGTCCACCATCCTGCAGACCTCCCATCCACCGTATGCCCGGGCGCTTCGCGACGTGCGGATGGCCGTCGCGCTTCACACCGCAGATGGCGCCTCAGCCGCCAGCATAACAGAGCGGCAAATCGTGACGCAACCTAACATGCGACGGTACCAGAGCGCCGTCAAAGATGGCTGGCGATTAAAACTGCCAGCCTACTTTCCGCCAGCGAACAGCGCGGCGACGAGGAACGCGGCGCCCACGAGGATGAGGCCGAGGGTGGTTACTCGCTTCCAGCGCGGAATCTCCGCCCAGGCACGCGTATCACGCCAGTAGACAAGGAATGCCGCGCCGACACACAGAAATGCGCCGCCGATGACAACGCTACCGGTAAACAGAGCAGTCAGCCCCGCCACCACGAAGAATGCGCCAATGTAGGGATTGAATGATTGCGCCGAGGGTCGCGACTGCGGATTCATGAGCCAACTTTCTCATCTGTGACATTCGATTTTGACGGACGACGAGCATACGTCACTAGCATACTACGCGGCTCAATCAGTAGAATCTGTCAGCGGTCGTGGTACACTTCGGCTGACGGCGCACACTTGGCAAGCATCTCGATTCAACAGCATCATCGATTGCGCGGTTGTACGTGTATGTCCATGTGGGGAGAACGAACTCTGACTGGTCAAGACTTCGAGGACGCCGAACTCGTCGCTCGAATCGTGGACGGTGACGTCGAATCCCTGGGCGCAATCTACGATAGATATCAGCGTCCGGTCTATTCGCTATGCCTGCGTGTGACCCACGATCGCGGCGCCGCGGAGGAAGTCATGCAGGAAGTCTTCGTTCGCCTCTGGAAGAGCGCGGCGAGCTTCGAGCCTGGCCGCGGACGTGTGAGCGCGTGGTTGCTACGGATCGCGCATAACCTGTCATTGAACGAGGTTCGACGCCGCTCGAGTCGCCCTGTCATCGCCTATGAGGCTGATTGGGAGGTCGAGTCTGGTGGTGTCGCCGATGCAGATGTGCAGGACGATCCGGCGATGGCCGCCTGGCTGACCGAACGCGCGATCGCGATTCGGCGGGCGTTGGGCGAGCTACCCGCGCCGCAACGTCAGGCCATCGAACTCGCGTTCTTCGACGGCCTGACGCAGGCGGAGATTGCGGCGGCGACGGGCGACCCGCTCGGCACAGTTAAGAGTCGGATACGGATTGGCATGCAACGTCTGCGCGATGTCTTGATTGCTGCTGGCATAGATGAGGTGAACTGAAGGACATGCAAGACCCACACGTCACAGACCTCATCCCGGCCTATGCCGTCGGCTCGCTGGAGCCAGACGAGGTAGACGCTGTCGAGCGGCACCTGGCCAATTGCCAACAATGCCGAACCGAAGCGCGTCAGTTCGCGCGTGTCGGCGATGAATTGCTGCTCGCGGCCCCCCAACATGACGCGCCACCCGCGCTCCGTGATCGCATCCTCGCGCAGGTGCGCTCGTTGGGTGATAATACGCCAACTCAGGCGCCGCAGCCAGCCCCGCGTTCACGCAATCCGCTGGCCCGGGCGTTCCGCGCCGCATTCCAGCCGGACGAACTTGAAGGCGAGGCTGGCAGCGAATTGCAGCGCCTGCTGCTCGATCCAGAGAGCGCCGTGTTCGCGGTCGGCGGCACGCCAGACGCGCCCGCCGCATCCGCGCGGCTCATCGCGAGTCCGCGTCTCGACCGCGCGGTCCTGGTGGCGAACGGGCTAGCGACTCCTGGCCCGGGACGCGCCTATCAGGTATGGTTCCTTCGCGATGGCAAGCCCATTCCGAACGTCACCTTCGCCGTCGATCGGCAAGGGCGAGGGATCAGCGTCGTGCGTGTCGCCGCCCCATTTGGCTCGTATGACACGGTCGCGGTAACACCAGAGCCAGCAGGCGGAAGTCCCAGCCCCACAGGGCCAATCGTGCTCGCGGGCGCGCTGAAGCCAGCCTAACGCCCGCGGTTATCGTGCGCGTCAGTTCACCGACGCGGATACCGAATAGGTCGCGGAGGTAAAGATCGTGGGCGAAACGGGCGAAATGATCAGCGTCACATGGCTGATATCGCCGCCAAAACTGAGGAATGCCAGCGACGTCTGGCCTGTCGCCACATCCACCTTCGCGCGCTGCAAATCTGGCGCTCGCCCGTCGGCATGGTAAATCACTTCCTGGACGTTCCACTGCTGTTGCAGAACGTTCGTCGTGTTGATCCATCCGTTCGCCGACCAGTCAGTGTCAGGCGCCGTATCGCTGCTGTAGTTGATCGCTGCGATGCTGACGTTGTCTAGCGCGAAGCCAGCGTAGTGAACAGCGTCATCAGTCACCGTCTCGAAGCGCAGGCGAATCTTCTTGCCTGCGTAGGGCGTGAGATCCACTGTCTCGGGCGTCCACTGCGGCTTCGCGCCTCCGCCACTCACCCCGGTCATGCCAAAGCCCTCATTGGTCCCGTTCGGATTGTCACTCGACCCTGTCGTCACTGGCAATGCGGTCCAGGTAGCGCCGTTATCGTCAGACGCCTCGATATATGTGTAGTCGTAGCCGTTCTCCAGCGCATACCACGCGTTGAAGGTCAACGCGATGGGGCCGGGCGCCGCGTTCGTCAGGTCCACCGCGCGCGTCAGGGTGGAATCCATGTTGTCGCCGCTGTTGCTCCACCATTCCGTCTGCGCACTACCATCGGGCGTGTTCGGAATGATGCTCGTCGTAGGTAAACCGCTAAATGTGACGTTCAGCGTCGCCGGTTTTGGCCCCGCTCCTCGCGGCGTATGGAAGTCATAATAGGCGGCTCCATATTGTGGGAGCGCGCCGTGCGTGGGGGTTTCGACTGCTGAGTACGGATAGGTGTTGACCGAGGCGGCCAGATGGACATGCTCGCCAGGGAACGCCTCATAGCCATAGTCGCCGTGAGCCAGCGTTGGGTCATTCAGAAGATTAGCCACCAGGAACTTACTGTAGACATCGCCAAAGCGGTCCCGCGAGTGCAGCCTCGCCAGCGCCTGATCGAACGCCTGGGGAACCTGCGCGCTGCTGGCCATGAGGGCTCGCAGAGCCGCATTTCCACCGTAGTGCTCGAAGAAATAGTCCATGAAGGCATAGCCAACGCCGTAATAGGCGATATTTGTGCGTGAGTCTTCGCTCCAGCCGTTCGCAAGCGGCGTTTGCGGCGCATTGAAATAGGCGTGCTCGACCCCGTTGGCGCCGTAGCCATTGAGACGCTGCGCCAACACCGACATACCTTCATTGACCCATGACGGATCGCCCGGACGCGCCCACCAGTGGATCATGTGCTGAAATTCGTGGGCCAGCGTCGCGTCATAGAATGCCGTACCCGGATGCGCGCCACCGCTCAGGTTCAGGTAGATCATCTGACGAGCATTGGAATAGAGATTGATCGACGTGGGGTATTCATCCTCGGAGGAGAAGTAGCCACCGACCGGCCCGAGGTTCACCGCATTGAGCAACGTAATGCGTGGCTGATGGTTGGGGCCGAGACTCCACTGATCGCCAAATGCGGCGCGATCAACGATATACGCCTGCTCTTCGAAGCGATCCGCCGCAAGCTTGAGGGCCAGGTAGTCGACCGTGGCGCCATCCTGCACATAGTCGTAGACATGCGGGGTGACGTAGTCGAGCCGCGCATTGACACGGTGATAGCCCGAGGATGTGGGATTGATGACCCAGAACGACCGCTCTGCGCCGACCTGCTCTTCTGGCGGCGTCTTCGTCTCCTGACATGAGATATGCCCCTGCTTATGGTTGGCGAGTTGCTGCGTCAGGGAATACAAGTCGCGTGGCGGGCGTACGGTTTGGTTCACGAGTTGCGCGTTGTATGCTTCTATGGCGAGTGGGTCGCTACTCGTCGGCGGCGCGATAGTGATTTGCCGCGTGGATGCTGTCCATGCGGGACACCCCGGCCCAATGGGTTGTGGACGCGGAGAGGACGCCCAGAACGAGGCGTCGCAACCCGTCAACGCAACCATCAACACCAGGAAGAGCGGCGTTGCCCAGATTCGCCGTTGGCCCCAAGCCATGAATCGTTCTCCCACGTGGTACAGGTAGGTTTACCCTACGACATCGAAGCGATTATATCAGAATGTATAACGGGCGACATGCGAACCAGCGAGACACTATTCAGTCTGCATTCGCTACCCACCACACGACAGCAAGCGAGCGGTTAACCACGCGCATCTTCGTAGTGCGGCCCGGCGCGCTCGGCGATACCTTGCTGACGTTCCCAACACTCGCCTGTTTGCGGCGCCGGGCGCCGCAGGCGCGCCTTTCGGTCATCGCCCGAGCCGATACACTCCCCTTGCTGCGCGCCAACGGCCTCGCCGATGACGCCGAACCCTGGGACTTGCCCGACTGGGCGACACTCTTCGCCGACAGCGCCCGTGAAGACGATCTCACGCCGCTCGCTCGCGCCATCCTGGTCGGCGCGGATATCGGAATCATCTGGGACAACAACCAGCGAGAGATACTCACGCGCAGGCTGGCGACGCTGGGTGTCAAGCAGGGCATCATCGCGCCCGCCCTGCAACCCGCCGACACGCCACAGCCCATCCATGCCGCCCTGTGGCTGGCCGCGGCGCTGCGTCCGCTCGGCATGGCGACGCCATCGCTCCCCACGCTTGCCGCGCAGATCGCGCCACTACGCCTGCCAGCCGAAGATGACGCGCAGGCGGCTACGCTATGGCGCGACCTCGGTCTACTGAAGGGCGATGTCGTCGCGCTGCATCCCGGGAGCGGCTCGCAGAAGAAACGCTGGCCCGCCGACCAGTTCGCGCAGGTGGCGCGGCTGGCGCACGACGCAGGCTATATGCTCCTGCTGCTAGCGGGGGAGGCCGACACGCTCGCCCTGGCGGAAACACAGGCGGCGCTGGCGCAGCTCGATCTCGCCCCAGTGGTTGCGCGTGGGCTGAGGGTCGGTGTGTTGGCCGCGACACTAGCGCGGTGCGCTGGCTACATTGGCAATGATTCGGGAGTATCACATCTCGCCGCACTCGCGGGCGTCCCGACGGTCGCCGTCTTCGGTCCGACCGATCCAGCGCGATGGGCGCCCATCGGCCCGCGCACAACGGCGATACGCGCGCCCGACCACCGCCTCGCGAGCGTTGACGTCGCTACCGTTTGGGCAAGGCTCCGCGCGCTGATGGCCATGTAAGGCGGTAACTGGCTCACCCTACGGATATTCCCAAACGGGGCAGAAGTACTATCAAAAAGCGCTTGCTCTGGCGTGTTCAGTGCGCCACTGCTACACTAGCCCAAGTGTCTCGTAGCGCGCCAAGCGCAGGACCCCCGTGCGAGACTATACAGGGATGAAGCGCACGGCCGCCGATGGACAACATTCGAGTATGGGGGGGGACGGCCCCGCGCATTCGTAGGGAAGAGAGTACCGTAGCGATGAGACGACTGAGCGCCCTCGACCATATGGTGCAGAACTTTCAGCACAAATGGGAAACGAATCCACAGTTCCGGGCAACCGTGAGCGGCGGACTGGGAATCGCTATCGTCGTCATGCTCTGCGCGTGCCTCGGCTTCGCCTTCACTGTCTCCAGTTCACTCGCCGCGAGTGTTTCTGGGACGAGCACCATGTCGTCAAGCGCTGACGTCTTGCCAAATGGCACAGCAAAGGCGGGTAGCGTCGACAACACCCTCACCTTCCCGACGCAGACCCCGGGGCAAGTTACCTCCGCTCAGGTTCCGCAGGCTCAACTCATTCCACCGTCGCTCACACCGCAGCCCTCACCGACCGCGCCCCCAACGCCGACGCCTCTACCCACGACGCCGCCAGGCTCAGGCGGCAATGGTGGCGGCGGTGGCGGCGGTTGTGGGAACTGCTCAGTGACGGTGACTGGCTATACATTTAAGGTTGGTTCACCTTCGGGTTCGGTGACTGTGCATACAAGTAATCCAGACGCGCAGGTCAATGTCTTCGTAAAGGCCCCATGGTACGCGCCTCAGAATACGGGCTCAACCGACGGCAGCGGCAACGGTACGATCTCTGTAACGATGGGTACCTGCACCCCCGGCACGCCCGTGTCACTGTGGATTGTATCGAGTAACTCTGGCAGTACGTCGTACACCGCGCAGTGCTCCTAGCCGAGGGGCGACACACTCCAATGCTAGCGTCGCGCCATCCGGTCGGCGCGGGGAAAGCTGATGGTGAAGGTCGTTCCCTGACCTACCTCACTCTGCACCTCGCGCAGGCCATTGTGGGCATCCACGATGATGCGGACAATCGCCAGGCCGAGGCCCTGCCCGGGCGCATTCTCGGCGCCCTCTGGCTTAGACGCGCGGTGATAGCGCTGCCAGATCAATTCCTGCTCGCTTTGGGGAATGCCGATGCCCGTGTCACTGACATGCAGCCGCACCCACTGAGCGTCAGCCGAAAGCCCCACGGTGACGCTGCCACCGGCGGGCGTGTACTTGATCGCGTTGGTAATGAGGTTTCGCGCCACCTGACGCGCGCGCCGCTTGTCCATCCAGGCCAGTGGCAGGTTGGGCGGCTGCTGTAACGCAATCAGCCGAACACCCTTCTTGTCCGCATCGAAACGCATCTCCTCTATTGCAGCCTGCGTTTCGCCAGCAAGATCCGCTGGGCGCTGCTCGATGACCCATTGCCCCGCATCACGCTTCGACAGGACATCGAGATCCTCTATCACCAATTCCATGCTGTTCGCCGCCGCGAGCGCAGCCTTGAGTCCACTCAATTGCTCCGGCGTCATAGCGCGCTGATACACCCTGAGGAACATATCGAGTTGGCCCGCAACGGTATGCAGTGGCCCAGCCAACTCATGGGTCGTCATATTCACGAACTGCGCCCGGACTCGATCCACCTCGCGCGCGGCGCTGATGTCGCGTCCGACCATCAACACGCGGGCGCGCTGCCCTGGCCCAGACACGGGAGTCAGACTGAAATCAATCTCACGGCCAACGGGTCGCGGGCCCACCGAGCCATGCGCTTGGTCCGTGATCACTGGAATGGGGAAGGCGCACTCGACATGGTCAAAACTCACGCCATTGGAGATGGACTCCCGCAGCAGGCAGCGCTCGTGGCCTGAGCCGGTGCAGAGGAGACAGGTGGACCCCGTTTGGGCGGGCATCAACGACGCGAATACGGAACACGCTACCTGCCCCAGGAGCGCATCCGGATCCGCCGCGACATAGCGCGCAAACGCCGCATTCACCTGAATGAGTCGAAGTTGGTCGTCCACCAGCGCGAAACCATCGGATGCCGACTCGAAGATGGCTTCCTGCTGCTGGCGAGCCACATGCTCCGCGCCGTAGAGGTCGACGTTTTCAAGCGCCGCCGCCGCGATTGGACTCAGCCGCGCGAGCGCACGCAGATCGCGCTGGGTAAAGCCGGTATCTCGGGCCAACGAAGCCACCCCACGCAGGCGCCCCTTCGACATCAATGGCATGCACAACAGCCAGACATTCTTGCCATCGGTAAGTTTATTGGTCTGCGCGCCAATGTCGTCGCTCGGGCCAATCATGCCGGAGAACGAGCGACCGTTGCGAGCGACCCAGGCCGCCTTCGAATCTGGATCGTCCAGCGGGATCTGAGCGCCTGCTAGTCCCTCAGTACCTTCCCCCAGGCTCGTAATGATGCGTAGCACACCCGCGTGCTCATCATAGCGATAGATGAGCGCTCTATCGCAGGTGATGACCCCCTGAATGCTGTGGATGATGCCACTGAAGACCTCCTCAGACTTCAGCGTGCTCGTCAGCGCCTGCGAAGCGACCAGAATCGCGTTCAGTTCGTTCGCCTGCGCGGCGTTGCTCTCCGCCGCGAAGGTGAGGCGAATCGTGGTCACCGCCTGATGGGCAAGGGAGCTCAATATCTGGCGGCGGCGCTCGGTCAGCGCTTCTATCTGCGCGGACGTGACGATGAGCGCGCCAAGAATCGCGCTCTCATTCAGCAGCGCGACAGCCGCCAGCGACCGCGTGAGGTGCGCCTCTGGTCCCGCCTGCTCAACAATTTCTCTGCGCGCGTGCAGATCGGCGATGCCAACGGGCGTACTGGTCGCGCCGCGTCCGGTGAGTGAGCGTATGACGCTGCCGACGAAATCATGCAATGCGCCAGGGTCGGTCGGCTCGAATCGATCGCCGACGCTTTTTAGCGCGATCTGAGGAACGATGTCGCCGTGCCGGTCACGGAGCGCGATCCACACCCGTGAGGCGTCGAGCAGGGCGCCAGCCGCGCGGGCGAGTTCCACCAATTCAGCAAGCGGCCAGTTGGGTTCGGGGAGAGGAGGTAAAGAGGGATTTGACATCGCATCAGTTCTCTCTTTCTCTCTCACACGACGTACGACTGCATGGAGGCATGACACATTCGGCGACACGACGCTGGGAAGTTCGAACTGTTCAAGAGTGAGACGCCGGGGGCGCGGCTTCTCCTGTCAGCCAGAGAGTCTATCATACCGTTGCTCAGATCTACAACTATCTTCGACATGACTGGATTATTCGCGCTAGCCACACAATCGGGGGAAAACTGCGCGTGGCAGTGACGATTGCAGGAATGCGGATTTTTCCCAGCCCGGAAGGTAGGAGAGTGTTCTCCGGCCATGCCCCAACTCGGGAGACGTGGCGCGGGCAGGCTTGTGACCTGTCGGTGGCAACAGTAGCACCGAACCCGTGACCGTATAGGACACGGGCTTGACTTGGGGATCACGGACCGCAAAGGCGCGGCCGACCCCGGTGTGCTGACGCTGGAGAAGGGACGCGACGCCTAATCGCGCGATGTTCAGGGACGCAAGGTAATCGCGATCCCCATTGGCGTCACAGGCGGCACACCAGAGCCAGCGGCCCCAGCGCACCGGCGCCCGGCCACGTTGCGCGTCGTGGGGTGAGTGATAGGTGTTGGCGGCGGCTCCACAGCGGGGGCAGGTGTGGCTGGTGTCTTTGGGCCGCGCGGCGTGAAAGCGGATACCAGCCAGCCAACATTTGTAGCGCAGCAAGCGCCAGATTTCCCCGCGAATCGTGGCGTTGTTGCGATAGTTGCGCCAGCGGCCACGCACGCCCTTCCCGCGTCCCGTCGTCTTCAGCGTCTTCAAAGATTCCATCGCCAACAGCGACGCGCCATGCAGGTGGCAGAGCAACAGCAGGACATTGGCGGCCAGATGCGCGGGCGTGCGGTTGCGCAGATTGTACTTGCGCCAGCAGCGAGCAATCTCCTGGTCCAGCGCCGCGATGCGCTGCGTATACCACGCGGGTTTTGCGTGATCCAACGGCTCCAACGACTCCTGGGGGTTGTGGGGATGGGCAGGGTGAGGCTCCTCTGTGGGCAGCGCCTCCCGTTCCTGCCGTTCCTGTTCGTAGCGCGCCTTCTTGGCTTTCAACTCGTCAATCTGGCGCCGGGTGCGCGCCTGTCGCCCATCGAAGCCGCCGGTATTGAGGAAGAAGGGGCGCCCGACTTGCTGACCGTGCGCGTCTACCGCGGAGGCGGTGAGCAGGGTATGCACGCCCCAATCTGCGCCGACCACCCGCTCTACACGTTCCCAGGCGACGAGGAGAGCCGGCTCCACCGCGACGGGAATGTCGAGTACGGCGTAGCGTTCGCCGGTGGCGCTGCGCTCTTCCCGCAACGTAGGTGCCTGCCACTCACCAGCCTGGAAGCGTTCCTGCAACCGCTGGGGTAAGGGGATGCAGACCTCGCCTGTGCGCCAGCCCCAGACACCCTGCGCGTCCGGACAGCGAAAACGGAAAGAGGCGACGCCTGCTGCGTGGTCCACGTGCAGGCGGTATGTCTGGCCTTTGTCGGGGCCATCGTCGCCCGCATAGGTCAGCAAGCCCACCTCGAGGAAAGGAATCGGCTGGAGTTCTTCATAGGTCGCTGGAAAGCGGTCGTTCGCCAGGTAAAAGTTGCAGGCTTGCTCGACCACATTTTGCAGTGCGACGAAGATCGTATCGCCCTCTTCCTGCCCGCTCTGCGCCTCCACTTGCACCTGTTTGAGCGCGGTGAGCGCTTCCTTGATGGCGCGGCGGTTCTTCCCAGCGGGCTTACGCTCGGTCTTGGGCCAGATGAAGCCGTCGGTCAAAATGGGTTGAATGAGGCTGAAGGCGCGCTTGCGGGTGGCCTGGCTGCGCAGGATGCGGCCCGCCGTCTCGCTCTCACAGCGCCATTGTCGGTCGCCATGCGGATCGGGACTCCCCATCTGCTGCGCGACCTGTTTCCAGGCATTCCCAGTGCGGTCGGTGGCGAAGACGTCCAGCGATGGCCACAACTGGGTCAGCGTGGCATCCACGACGGCGCGGGAGGCGTCCAGGAGGCGCAATGCATCCGCCTGCGCCTCCTCGGGAAGGCGCAGATCGTAGCTCAGGATGGGGCCAACACGGCTTGCGCGCATTGCGCCAACTCCTTTTGCATGTGCGAGCGCATGCCATACAATCGTCCCGAAAAGGAGATAATCAGCGCCAGCAAGTCCTCCGTCAGTTCTGCTTCTGGGGTCTTTTCTTCCCCTGGCTCCAAGATGGTCAGCGTGACGCCAAAGGCGGCAAACAGCGTGTCGAGATACGGCTGTCCAAAACGCGTCAAGCGATCTTCATAGGTAATGACAATCTCGCCGACTTGTTCCTCACATACCAGCTTGAGCAGGCGCTGCAAGTGGCGACGCGTCACCTTGAGCCCTGACCCAATATCAGCCAGCGTAAGTGTCTCATATCCAGCGCATTCATCCGCCGCCCACGTCTACAATCGCTGGAGCTGCGTCTCCAGATCGGCCTGTTGGCCATACCCACTGACACGTCCATAGAGGACCAAGAGGCGTTGCGCGCCTTCACCACTGACGCCGCGCCGCCCGTGCAGGCGCTCGATTTCGGTATACGGAATGCTGTTTTCGCGTCCGACATACACCGCGTGGATCCGCCCATCTTGATCCAGCGGCGCACGGTCATGGGATGCAGGCCCAACTCCTGCGCGGCGGCGCTTACGCGTAGATATTTTCTGCGCTCGCTCGCTCATGTTGCCGCTACACTTTCATTGGCGCTGAAAGTTCATGATAGCTTAGAATAGTGTACTCTACTCGGTAGCTGTTGCCAAACCCTCCACGATCGTCAAAATGAAATGCTTCACGTCGCCTTCGACAGCCCACATGCACGCGATAGGCGTTCCCCTTTCAGAGAACGCCTATCGCACTACACAGTCACCACCTACGCCGCACAGCAGGTTAACTGGCTCGGAGATTGACGCTGCCAGCACTGACATGAATAGTGATCGTGCCCGTGGGATTCGGATTCAGATCGCCGTTGATCGTGGTAGTCGCCGCGTTTTGGCTCCTGGTGAGGTCCCAGCCTTGAACATTGATCGAACCCGCCGAAGCAGTCGCGTCAACACGAGCGCTGGTAGCGCGCGGCAGCGTCACATTCGCTGACCCGGCGTTGACTTCCACGTTGAGCGACGCGCCCGCCTGTAACGCGCCATTCAGGGTGAGGCTACCCGCATTGACCTGGAGCAACGAGCCAGTCGCCAGCGTCATGTTGCTCAGCCTCATGCTCCCAGCGTTGACATGTGCCGTGAGGGTTCCAGTTACGCCCGTCGCATCAAACGCGCCAGCGTTGCTTTCAATCTGCAGGTTCGAGTGCGCGGGAGTCGTCAGATTCACCTCTACATGGCGGCTGCTAAAGGCATTCCAGAAGCCGGAGTCAACTGTCACGGCGACCGTTACGACAGCGCCCGACTGCGAGGTATTGACGTGGATCGCATCGAGTTCACCTTGCGTCTGAACACCTGGGAATCCACGGACTTCCTTAACCGCATGCATCTTGATCTGTCCATCGCCTCCTGGAGTAATGTGCACATTGCTGGCGGCTGTTCGGACGATGAGGGTGGGCACGCCACTCACGCCAAACAACTTGTCGACGGTCGAGGAAACTGGCGAACTATTCGCCGCGACTGCCGCAACGATTGCCGCGACTCCACCGCACGCTAGCATGAGCGCCAGCAGCGCAATGACAATGCCTACTACCCAGCCAACAGGGCTACGTCGGCGTGGGGGATACTGTAGGGGCGGGCCAGAGTAGCCCTGACCAGGACGATAGGGGACATCCAGCGGTGGGCCTGTGCGCTGAGATTCACGCACTGCGCCCTCGCGCAGCGGACCTTCGCGAGCATAGCTGCCGGTGGGTGGGCCACCCCCTGGGACAAAGTCCGACATATTCTCAGCTCCTTCCAAATCTTTCGCGTTCACCCTCTGAGATAACTTTAACCCCGAAACGCGCGTCGTGCGTGGATTTTTCGAGCTTGTGCTGATCCTGTGATGTACTGGGGAACAGCCTGTTACACACGGCTGAGAAAGCAGAGCGTCAGGAGCCCGGCACTCGATATGTGATCTAGGCCACAGATTTTCGCGTACCATCGGCGCCAGCGTTGCGGCGCTTCGGCCCACTTGTTATAATGGGGCGCGACCAATTTTTCCTGCGACTTACTGGCCGTGCTGTCGTTTGCGTATCCTAGCCCAGCCGTCTCAGCCCGCGCTCACGGCCATGAAATGACCGCTCGATCCCAGCGCCACGCGCGCACTCATCCACGGGGAAATACCATGATCGGACGAGTCCTGAAGAATCGCTACAAGCTGATCGATGAGCGCGGACGTGGCAGTATGGCGACCGTTTACATCGGCCGCGACCTCGAAACCAATCGCATTTACGCAGTGAAGGTGCTCAGCCGCGAGGCCGCCGCAGACAAAGAACTCTCCGAGCGTTTCAAGCGAGAGTTCGAGCTTCTCTCCCGCATCTCTGGCCCCCACGTCGTCGCCCCCGTCGACTTCGGCGAGGACAAAGGCGTGTTGTTCATCGTGATGGACTACGTGGATGGCCATACTCTCAAGCATGCTGTGCTGACCGGAGGCCCATTCCAGCCGCGCCGCGCGATCGACGTCATCGAGCAATCGGCGGCAGGAGTAGCCTCGGCAGCGGCGCGTGGCGTCACTCACCGCGACATCAAGCCGCAGAACCTGCTGCTCACCGTGGACAACACCGTTAAGCTGACAGACTTCGGCCTGGCGCGCACCCCCGAATCCGAAGACATCACCGCGACGGGATATTTCGTCGGCACACCGTTCTATGTCTCACCCGAGCAGGTAGAGCATAGCCGCAGTGTGGATTCACGCGCCGACCTCTATTCGCTCGGCTGCGTCTTTTTCGAACTCCTGGCGGGGCGCGTCCCCTACGATGGCGAGCACGCCTGGGACGTAGTGATGAAGCACCTGAAGTCGCCGATTCCGTCCGTCCGGGAACTGCGCCCGGATCTCCCGCCTGCCTATGATGCGTTCTTCCAGAAAGCGCTGGCGAAGACGCCGGATGAGCGCTTCCAGTCGATCAAAGAGTTCACGACCGCGGTGGACGCTCTACTCGGCGGCGCTGCAACCGGAGCAGCGGCTGTGGCGCAGGCGCCAGAGGCAGACGCCGCTCCAGTCGCGCAACCAGTCAGTCAAACGGGCGCGCGTGGAGTCGCGGCGCTCGTCGAAACAGCCGGCGGGCAAGTCTTTCTACTGACGGCTGCGGATATGGTCATTGGGCGCAGCGACCCGCAGCGTAACGTCTATCCTGATGTAGACCTGATTTCTCTCGACCCATCACAAACGGTATCACGCCGTCACGCGCATTTCATGCGCCGAGACGGCCACTGCTACATCGAAGACCTCAATGCATTCAACCGAACCCGCGTCAATGGGCGCCCGCTGGTACCGCATGAGGATGTAGAATTGCATGATGGTGATACACTTCGTCTCGGCAATATAGATCTCCGCTTCGAGGCCCGAGGGCGATAACTGGAGCGGCTCAACGGAGGTGTTCTGTCCTATGGTTCTCGAATTTGGCGCTCTGGCGCCGCTGACAGTGGCTGCTGCGGCCCTAAGCCGTGGAGTATTGGTCGCAGCGGCGGGCGTCGTAGTCGTGCTCGCCATCCTGCTCGTGTTTGTGATGGTGCTGCGCGGTGGCGGCTCGTCGCGCCAGAAATCGAGTGGCCTCGATTACGACGCCGAGCAAGGCCCACTCGGACAGCCACAATCCCCGTCTCGCCAGTCAGCGCAGCAGGCTCCGTGGGCCGCGCCGCAGGCCAACGATAACTTCGACGCAAGGGACCAGAACTTCGGCCAGATGCACCCCGGCGCACAGCAGCAGGCGCCCGGCTGGGGCTCCCCGTTCGCAGATCAGCCGCCCGCTGGCAATGGCGGCCCAGGTCAGTGGGGCGCGCCACCTGCTCCCGCTGGCCGCTGGAACGATCAGATGCCGCCCGCTGAGAATCCAATGAGCGCCCCGAGCGCCAATGACTGGGGCGCGCCGCCCTCGCAGGGTCGCCCTGCCGCTGGCATGAATCCATGGGACGCGCCCGCTGGTGGAACGAATCCGTGGGACGCGCCTGCCGCTGCGCCACAGCAGGCCAATCAATGGGGCGCGCCGCAGCCAGCGCAACCGAGCCCGTGGGATGCTCCTGCCGCTGCGCCGCAACAGCAAGCCAACCAGTGGGGAGCGCCGCCGCCTGCAGCGCCAAGCCAGCCCGCGTGGAGCGCGCAGAACCCGATGCCGAGTCAGCCGGCATGGGGCGCGCCACAACAGGCGGCGCCGAGTCAGCCGGCATGGGGCGCGCAGAACCCGATGCCGAGTCAGCCTGCAGCGCCAAGCCAGCCGGCATGGGGCGCGCAGCCTGCCGCTCAGCCCGCGTGGGGCGCACAGCCTGCCGGAATGCCTCGCCTGGTCGAGCGCAAGCCGGACGGCGCTGGCCGTGAATTCGACCTGCGTAAAGATCGGCTGACGATTGGCCGCCACCGCGAGAGCGACGTCTTCCTCGAAGATCTGGCTGTCTCGCGCCTGCATACGACCGTCTCGCATGATCCTTCTGGCCGATTCATTCTGCGCGATGAGAACAGCGCAAATGGCACCTATGTGAACGGTCAGCGCGTCAGCGAGCACCTGTTGCAAGAGGGTGACGAGGTACAAGTAGGTCAGTCGGTGCTGGTGTTCACGCAGCGCTAGGCCGAACGAACGGCGGCGCAACTGGGCTCCCTCTCCTCCGGTGAAGGCGGGGAGCCTCGTCCTATTCAGCGCAGAGAGGCATGTGTGGCTGATCAAGAGGTTAGCTGGCGCGCCCACGACGATCTCGTCGGGAAAACAATGGGCGGCTGCGTCATTACAGATCTACTCGGCCAGGGCGGCATGGCGCGAGTATACCGCGCGCATCAAACCCACCTCGAGCGCGACGTCGCCATCAAAGTGCTACCGCCATATTACGCCTCCGACCAGAACTTCATAGACCGCTTCAAGTTGGAAGCCCGCTCGCTCGCGCGTCTCTCGCATCCCAACATCGTCGTCGTCCATGACGCGGGCGAGGAGCACGGCCTGCTCTACATCGTCATGGAGTATGTCTCCGGTGGCAATCTGCGCGACTACATGACGCAATCCATCAGCCTGCGCGAGGTCACACGCATCATCCGTGAGGTCGCGGGCGCGCTGACGTATGCCCACGAGCGCGGCATCGTGCATCGCGACGTAAAGCCAGTCAACGTACTGATGGATGATTCACGCCGGGCCGTGCTGAGCGATTTCGGCATCGCGAAAGTGATGGCCACTAGCGCAGTGATGACCCGCAGTGGCGCAGGCGTCGGCACCCCCGAGTACATGTCACCCGAGCAATGCAGAGGCGTCCAGGTGGATGCCCGCGCGGACATTTACGCGCTTGGCGTGATGCTGTATGAGATGCTCACCGGCCATACACCCTTCGAAGCTGACAACTACACGGCGCTAGCGCACTCGCACATCTACGAACTCCCGCTCCCGCCGACGAAGTGGAATCCGCGCATCTCGCCAGCCGTGCAGGCTGTCGTGCTAAAGGCGCTGGAGAAAGACCCAGCCGACCGCTTCCAGCAGGCGATGGATATGGCGATCACCCTGGAGCAAGCGGCGGCGGCTCAAGCGCCCTTGCCACCCGCGGCGCCGATGGACCGAAGGGGTACGCCTGACCTCTCCCCTGCGGAGAAGATTCGCCAGACAGGCGCGCAGGCGATCATTTGCCCGAACTGCCACAGCCCAAATCACGCGAGCCAGCGGTTCTGCTCGACCTGCGGCCAGGCATTCGGCGCCCCACGATCGGGGCAGCCAGTATCAGCGCACATCACTGCGATGCCGCAGACGGCGACCCCACCGGGCGCGCTCGTCAACTGCCCCGAGTGTCACGCGCCCAATCGGCAGATGAACCGCTTCTGCACCAGTTGCGGAGCCAATATGCTGCGCGGTGTTGTCGGCCGCAAATGCTACAAGTGCGGCAGCCAAAGCAACCCTGGCGCGCGCTTCTGCACCACCTGCGGCGCAAACCTCGCCTAACGGCGGGCCCAGCGTGCTATACGCCTAGACGTCGATGTCCGCGACCGACTCAGCGATCCAGGTGGGTCGATAGGGGAAGCGGTTCACCGTTTCGCGCGTGGACACACCCGTCAGCACCAATGTCGTTGACATACCTGCTTCGGTGCCAGCGACGACATCCGTATCCATCCGGTCGCCGATCATCATCGACGTCTCGGAGTGGCCGCCGAGTTTGCGCAGGGCTGACCGCATCATCAGCGGATTCGGCTTGCCAACGAAATACGGCTTGATTCCCGTCGCCTCGTAGATCAGCGCGGCTACTGCGCCCGTCGCGGGGACCATACCACCATCACTCGGCCCGATGACGTCCGGATTCGTAGCGATGAACCGGGCGCCTCCCATGATGAGCCGAATCGCCTGCGTCAGCCGCACGAAGCTATACGAAAGCGTCTCTCCCAGCACAACGTAATCGGGGTTGGTGTCCGTCAGGATATACCCAACATCGTGCAGCGCGGTGGTTAGTCCCGCCTCGCCGATGACATACGCGGAACCGCCAGGCGACTGTGTATGCAGGAACTGCGCTGTCGCCAGCGCTGAGGTGAAGAGTTCGTCGGCGCTGACATGCAGCCCGCTCAGCGCCAATCGCGCCTGCAGGTCGCGTGGCGTGTACAACGAATTATTCGTCAAGATGAGGAACGGCTTGTTGGCGGAGCGCAGTCGGCTAATGAACTTGTCAGCGCCAGGGATCGGCTGTGCGCCACGCACCAGCACGCCATCCATATCCATGAGGTAGGTGTGAATCTCAGAAGGTGACGAGGCCGTAGTCACGGGCGTCCTCTCTTTCGGTTCCGTACTGGCGGGAACAGCGCGCCATGACACCGCATGTCGCCGCCTCCCTCGCAGGTATAGTGACTGACAGAGAGCGCTAAGCGCAAGTGTATGCGGCGCGCGCATGGACATCGCCGAGAAGGAAACGGGAGAATATGGGATATCTCTGGCGTAGTTGGAAGTCCATGACCCAAACAGAACACATCGTCGCAGTGTCGCTTGTGGCTGGCTGCGCGCTCGCCATCGTCAACTCCACGATGTGGGCAGCCACCTCCCGCTATATCACTCACCAGCGTGCATGCGTCCGGTTGGCGAAGATCGAGGCGCAAGTGCTCGAGCGCCTGCCTACCGGTCAAAACGTAGGCATCGAAGAGGGGCCAGACGAACTATAGGGTTGTGCGGCGCTTGGCAGGCAGTGTAGCATGGCTGAGGCTGTGGGCAGGACGACAGCGCGAGGGAGCAAAACACGAAAGGAGCCAACGAGGGTGAGCGTAGAAACGCACGTCCAGCCAGGGAACGACACGTCGCGGCATGCGAGGCGGAAGAAGCGTCACCACCCATTGCATGCGACACCTAGCGGCGGCGACGCCCGCATTCGCATCGCCTGCTGCGATGACGGCAAGGCGAACGACGATCCGCAGCAAGATCAGATCAACGCCGCCATGACGCAGGGCGCCGGGGTCGTCTGGGCGGATGTTCAGGGCAATCCAGCGAGCGCGTTGCCGCGCCTGAATGCGATGTTCAATCTTCCGCACGCCATCGGTGAGGCGTTGATCGATGAAGTCGCCCGCGCGCGCCTCATCGAGAGCCGCGACATCTACGCAATCGTCGTCCACGGCATCGGGTTCGACGAGCAGCAAGAAGACGCCGTCGTCACGAAACTGGACATCATCTTCGGGCAAGGCTTCCTCATCACCTCGCACCGTGAATCGATCCCCTGGCTAGATGGCCTCTGGACCCTGGCGCATAAAGACACCGGCAAAGAAAATGTCATGGGGCGCGGCGTCGCCCGGCTGTTGCACTCCATTCTCGACACACAGGTAGATTCGTATTTTCCCGTGGTCGACACACTTGACGATCTGATCGACCAACTTGAAGACGCCACCGTCAACGACACATCGAACACGGTGCAGGTACGCCTCTTCCGCATGAAACGCGCAATCGCGACCTTGCGGCGTGTTGTCAGCCCGCAGGTGGAGCTCACGAATTCCCTCATCACGCGCACAGGCGACCTGATTCCAAACGACATCGAACCATACTTCGCTGACGTGCGCGACCACACGTTGCGGGTATTCGAGATGCTCGACTCGTTCCGTGACCTGCTCAGCGGTCTGCTGGATGTCTATCTGACGACCGTATCGAATCGCTTGAATGTCGTGATGAAGCAGTTGACCATCATCGCGACCATCTTCATGCCGATTACCTTCATTACAGGCATCTTCGGGATGAATTTCGGCCACATGCCACAGGTCGAGCACGACGCAGGCTGGAATTTCTGGCTGGTCATCCTGTCGATGGTAGTCATTTCTGTCGCACAGGCCTGGTACTTCAAGCGCCGAGAATGGATGTAACCTACGCAGGAACACGAGACGCGTTATACTTTGGGAGACATGCGCCGACGCATGCGGTGGATACCATAAGGGGAGTCACATGGCGGAGCCATCTGAGACGAATGGGCACAACATGCAGACGATTTCGTTCGCTCCGGTGGAGGAAGTTGTCGGATTCAAGATGATCGCGCAGGGGGATGGCCGCGCCGTCGTGCTGTTCACGCCAACGCCGCGCCACGTGAACCCCATGGGTACGCTGCATGGCGGCATCCTCTGCGACATTGCCGATGCCGCCATGAATGCCGCCTACCTCACGACCCTGCAGGACGGCGAAACCTTCACGACCGTTGAGATGAAGATCAACTATCTCAAGCCTGTCTGGCGCTCACAATTGCGCGCCGAAGGCTGGGTCGTGAAGGCAGGCAAGACCATTGGTCTCGCCGAGTGCGACATCTATGATGAAACTGGCAGCCTCGTCGCGCGCGCCACAAGCACCTGCATGACGTTGCGCGGCGAGGCCGCGGTGGGCCGCTAACTCAGGCGCTCGGCCAGACGTCAGCCAGATAGCGCCCCTGCGCTGTGAGTTGCGCGACCCACGCCTCACCATCCAACGTCCCGCCGTCCGCGTGCGCCGCGCCAATCGCGCCAATCGCCTTGCGGACGGCCGGCGCCATCGTGCTCGCATCACCACAGACGTAGATCGCAGCGCCTTGCTCGATCAGCGCCCACACGTCTGTTTCGCGCGCCGCGATGACATCCTGCACATACTGGCGTGGCTGCCCCTCCACACGCGAGAAGCCAGGATACACCTTGACCAAACCTTCCGCTTCCCACGCGTGCAACTCGCTGTCGTAGAGGAAATCACGGTCAGGATTGCGGCACCCGAAGAACAGCAAGGCCGGCCCAACTGCCACACCGCTCGCCTTCAACGCCGCACGCTCTTGCAGGAAGCCGCGATACGGCGCGATTCCCGTGCCCGCGCCCACCATGATGAGCGGCGTAGTAGGGTCTGCTGGCAGACGGAAGGCCACGTTCGGCTCGTGGACGAAGGCTTCCAGTTGCGCCTCTGGCGCGAGTTCCGCCAGATAGGTGGATGCCACGCCTTTGTACGTCCCTGTCCCAGAGCGGGCAGGCTCCCGAACTACAGCCACTGTCAGGCTCGCCGTCGTCGGGTCTACGGCTGGTGAGGATGAGATGGAATAGTAGCGGGGGCGCAGCGGCTGTAGCATCTCCAGGAAAATATTGAATGGCAGCGTCACCGACGGATACTGCTGCAGTAGATCGAGCACGCTGACACGCCGAGCGAGAATCCGCTCACGATAGCGCGCCACGCTCTCCGCATCAACGCCCGCCAGCGACTGCAGCGCCTGCTGATCAGCCTCGACATCGGTATACGCCACCAACGTCTGCACCTGCGCACGTGACGCTGGCTCCTGGAGTTCCACATAGCCCGTCAGCACCTCAGCGACGCTGACTGGCTGGCCCATCGGCAGGGTCGTCCGGGACGGCGAATTCGAGCGGATGACGACATGCGCGTCGGGGGAGAATCCGAAGCGCGCCAGTCCACGAGCCACCAGCGCCGCAGCATTGCGCGGAAGCACACCTAGGTGATCGCCCGCCCGATACGTCACTCCAGCGGGCAACGCAACTTCAACGTGCAGCGTGGACCGCTCAGGCGCCTGGCCTTCTATGCCACGCTGCAACTCATGGCTCCCGCGCAGCCGCATCGGACGCGCGCCATATTCCGCCGCGTAGGGACTGCTGGCCTGCCCGACGACGACCTCGACCTCGTAGCGATGACCACGCACAGCGCTCGCCTGACTGCCCATCGCCACGCCCAGCGCGCCAGAGACGGCGGGCCAGAAGCTGCCATACCACTCGCTGAACTGGCCGTCAAAGTCATCGTGCGCATCGCCTTCACCGCGCATGTAGATCGGCGTTGCGCCGTGTGCGCGCATCTGCTCATCGAGCAGTGTCGGCACGGCCTGATACGTCGCCGCCCAGTCGTGATCGCCCACGCCAAACACAGCGTATCGAACGCCGCGCAGCGCGCCAGCATCGAGCGCTGGGTCGCTCACCCACCGCGCGAACTTGACCGCATTATCCGGCGGAAGGCCATTGTACGAGGCTGACACGATCATCACCGCGCCGCGTGTCGGCAGCCGGTCCACATATTCATCCAGCGGAGCCGTCGTCACGGAGAATCCGTGCGCCACCCCATCCTCTGCTATCTGGTTGGCGACACTCTCCGCGGAGCCCAGATTCGACCCGTACAACACGAGCAGTGGTGTGCCGTGCTGTGGCGCCTCCACCGGAGCCTCCACGGCACGAGGCTCGGGCTCAGCCACGGCTGTGCTCGCGACCACTGCCGCGCGGTGCACTCGCGGACGCACGCGCATGGTGAAATCTTCCGGCTTGAGGGTCAGCGTCTCTTTGACCTTCAACTGATAATTGCTGAAGTCGACCAATTCGAACCGCTGCAGAATCATGCCCAGCACGAGCGTGGCTTCCTGCATAGCAAACTGTCGCCCGATGCAGGCGCGCTGACCATTGCCAAACGGCTTGTAGGCATTCGGCGGCAGCTTGGTCTCGTTCTCGCGTGTGAAGCGGTCGGGATTGAACTCCTCGGGATTCTCCCACACGGCTGGGTCGCGATGCAGGCTGGGGATCAGCACCGAGAGCACGCTGTTACGATCGAGAGCATACTTGCCGGCAAGCATCGTCGGCTCATAAGGGTAGAGCGCGAAGGCAGGCGCCGTCGGCCACAATCGCAACGTTTCCTTCAGAAGCTGCTCCACATAGGTCAGGCGCGCCACCTGCTGGAAGGTCGGAGCCGTGTTCAGGTCAGCGCCGAGCACGCGGTCGACCTCATCGTACGCGCGCTGGAGCGCTTCGGGATTCTTGAGCAGGTAGTACAGCGCGAACGAGAGAAGGCCGCTCGTCGTCTCATGCCCGGCGATGAGGAACGTGATGATCTGGTGCCGGATGTTGAGGTCGTCGAGCTTGTCGCCGCTCTGCTTATCTACACCCGACAGCATGTGGCCGAGCAGGTCATTCTTCTCACCCTGAGCGCCCATAGCCTTGCGCTCCGTGATGATGGTATCGACCAGCTCGTTCATCTCAGTGATGTCTTCTTCGAACTGGCGGCGCGTGCGCACCATCAGACGATTCTGCACAGGCAACCGCTGGAGTTGATCGAGTGACTCACCCAATGCGCGCACCATCGCGATAATGAAGGGATGCGGCTCCTCACGATAGAACGAGTTGAACCGGTAGTTGAAGCCGCAGAGTCCGATCGTATCGAGCGTCAGACGCGTCATATCCGCCGGAACATCGATCGTATCGTCGGGGTTGAGTCGCTCCCACTTCTGTATCAGTTGTTGTGCGAGGTCCACCATCATTGGCATGTAGCCGCGCATCGCCTGCATACTGAAATTCGGCAGCAGAATGTTGTGCGCCTTCTTCCAGTTCGGCTCCGATGTCCATGCGGTAAAGAGACCGTCGCCAGCGAACGAGCGCACATTGCGGAGGGGCGCCCACACAAGCTTGTCAAACCGCCGCTCATCGGACAGTTCATTAACCAGTTCGGCGCTGCTGACAAGAATCTGCTTGCGCCCCGGCAGGGACATCTCAAAGATCGGCCCCCACTGCCGAGCCAGTTCCATAAGGCTCTGGACAGGCTTGTCAGTATCCAGGTCAAACAGATTGCCTACGACGGGCTTGATCGGTGGATGCGGTATCGGCTCTCCGGCGAGGTGAACCTGCGCCGGGGTTTTATGCTGACTCAAGTGCTGCTCCGTTCCTAACGTTTGCGTGCACGCGATGCTGATCTTCTCGACACTGGCGCGCAAAGCGCATCGTTGCGGGCGGGCCAGGCGATCGAACATGTCACGAACGCTACTCAATTTTGTCACGAATAGAAACATGAGATTCATCTCACATTTCACTACGACGATACACCCTCTCTGGTTGGGAGGTCAAGAGTGATAGGCGCTCGACTGGCTCAATCTCTGGAGTTCGTAGCAGTATCTCAGATTCACGTTTGGCTGTCTAAACTTATGAGGCTGGGTAAATTCTATATCAATGCGAGGTATTTGACGCGACAAATGAAAATTTATGACGTATGATGGTACAGACGCATGGATGAGATTTCCCAACTCAGTCGTCCGCACCTCATACTGATCGTGATGCGCGGACGTACATCTCACGCGGCAGGCCTCTCCGACCTGCCCTGCGCGAAGATCATCCGAGAGCACGAAGACTGTTGTGTTGAGTCGAGCGACGCAAAGTGAGCGCCGTTCAGCGGAACAGACGAACTCGGGAGGCTGCGCATGAGTACCTCTACCCCGACCGCGATGAAGAAGCTGATCAACAAGCCCGATGACGTAGTGAAGGAAGCGTTGGCGGGCATGGCAGCGGCACACTCTGACCTGATCCGTGTAGACATCGAACAGCAGATTGTCGTCCGTAAAGATGCGCCCATCAGCGGCAAGGTAGGTGTGGTTTCTGGCGGTGGCAGCGGACACGAGCCCATGCACGGTGGATTCGTAGGGCGAGGTATGCTCGACGCCGCCTGCCCGGGCGCGGTCTTTACCTCCCCGGTACCTGACCAGATGCTCGCTGCGACCAAAGCGGTCAGTGGAGGCGCGGGTGTGCTGCATATCGTCAAGAATTACACTGGCGATATCATGAACTTCGAAATGGCGGCGGAGTTGGCGCAGGCAGACAACATCCAGGTTGAGAGCGTCGTTATCGATGACGATGTCGCCGTGCAGGACAGCCTCTACACTGCTGGGCGGCGCGGTGTCGGCACGACGGTGCTAGCCGAGAAGATTTGTGGCGCAGCCGCCGAAGAGAAGCAGGACCTCAAGCGGGTAGCTGACCTCTGCCGCAAGGTCAACGCAAACGGCCGAAGCATGGGAATGGCGCTCACCTCCTGCATTACGCCCGCTGCCGGCAAGCCCACCTTTGACCTGGGCGCCGACGAGATGGAAATCGGTATCGGCATTCATGGTGAGCCAGGACGCACACGCATGAAACTCGGAACAGCGTCCGAGATCGCGGAACTCCTGGTAAACCCAATCCTCAGCGACCTGCCGTTCAAATCCGGCGATACGGTGCTGGCGTTTATGAACGGCATGGGTGGAACCCCACTGATCGAACTCTATGTCATGTTCAACGAAGTCAATCGCATCCTGAAGGGGCATGGCGTCACGATTGGCCGCCACCTGATCGGCAACTACATCACTTCACTTGAGATGGCTGGTTGCTCCGTGACGTTGCTGCGCCTCGATGACGAACTCACCCGTCTGTGGGATGCGCCTGTATTGACTCCTGCCCTGCGCTGGGGAATCTAGCTCTCACCAGGCTACTTCTTCACGCGCGAGCAACACTGCCCGAGGGATCGGCATGGCCAGACACGCCGCGGGGCCAACGGTAGACGCCGCGGCTACAAGGCGCGCAAGCGCCTCAACCAGAGGAGGTTGACGGCATGGCTGAAAAGTACGTGTTGGCGCTGGATCAGGGAACGACGAGTTCACGTTCGATCCTGTTCAACCACGAAGGGCGCGCCGTTGCCAGCGCCAATCGCGAGTTCCCACAGATCTATCCGCAACCAGCCTGGGTCGAGCACAACCCCGAAGAGATTTGGGCATCACAGATTGCCACCGCTCAAACAGTGATGCGTGAAAAGAGTGTCACAGCCGCCGACATCGTGGCGATTGGCATCACCAACCAGCGCGAGACCGTCGTCGTGTGGGACAAATCCACTGGCGCGCCCGTCATGAACGCCATCGTCTGGCAGGACCGCCGCACCGCTGGCTACTGCGACCAATTGAAGGCGGAAGGCTGGGAGCAGAAGATCCGCGAGAAGACCGGCCTCGTCATTGACGCCTACTTCTCCGGCACGAAGCTCAAGTGGATTCTGGACAACGTGTCCGGCGCACGCGAGCGCGCCAAGGCCGGAGAACTGCTCTTCGGCAACATCGACACCTACCTCATCTGGCGCCTGACAGGTGGCAAGGCACACACCACCGACTACTCCAATGCGTCGCGCACCTTGCTCTTCAACATCCACAATCTCGATTGGGATGATGAGATGCTCGCGAAGTTCGACATCCCGCGCGCGATGATGCCGAAGCCGATGCAGAGCAGCGAGGTCTACGGCAAGACCGAGGCAAGCCTCTTCGGCGGTGAGATTCCGATTGCCGGAGACGCGGGCGACCAGCAAGCGGCGACCTTTGGCCAGGCGTGTTTCGAGCCAGGCATGGCGAAGAACACCTACGGCACAGGCAGTTTCATGCTGCTCAATACCGGCTCAAAGGCCGAAGTCTCCAAGAGTGGCCTGCTGACCACCATCGGATGGGGCGTCGGCGGAAAAGTCACCTACTGCCTGGAAGGCGCCATCTTCATCACCGGCGCCGCGGTCCAGTGGCTGCGCGACTCGCTGCAGATCATCAACACCGCCGCTGAGACCGAGACGCTTGTCTCTGGCATCGAAAGCACGGGCGGCGTCTATCTCGTTCCCGCGTTTGTCGGCCTGGGCGCGCCATATTGGGACCAGTATGCGCGTGGCACATTGGTTGGCATGACACGTGGCACGGGCCGAGCCGAGATCGCTCGCGCTGCCCTCGAAGCCTCTGCCTATCAGACACGCGACGTGCTGACGGCGATGGAGGCTGACTCGGGTATCGCGCTGAAAGACTTGCGCGTGGACGGCGGCATGGTCGCCAACAACTGGCTCATGCAGTTCCAGTCTGACATCCTCGGCGTGCGTGTGAATCGGCCAGTCGTCGCGGAAACCACCGCGCTCGGCGCTGCATATCTCGCAGGCCTGGCAGTCAACTTCTGGAACGGACTGGAAGATGTAACCAACAACTGGGCAGTGGATCGCACTTTCACTCCGAATATGGAGCAAGCCAAGCGCGAGAAACTGTACGCCGGTTGGAAGCGAGCCGTCGAGCGCTCACGTGATTGGGCGAAGGACGAATAGTCCGAAGTTGTGTAGGCGCGCCGGGTCACCGACCTGGCACGAGGTGGTCCGGCGCGCGAACTTGGCCTGGCTGGAGGAAGCGTCTTCCAGCCAGCCACAAGATGGTGAAGCAGCGGCGCGACGGGTTCAGGCACGTTGACTCATCGTATTAGTTCGCCGGAGCACGCAGCCGTACGCTTCTTTTTGTCAGTGTCGTTCGTCTGATTTCCGTAAGCACAGGGGCGATTCCTGTGCCTAGGCGACGCTGCCGGAAACATCACTCATTGTTCGGGAGGGCAGAGCGCATGGCATCCGATTTAACAAATCGCAGGGGGCTCGGTGGTGAGCTCATCGCCGAATTCTTTGGCACACTCGTACTGATCCTGTTTGGCGACGGTGTCGTCGCCACGGTACTGCTGTTCCAGGGCTTTGGCGCGAAAGAAGGGTCAGCGAACTCGGCATCCTGGCTTCTGATCAACTGGGGTTGGGGCTTCGCGGTCATGCTCGGCGTGTTCGTCGCCGGCTCCGTCAGTGGAGCGCACCTCAATCCAGCTGTGACACTCGGACTCGCAGTCAACAGGTCGTTCGCCTGGGCTAAGGTGCTTCCGTATATGGTGGCGCAGGTGCTTGGCGCGTTCATCGCCGCGTTGATCCTGTTCTTCGAGTATTCGACAGGATTCAATGGCGTGCACACAGCCGCGACCAACATCTTCTTTACAGGCCCACACACCGCCCTCAACGGCCAGGTGGTTCCGATCACGAGCGCCTTCTTTGACGAAGTGCTCGGCACCTTCCTGCTTATGTTCCTGATTCTGGCGATCACCGACGCGCGCAGCGCGCCACCGCTCTCGAACCTCGCGCCACTGATCATCGGCCTGCTGGTCGTCGCCATTGGCATGTCGTTCGGCGTGGATTCTGGTTACGCCATCAACCCCGCTCGTGACTTCGGCCCGCGCCTGCTCGCATGGTTCGCTGGCTGGGGTGATGTCGCCTTCCCTGGCAACGGAACTAATTTCAGCAACTACTTCTGGGTGCCAATCGTCGCCCCACTTATTGGCGCCGCACTCGCGTCGCTTGTATTCATGTACACGCTAGGGCCAGTGCTGGAAGCCCGCGCCACCAACATCAAGGCGTAGCTAGTCAGCAGAACGGCGCTCGCGTCGTTGAGATGAACATCCTTTTCATCAGCGATACGGGCGCTATCATCAGGGTTCTGGATGATAGCGCCCGTGTCATCTCAGCCACCTACCACGTCAGGTGGCGCGAGCGGGCGGAGACTCTGGCGCAAGGTGGAGCGCCGCCAACCCGCAGAAGAGACGCGCAGCAGTAGGAGGGACACACATGCCACCACTCAACGCCGCAACACGGTCCACGTTTCTTGACCGCATGGCGACAGAATCATTCGATGTGCTGGTCATTGGCGGCGGGATCACCGGGCTAGGGGTCGCGCTCGACGCCGCTGCCCGTGGCTATAGCGTCGCGTTGGTGGAAAAAGGCGATTTCGGCGGTTCCACCAGCAGCAAATCCACCAAGCTCTTGCATGGAGGCATCCGCTACCTCCCTCAGTTCGACTTCGCGCTCGTCCATGAGGCGCTCGTCGAACGCGGCGCGCTCGTTCGCAATGCGCCCTATCTCGCGCAACCCATCCCCTTTGTCTTGCCACTCTATGAGAACGCAAAGAAGCCGCTTGGTGTGCCGTTCTCACCTCCCGGAGGCGTCGGCCTGGGCCTGATGCTGGAAACGGGGCTCACGCTCTACGATGTGCTGGCGGCTGGCGGCGGCTTCCCCAGACACAAGCGCATCCCCATCGAACAGGCGCTGACGCTCGCGCCAAAACTGCGCGGTGAAGGGCTCAAAGAAGCCTTCATCTACTACGATGGCCAGACCAACGACACCCGGCTGGTAGTCGCGGCGCTACGCACGGCCACGCAATTTGGCGCTGTCATCACCAATTACACTGAGGTCACCGGCTACGAGAAGAGCGACGGCAAACTTCTCAGCGGCGCGCATGTGCGCGATGTCCTGACGGGACACGAGTTTACTATCTCCGCGCGTCACATCGTCAATGCGGGTGGCGTCTTTGCCGAGCGCATCGCGGCGCTCTCCGGCGATGAATCTGACGTCGCGGTCGCGCCAAGTAAAGGCGTGCATCTGGTAGTTTCAGCGGAGAAGGTTGGCATCGGCGAAGCAGCCGTTGTGCTGCCCGAAACGGACGATGGTCGCATTCTCTTCATCGTCCCCTGGGAAGATCGCGCCGTCATCGGCACGACCGACACCGGCTCAGGCGACCTGGACGAACCAGAGGCCACGCCCGAGGACATCGACTACCTCATCCGCCATGTCAACCGCTTCCTGAGTGTGAATCTCACGCGCGAAGACCTCATTAGCGTCTATGCGGGCTACCGACCACTGGTGCGCTCGCGTGCGAAGCCATCAGCCAACCTCTCACGCTCGCATGTCGTGCTGCAAGAGCCGAACGGCATGGTCATCATCGTCGGCGGCAAGCTAACGACCTTCCGACGCATGGCTCAGGACACGGTAGACGTGCTATCCAAGCGCGACGGCATGCCACTGTCGCGCCCGACTGAGAAACTGCCGCTCTCTGGCGCGATCAACTGGAAACGGACGAAGGTGAAGCTCGGGCAGCGCTGCATCCAGCTTGGCCTGGACGCGGAGATCGAGAAGTCGCTGGCCTTCAACTATGGCGGCCATGCGCTAGAGATTCTCGATCTGGTGGAAAAGCGGCCAGAGCTTGGCGCCCGCCTGATCCCAGACCTTCCATTCATCCGCGCCGAGGTCATCTATGCCTGTCGCGAGGAGATGGCCATTCATCTCAACGACGCACTGGCCCGCCGCATGCGCATTGAACTGGAAGATCACGAACGCGGCGCGGGCATCGTCTCTGTGGTCGCCGGGCTGATGGCGGAGGAGCTAGGCTGGGAACCTACCGAGACGCAAGACCAGATCGATCAGTATACCCGCGCAATCAAACGCAGCCTGGCAACGGAAGGGCTCCTACAAATCGCTGGCCAGTAGCGCCAGGAGGTACGAGATGGCAGTGGACAGCGCGGCGGTGGTCGCCTGGCTTGAACGCTCGGCGGCCCGGTTGCATGAGCAGCGCGCCTATCTAACTGACCTGGACGCGGCGATTGGCGACGCTGATCATGGCGTCAACATGGATCGCGGTTTCACAGCGGTTATGGCGAAACTGCAGGCCGAAGGCACACCAACCGATGTCGGCGCGGTCCTCAAGACCGTCGGCGCGACACTCGTCTCCACCGTGGGCGGCGCAAGCGGCCCGCTCTACGGCACAGCGTTTCTGCGCGCGGGCATGGCGCTCGCGGGCAAAGACGCGCTGACGGCGGGCGACGTCGAAACGGGCTTGCATGCCGCGCTCGAAGGCATCAAAGCCCGTGGCAAAGCGCATGCTGGCGAAAAGACCATGATCGACGCGCTCGAACCTGCCATCAACGCCTTTAGCGCCGCAATTATCGACCGCGATGATGTCCACGCGGCCCTGACAGCCGCCGCCGACGCTGCGGAAGAGGGGATGCGCGCTACGATACCGCTGCTCGCCACCAAGGGGCGCGCCAGCTACCTCGGTGAGCGTAGCATCGGGCATCAAGACCCCGGCGCAACCTCATCGGCGCTGCTGCTGCGGACGATGGTAAACAAGGGTGAGGGGTAAGCGCCATGCCAGTGGGCATCGTCATCATCTCCCACAGTCAGCGACTCGCCGAAGGGGTCGCTGAACTGGCCGGGCAGATGACACGCGGTGAGGTAAAGATTCTCGCGGCAGGTGGCACAGACAGTGGTGAACTCGGCACATCGCTAGAGAAGGTGCAGCGTGCGCTCGCTGAGGCCGACTCCGGTGAGGGCATCCTCATCCTGATGGACCTGGGCAGCGCCAGCATGGTCGCCACAATGGCGCTAGAGCAATTGCCCGAGGAGCAACGCGCGCGAGTGCGGTTGAGCGATGCGCCACTCGTGGAGGGCGCGGTAGTCGCGGCAGTCGAAGCATCCATCGGCAGCACGCTCGATCAGGTCGCCTCTACGGCGAAAGAAGCCACGACGATGGACAAAGGCATCAACGCCTAGCGCCTGGCGTCGCACAATTCGATAGTCTCTACGCCTGACAGTCAGGAGGCATGCAATGGGGCAGGCAGGTAGCAACCATGCCTCCGATGCTGTCACACTACGCGGGGTAGCGGCCTCGCCTGGCGTGGCGCTTGGCCCCGCGCTTCGCTTCACGCGCACGCCTCTCATGCCCGCGGCGTCCACCCCCACAGGCGCGCCCGAGGACGAGAAACGTCACGCGCATCAGGCGTTGGAGCATGCCGCCGAAGAATTGCGTGCGCTCGTCCAGCAGGTGCGGCAGCGGGCAGGCGCCGAGCAGGCTGACATCTTCGAGGCGCAGGCGATGATGCTGGAAGACCCTACGCTCACCGATCGCATTGACGAATTGATCGGCTCCGACCACCTGAGCGCGCGGGACGCATTGACGAAGGCCTCCGAGGAGCAGGCCCAGGCGCTCGCAGAGCTGCCCGATCCCATGTGGCAGGCCCGCGCCGCCGATGTGCGCGATGCCGCAGGTCGCGCCATCAATGCTCTGGCGCCGGAGCATGCCCGCGTGGCATCCTTCGCCGAGGTGCTGGCAAGTCAGCCTGGCCCGGTGATCGTCGTAGCGGAAGACCTCGCGCCATCAGAAACCGCATCCGCGCCACGAGACCGACTGGCAGGTATCGCGCTGGCCCAGGGGGGAACAACCTCACACGCCGCCATCCTCGCGCGAGCGCTGGGGATTCCCGCAGTCGTGGGTGTTGGCCCTCAACTCTTGACCGCTCTCCACGAGGGCGACACCGTCGCGCTGGATGGACGCTCAGGCGAGATCACCCTCCGCCCTGATTCGGCTACCCAGGCGTCCCTGCGCGAAACCCAGGCGAGCGAGGCGTCGCGGCAGGCATCAGAACGTGCGCGTATGGTTGTTTGGCTAACGCGAACAGGCGCGACCCGAGATGGCGCCCGCATCCCTATCCTCGCCAACGCTAGTTCGGTCGCCGAAGCTCAGGCGGCCAGCGAAAACGGAGCCGAAGGCATCGGTCTGCTACGCACAGAGTTTCTCTTCGCGCGTGGCGCTACCCTCCCCGACGCGGAAGAGCAGGCAAAACTCTACACTGAAATCATTCGCGCGCTGGCGGCTCCAGAGGACCATCCCATCACGATCCGCACGCTCGACGCCGGGGCCGACAAGCCACTGGAGAGCCTCGCTGCGTTCACCAGCCAGCTCCCGCCCGAGGAGAATCCAGCGCTGGGCATTCGCGGCATCAGGCTGCAACTGCGGTTCGAGGCATTGCTCCAGGAACAGATGGAGGGCATCGCACTGGCGGCCGCGCAGACAGGCGCGACAGTCCATGTCATGCTGCCGATGGTGACGACGGTGGAGGAGATCGAGGCAGGCCGGCGAGCGCTCACCGAAGCGCAAGATCGTGTGGCGGCGCGCGGATTCGAGCCACGCCACATTGCGTTAGGCATCATGATCGAGACCCCAGCGGCTGCGCTCAACGCCTCAGCGCTGGCGCGGCACAGCGACTTCTTCAGCATCGGCGCAAACGACCTCGCGCAATATGTGATGGCGGTTGACCGCTTGCATCCTGACCTCGCGGCGCTACGAGCGCCGACACAGCCAGCCATCCTGCGAGCGATTCAGTTGACCGCACAGGCCGGAGCCGGGCGCCATATCCCCGTTGCGGTCTGCGGCGAGATGGCCGGGGAACCTGCGCTGGCAGCGCTCCTGGTAGGTCTGGGGGTAACCGAACTCAGCATGGCGCCGAAGCGCATCCCCGCAGTCAAATCGTCACTCGCCTCCTATCGCCTGGCCGATCTGCGGAGTGTCGCCGAGCGAGCCGTCAGCGCCGAGAACATCGCGGCCGCCGACCACGCGCTGGCCGATCTGACGCCCCTTGCCGATGGATTCAGCGGCTCCTGATAGTACCAACCGTTCGTCCTACGGCCCCCAAACAGCACAATTAGTCCCCCCTTGCATCAATTTGCCCGCGAATTGGCGTCATATTCAGTAATAGAGATAAAGATGCGACCATTGGGGCATTCTGAGGACATGGTAGCCGGGTAGCAGTATAATGGCACGTGGCGCCGTACGTCATTCAGACGCCAACTCCATAGCCAGGGGCGCCTTCATTGACGAGGATGAGACGTCCAGGAGATAGGCGAGCTCGGAGAAGGATTATCCCAATTCTGGCTGCCTGTTCAGGGTCAATGTGCGAACACCCGCCAGAATGTCGCCGCTACCAGCGCAAGCTGAATGGAGAAATAGACGAGTATGAGTGATCCGAATCGCCCACGGCAGTCGCCATCCGGCGCCAATCACTGGCGGAAGGATGACCAACATGGACCGCAGAACGATTCCCGGATGCCTGCTGGACGCCCACGCAACGACTCTACTCGATCACCCTCTGGCGCCTCGCACGCACGATATGACGAGGATCGCCTCGACGCCGCTCCACGCGACCGATCATCTGGTCGTGATGGAGCCTCACGCGGTTCCAGTCGCTACGACGAGCATGGTCGCAAACCGGCGTCACGCTCCCGACCTGTCAATCCCAATGATGAGTGGAATGATCCCAAGTGGTCGCCTGAGCCACGGCGCTCTGGCTCCTCGCGCGATGGCTGGGACGACGCGCCCGCACGCGGTGAACGCCGCTCCGCTTCCTCCGCCAGCAGGTCTCGCCGCGATGACCGGGACGCTCGTGGCAGCAAACGGGACAATGGCAGTGGCCCAAGCGGCTGGAACGACCACAAATGGGAAGACGATGCAGCCTGGGGAGCATCGGATCGTAAATCGCGCGATGGCCGTGACTCGCGCCAGGGCGTCAGGTCGCAAAATGATGATGCGTGGCACCCTGGATTGAGGCGTGGCGACCAGGATCGCCGCTTCTCCGCCCGCGATGCCTGGCGCGATGCGACGTCGCAGTTCTCCGAATGGCGTGATGTAACATCTCAGTTCGCCGCTGCGCTCCAGAAGCCAACAACTCTACGCGAACGGCTGCGCACAGATAAAAAGATGCGTATTGTCGCCTTCGTGATGCTGGCGATCATTTTGTTCTGCCTGATTCCCACGCCGATTCTGGCGGTTACGACCACCTACGGCCTCGCCAAAGATGGGCAAGCGCACCTGAAGAACGCCGAAAACGACTTCAAGTTGCTCGCCTCGAAGCCGACGAATCTGGCGCTCATCAGTGACGCGCAGAATGAGCTACAGGCCGCGCACAACGACTTCTTCCAGTTGCAGATTCGCCTGTCCCTTGCGTCGCCCGCCGCAGCGATTCCGGGCGTCGGCTCGAAGTTATCTGGCCCAGAAAAACTTCTCCCGTTGGCGGTCGAAGGGACGCAAGCCGGCGTCTACGCCTGCGACGCGCTCAAGGTGATCCTTACTGGACTGAAGAATCCATTGGGAACCAGTGGCGGCCTCACAAGCGCGGATACCGATCAGGTCGCGAACGACTTTGACCAGATTCACACGCTGTTTGGCCAGATCGCTCCGGGCATCATGACGCTGACCCAGAGTGACCTCTCACTCGCGCCGTCCCTCTGGAAGACAATAGCCAGCGTGCAGACGAAAATGCCGGAGATCGTCTCTCTGGTAAACGATTTCGATGGCGTCGCGCACGCGCTTCCGTCATTGCTTGGCGTTGGCAAACCATCGCCTTATCTGGTAGAGGTGCTCGACTCCAGTGAATTGCGCCCGACTGGTGGATTCATCGGAAACTTCGGCGTACTTACACTCCAGAATGGGCGGCTCCAGCCGTTCCACGTCAGCGACATTACCTTGATCGACAGCAGTGTGAAGTTCGACAACGTGCCAAATAAGCAGGTCATCACGATTCCCGACCGCTACACATGGATGCGCCAGGTCTTTGTGAATCCATGGGATGCGAGTTGGTCGCTGCGCGACTCGAACCTCGACCCAAACTATCCGACCGTCGCGCAGTACGCGATGCAGCTCTATCCAGAACTGCAGCCGATGGCTCAGGCGAATCTAGACGCGCAGCCGAATAACACAGTCCATCTCTACGATCCCCAAAAGAGCGGGCAGTTCGTCGGCGTCATCACACTGAGTCTGGGCTTCTTCGCGCAAGCGCTCACCGCAGTGGGCGGGGTCACCGTAAGCGATGGTCCGATACATGAGAACGTAGACGCCGGAAACTTTGTCGCGAAGATTCATTACTACGCGCTGTATAAAGGCGGGAATGATTCACAATCCTGCGGCGACACCTCGTGCGCCAAGATATTTACCTCTGACGTCGTCAAGGCATTCATGGAGAAGTTCAAGTCAAACTTGCCGCTCTACATCGGTAAGATCGGCAAGCTCTTCTACGAATCGCTTAAGACCAAAGACGTCGAAATCTTTGTGACCAATCCCGATACCGAGCAAGCGCTGCAAGACCTCAAGATCGCCGGGACGGTCGCGGCTCCGAAGACCGGAGACAGCGTTTTCCAGGTGGACACGAATATCGGCGCGAACAAGGATAATGCCTTCCTCCAGTACCAGATGACCGATGGCGTCAGCCTCGACGATGGAGGCAATGTCACGCACCACCTCAACTGGCAGTATTACTGGCCGAATATTCCAGCCTCGAAGGACGGCATTATTCCTTCGACCAATCCGTGGGATATCCCCAACCTGTCCTACGCGGCAGGCGCTCCAGATTATCACTCGTATTCCCGCGTGTTTACGCCGCCCAATGCCAAACTCCTCTCGCAGTTGAACATGCAGAACTTCAACACCGACACCGAGTTTGACCGAAACACGTTCGGTGGCGACGTCTACGCGCACTTCCTACAGACCACGAAATACGGCGTCGCTTGGAGCGTGCCGAACACGGTCGTCCATGATAGCGCGGGCTACCATTATCACGTCATCTACCAGCGTGAAGCGGGCATCATCTGGCCGCTGACTATTAAAGTAACCCTGCCGTCGTGTGTCTCGAACGCGACGCCACCGGTCACCAGTGGACTACAGCCGACCGATAAGGTGAAAGTAGAAGGCAATGTGGTGACGATCACCACAAACCTCACGGTAGACGAGCAGTTTCAGTTCGATTGGAATTGCTAGTTCTGCTCCTGCGGCGTCAGTGATGGCGACGGGCACATGTTCAAGAGGCTGCGAACGCGCTCATTGGCGCATCGCAGCCTCTTGGCGTGCTAAGCAGGTGTATTCACTCTGATGCTGGTTGTGGGCGGGCATAGCGCAGGCCCTCACCCCCGACCCCTCTCCCGCGAGGAGAGGGGAGCCGTCACGAGCCGAGTCGCCAGTGGAACCTTCCGCACCTACCCTCTCACGTGGGGCTAGCGTGTCGCTTCGGCGAAGGCTTGTGTGCGCTGCGCAGTGGGCGCGGTCAGCAACGCGTCATAAAGCGCCATATAGCGCCGGACGAGGGCCTGTGCGGTGTATGTAGAGGCGTCTGCCTGGCAATCAGCATGCATGTGTTCCAGCGCGCTCGCCGGCGCCTCAATCACCTTCCGCAGCGCGACAGCGAGGTGCTCAGGCGCATTGGTCGGTGTGACCCATCCGGTGCGGCCATCGGTGATGACCTTGGCGGCATTCGCGCCCTGCGACAGAATCACCGGCTTGCCCGCCGCCAGGGACTCCAGCGCGACAACGGGCAGTCCCTCACTAGGTGAGGCCAGAATGCTCACATCGGAGGCGGCGAGATAAGCTTCGGGCTCAGCCGTCGTCGAATGCTGAATCACCAGATCGGCGATATCCGCTTGCGCGATGGCCGCGTCGAGCATCTCCTGATACTTCGCCTCTTGCGCATGGCCGACCAGCAGCAGCCGCACGTCGTCTAGCGTTACGCCTTCACGCTTGAGTTGGCCCAGCGCATCAGCGATCAGATCCATCCGCTTCTCGCGCGAGACACGGCCAATGCTAACAAAGACACGTCGCGCTTTTGGAGCCAACTCGGCGCGAAGAGCGACGCCACGCGCAGCCGCATGGCTGAAACGCTCGACATCGATGCTGTTGGGGATGACGACGACACGACCAGCTGGAACGCCTGCGCCCTCGATGAGTTGACGTCGCAGATGGGTCGCACTGGCGACAAACGCGTCGCAGAAGCGGTGCTCCAATTTCTCAAAGCGCAGCTGGTGGCTGGTATAGACGCCGCGATGTGTGCCGATGAGCTTCGTTGAGGGCGGCATGAGGGGACGAGCGGCGCGTGTCAGCAGATTGGAGTGATAGTTCTCCGCCTGCACAATCTGGGGGCGGAGCTTCCAGGTCTGCGCGATAATCTGGCGAGTGGCTTCCAGTTTGTCGCGCGCACTCCAGCCGAGATCGAGCGTGGTGACTGGAACACCTGCTTCACGGAGCTGTGGCAGGAAATGGGGACTATGGGTCGGCATCTTATAAAAGACCAACACATGCGGCTCGAAACGCTTCCGGTCGAGGCGTCGAATCAACTCAACGAGTTGAGACTCAATGCCGCCAGCGATCAATGAATCTGTGACGTAGAGAATGCGCGTCATGTCCATCCCTTTTGCGGCGCTGGCCATTGCGTTGCGCCACGCGGCGCCACGGTCAGCGACTCCATTCTCTCACAGGAACGTGCGGACGCCAGCGCCACCACACGCCAGCGGGACTTTTGCCCGCTCATCGTGCTTCAATACAGCTTTCATGGTATTCTGTAGGCGTCATGGTGCGTGATGGACCCTACGGCTGCGGAATGGACGTGAGAACGCGCAGCCGATGACTCGCGCCGCAAGCAGAGGCATCCCCTTATGCAGTCCGACCGTGCGTCTTCTGACGCGCTGACCGTCAGCGTCGTCATCCCCGCATACAATAGCGCGAAGCATGCTCCACGCCTGCTGGAGACGCTCTTCTCCCAGACCTATCCCCATGACCGCTATGAAATACTGCTTGTAGATGATGGCTCGACCGACGCTACCGCGAGTGTCGCGGAGCGCGCATTCGCCCGGTGGGATGGTGTCGGGCGTGTCATCCGCAAGGCCAATGGTGGGCCGGCCAGCGCACGAAACGCGGGGCTACGCGCATCAACCGCCGACGTGATCGCCTACATCGACTCCGACTGCATCGCCGATGCCGACTGGCTGACCTCGCTTGTGCCGATGCTTGCGGATGGCGCAGCTGGTGTAGGTGGCCCGCTGCGAAATATCTCGCCTCCCGGTTGGGTATCTGACTACCTCGATGCCTGCCAATTCTTCCGCCAGCGAACACGCAATGGCGTTGTGGACTATCTTCTGACGGCGAATGTCGCCTTCAGGCGTGACGCACTGATGCAGGTGGGCGGATTCGCCGAGCGCCCTGGGATCTGGGCAGAGGACGCTGACCTGTCGTTCCGGCTCAAACAGGAAGGCTATACCCTGTTACTTGCTCCCACCGGTACCGTCACACATTTTGGCTCCCCTGGAACAATATCGAGCTTGATTCGTGAGTTGTATCGCTATGGATTTGGTTCGGCGACACTCTCGCGGAGTTGGCGTAATGGACGCACGCCTACGACTGAATTCATCCGACATGGAGGGGCCGCGGTTCTCGCGCCGCTGTTGGCGCTGAGGCTGAGTGGTCGAGTTGGATTCGCGCGCGCCATGAGTTTCTGGCCGCTGATCACGCTAGAGCATCTGTCATTTTGCTGGGGCCTGTGCATGGCGACCATACAGGGCGCGGCAGAGAAAGGCGCATGACCATGGCGGAACCCTTCGTTTCGGTCATCATGCCTGTGCGCAACGAGGAAGCGTTCATCGCGCGGAGCCTGGGCGCTGTGCTCAGCCAGGACTATCCCGCCGATCGCATCGAGGTGGTGGTGGCCGATGGCGAGAGCGATGACCACACCCGCGACATCATCGCGAGTCTCCCCGGCGCCGAGCGTGTCCGCGTGATCAAAAATCCGCAGCGTCGGCAAGCGTTCGGATTGAACGCGGCGATCCGGCAGGCGCGCGGTGAGATCATCGTGCGGGTGGATGGCCACACGATCATCGCGCCCGACTACGTGCGCCAGTGTGTCCGGGCGCTGACCGAGAGCGGCGCGGTGAATGTCGGTGGCCGCATGGAGCCCGTCGGTGAGACAGCCATCGGGCGGGCAATCGCCGCTGCGGGCGCCTCACGCTTTGGGGTGCCAACCGCATTCCACGTCAGCGAACGCCCGCAATTCACGGATACGGTCTACCTTGGCGCGTGGCCGCGTGAGGCATTGACCGCTGCGGGCGGATTCGACGAGCGCATGCGCGTGAACGAAGACTATGAACTGAATCACCGACTGCGTCAGGCGGGCGGACGCATCTATCTCTCACCCGCGATTCGCTCGACCTATTACGGTCGGCAGTCGCTTAGCGCGCTCGCACGTCAATATTTCACCTACGGCTGGGATCGCACCAACACACTCAAGCTGCATCCCAATTCGCTGAAGCCGCGCCAGTTGGTCGCGCCAACGTTCGTGGCGGCGCTGCTGCTCGGCGGCGCGTTGGCGCTGCTCAATCCGTGGGCGCGCACCGCATGGATTGCGCTGCTCATCACCTATGCGCTGGCTAATATCGTCGCCTCAGCAATGGCGGCGCGCCGCTCGGGATGGGATCTCCTCTCACGCTTGCCGCTGGTGTTCGCGACGATGCACGTCGCATGGGGCCTGGGCTTCTGGAAAGGCGCGCTCTTTGGGGGAAGTCTCTCACGGCATGGCACGGCGTCTGCTCACATTGATACCCAACAGCAGGGAGGACGCTGATGAAGAGTGAAATTCGCAACGTCCGTGCTGAGGAGGTGTCCGTCGTGACTCCCGAGCGGCCAGAAGAGTCCGCCAAAACACACATCGATAACGCGGAGACAACTCTACCAACGAATGCGCCAACCACGCCATCTCGCCCACTGAGCCAGCCTCGTCCGAAGACGCGTGGGTTCCAGTTGCCTGTGTCAGAGCGGCGACTTCTACTCATGGCTGGCGATGTTGTCGCCAGTGAGATTGCCGTCTTCGTCGCGCTTGCGCTATGGGCGCAGCGCGCGCACATGCAGTTTGACTTCCAGTTCGTGCAGCCGCAGACGCACTGGTTCATCATTTTGCCAGTGCTATGGCTACTGCTTGCGACAACGAACGACTACTATAACCTCCGCATCGCCGCCCGCAGAGGCGCGAGTCTGCGTCGCCTGGGGTTGATTGTCGCCGAGGTGCTGGTGGTCTATCTCGCCATCTTCTTCCTCTCGCATCCCGGCTCGCTGCCGCGTCGATTCATCGTCTACTACGCCGGGCTCTCACTGCTGACGATCGGCTTCTGGCGCGCCGCGCGCATCTTCCTGATCGGGTGGACGGGCTTCCGGCGGCGGGCGCTGATCGTCGGCGCGGGCCACGACGCTGAGATGATATGGCGCACGCTCAAGGAAGAGGCGGCGGGCGATTATGAACTACTTGGCCTGGTGGCCAGCGCGGCAGAGTTACCGACAGTCGCCGATCCACAGCGCTATCTGGGTTCCGGCGCGCAACTGCGTGAACTGGTGGACGAATATGGCGTCACCGAACTGGTGATGGCCTACAACAACGATGTCCCTGAGGATGTCTTCGATGGCCTGCTGGCCTGCTACGAAGCAGGTGTGCAGGTTACGCCGATGACGCGCCTCTACGAGCAAATCACAGGTCGCATCCCTGTCGAGCACATGACTGAGCGGCTGTGGTCGCTGGTGCTTCCAGATGAGGCGCACTCGCTGCGCTCCAACGTCTACCAACTCGTGAAGCGCGCCACCGACATTGTGCTTGCGCTGATTGGCCTGGCGATCTTCGGCGTCATCTTGCCGGCGCTGGCATTGATCATCAAAGCCGACTCGCACGGGCCGATCTTCTACAAACAGGTTCGACTCGGCAAGGGTGGCAAGCCGTTCCGCATCGTGAAATTGCGCTCGATGGTCGCCAACGCAGAGCACAATACTGGCCCCCTGTGGGCGCAGGACAATGATAGCCGCATCACGCGCGTCGGCAAGGTCCTGCGACGCTCACGGCTCGACGAGCTACCCCAACTCGTCAACGTCTTGCGCGGCGAGATGAGCCTCATCGGCCCACGTCCCGAGCGGCCAGAGTTTGTCGAGACGCTCGCGCAGTCGATTCCCTACTACCGCGCACGATTGGCGGCCAAACCAGGGCTGACGGGCTGGGCGCAGGTGCGCTACCGCTACGGCAACACGCAGGAAGACGCGCTAAAGAAGTTGCAGTACGACCTGTACTACATCCGCCGCCAGTCGCCGCTGCTCGACCTCATCATCGCGATGAAGACAATCGGCACAATGGTCACTTTCGCCGGAACCTAGCGCGTTAGCTACAGGACTGCGTGTTCGGCGGCGCTTCTCTGCGGTGCTGCGTGGACAGATTAGTGAACGCCGCATGATTAGTGTTCTGGCTTGGGAACCTGGCCGTAGACGCTTTCGATGCGGCGCGTGAAGCCGACGGATTGCGCGAGACGCAGGGACGCATCGTTCCATGCAAAGGCGCTGTAGATTGGCGTGAGCCCGCGCTTCTGAACCAGTTGCGTCCAGAGCGTCACCGCATCCGCCGCGTAGCCACGCCGTCGCGCGTCTAGCGCCGTATTGATGCCAAGCTCATACGCCTCTGTGGTCTGCCGTGAACTGTGCGCGACACTCACCAGCCTTCCATCGACAACCACGCCGACACACGGCGCTGTGCTTGGGCTCAGGAAGTAGGTCGCGCTACCCGCTTCAAATGCCTCGACGAGCGTCGCGTCAGCCTCGCCAAGTTCACGCGCGCGTTGACCATGTTCAGGCGCCTGGGAGTCTGGCGCGGCGAACACGACTTCGCGCCGCATAGCGTGCGCCTCATCCCAATGCACACCTGCCGCGTGCGCCAGTGCGAGTAGCCCGGCCCTCCGCTCGGCTGGCGTGTCGGCGCGCCAGATAGCGACTTGCGAGCCATCGGCCAGCGTCGCGAGATAGAGCGACCAGGGAGGCGCGCCCGCAGCCACCACCACATCTCCCACCGCAGCCTCAATCGGCGACAGGGTGATGCCCCAGACCGCTTCGACATGCAGGCGTAGCAGTTCGTGATCTGTCACGAAGCGCCTCCAGACCATCCGCAAATGCGAGCGGCGCGCTCGACCACTGCTGGCCATGAGCGCGCCGCTCGATGATGTGTTTTGCGTCGTCGCGCTAGGAGTGCGCCAGCCCTTCGCGGGCGCCCACCAGATCACGCGCGACCTGCTTGACGTGGCCCGACGAGAGGCCATACAGTTCGCGCAGGATCGCCACCGCGCCATGCTCGATGAATTTGTCGGGCAGGCCGATGATCTCCAGCTTAACCTGACCCAGCAAGTCGTGCGCGTTGAGCAGTTCCAGCACAGCGCTGCCGAAGCCGCCCGCCGCCATGCCATCTTCAATGGTGATAAGGCGACCCGTGGCCTTCGCTAGCCGCAAAATCAACTCCTCGTCGAGCGGCTTGGCCCAGCGAGCATTCACCGCGACGGCGCGGATGCCGTCTTCGTCGAGCAGTTCTTGCGTCGCCTGCTGCACCAGCGACACCATGTGGCCGTAGCCCAGAATCGCCACATCGCTGCGGTCGATGTCGCTCTCCGGCGTCAGCACTTCACCCTTCCCGACGGGCAGCTTCCGCAACTCGGCGTCCATCGTGACGCCAAGGCCGCCACCACGCGGATAGCGCAACGCCACTGGGCCATCGAGCTCGATCGCGGTATACAGCATGTGGCGCAGTTCATTCTCGTCCTTCGGCGCCATCAGCTTGATGTTTGGCAGCGTGCGCAGCATGGCGATGTCAAAGACACCCTGCTGCGTGTGGCCATCTTCGCCGACGAGGCCAGCGCGGTCCATCGGGAAGACGACGTGCAGATTCTGCACACACACATCATGGATGACCTGATCGTACGCGCGCTGCATGAACGTCGAGTAGATCGCCGCGACCGGCTTCATTCCCTCGCACGCCAGGCCAGCCGCGAAGGTGACGGCATGCTGCTCAGCGATGCCGACATCGAAAAACCGCTCTGGAATCGCCTTCTGGAAGAGATTAAGCGACGTACCCTCAGCCATCGCGGCAGTGATGCCGACGATAGACTTGTCGCGGCGCGCAAGCTCCACCAGCGTCTCGCCAAAGACATTCTGATATTTCGGCGGCTCGCCCGGCTTCTTCTTCAGTTCGCCCGTCTGGAGGTCATAGGCGCCTGGGCCGTGGTACTTGGTGGGGTCAGCTTCCGCGAAGTCGCAGCCGCGCCCCTTCTGCGTCACCACCTGAATGATGATCGGCCCCTCCAGATGCTGCGCCTTCTGGAAGACATCCACCATCTGCTGAACGTTATGGCCGTCGAATGGACCAAGGAACGTGTAGCCAAGCTCCTCGAATACGACTCCGCTCTTGCTCGGCAGCACGAACTCTTTGGCGCTGCGTGCGGCGCGCTTGGCGACCTGCTTGGCCAGGGACCCCCCGGGGGCATGATCCAGCGTGTCGCTCGCGGCGTCTTTCAGACGGCGGAAGTTCGAGTTCTCGCGCAACTCGCTCAGATAGGCGTGCAGCGCGCCAACATTGTCGGAAATGCTCTTGTCATTGTCGTTGAGCACGATCATGAGCCGCTTATGCAGCGCGCCCGCGTGGTTGATCGCCTCCAGCGCCATGCCACCGGTCAGCGCGCCATCGCCGATGATCGCCACGACATTGAAATCTTGGCCTTTGAGGTCCCGCGCTACGGCCATGCCCAGCGCGGCAGAGATGCTCGTGCTCGCGTGGCTAGCGCCGAACGCGTCAAATTCACTTTCATCGCGGCGCAGATACCCAGAGATGCCGCCGAGGGTCTTGAGTGTGCGAAAGTTCTCGCGGCGTCCCGTCACTAATTTGTGAGGATAGGCCTGGTGGCCAATATCCCATACCAATTGATCGCGCGGAGTGTCGAATGCGATATGCAGGGCAAGTGTCAACTCGACGGCGCCGAGATTTGGCGCGAGATGACCGCCACGAAGGGAGACTGCCTCGATGATCTCCTGACGTATCTCCTCGGCGAGTCGCTCGATCTGCGCGGGGGCGAGCGATTTGAGTTGCGCCGGGGAATCAATCGTATCTAATATGCGGCTCACTGGCGTATGTCTCCTCGTGACCTCGTGAGGTCAAGCGTCCACGTGCAGAGGGCTCAGAAGTGACAGGAAGAGCCAACCGCTGGGGACGATCATGCATCGCCTAGAGCCACGCCGCTCAGGACGACCTCGTTTCTGACAAACATTATACGGTCTGGAAGTCATATGGTACCACTGCTCTAGCCCTGAATTCATGAGGCCTGGGTGCGTCATCAACCGCACATGAAACACTGCTTGATTGCACTCAAGTGCAGACGAGCAGTCGCCTTGTCACCTCACTTCGACGCCAAGCCGCTCCAGTAATTTCCGGCTGGTCTCCGCCCGATACTTGATGGGCCACTGGCTCGGTTTGCCATGGGAGTCAGATCCCGTACTGACGAGCAGATTGTGCCGCTCGGCATAGGCGATATATGCAGCAGACGATTCAGGCGAGTGCGTCGGATGGTAGATTTCCAGCCCATCGACCGGAGCGACTTTACGGAAGCGGTCGAGTTCGTCAGTATCGAAGAGCGGCCACCAATCGCCGCGCCCGGGATGCGCAATGAGGCATACCGCGCCGCTGGCGTGCGCTGCCTCCACAATCTCCGCAGGGTCCACATTGATCCACGCAAACCCAGACTTGTCGAGCGCCTGGGCCAGCTCATCGCCGTAGCCGTTATGCAGCAGCGCGTCCAGCAAATCATCAAATTGCAGTTCCGGGCGACCGCGCCTGGGAACAAGTTCGTCTTGATCCCCGAAGCGATAGCCCATGTGCCGCAGCGCATCATATGCCTCGCGGATATTGTCTATCTGGCGCTGCCGGGTGCTGTCACCAATCGGCGTCAGGGCGTTGTGCGCTGGATCGAATCCGAAGCAGAGCAGATCGAGCATCTTCCCGTTCCAGCGAGAACTCATCTCCACCGCCGAGAGCGCATGCACGCCAGGCTGTCGCTCCGCCGCGAGCCGTTGCAGTTCACCCGTGGCCGAGGGATGGTCGTGGTCGGTGACGGCGATCAGAGAGAAGCTTTCGCCTGCTACATGGTCGAGCAACTCATCGGCGGTCCAAATGCCATCACTGAAGGTCGAGTGCATCTGGAGATCAATCGCCGCGTCTGGAGCCAGCGTGATTGGCAAGTTGCGCTCCTATCGTTGTGTGGGCACGGTGGCCAGGAGGTAGGCGCGTTGCGTCTCCACTTCCACTTCGGGGTAGGGCTCACGCTCCGTCACACTAACGATGGTGAATCCGGCATCCATCAACAAGTCGCGCATGGCCTGTGGCGTGAAGAAGCGAAAATCGAGATTCACAGGCTCATCCCACAGCGTATCGAAGTGGCGTACTTCGGAGCCGCAGTGAATCGTCACCAGCAGAGAGCCGCCCTCGCGCAACACACGCCGCAATTCACGTAGCGCCACCGGTAGCTCATCGGTCGGCAGATGGATCAGGCTATAGAACGCGACGATTCCCCCCAGCGCGCCATCTTCGAATGGCAATTGGCGCATATCCGCCTGGAGAAAGCGCAGGCCGGGATGCAGACGCCGCGCCTCTTCGACCATAGCATCCGAGAGATCGACTCCAACAACCTCGCAACCCCGCTCATAGAGGTAGCCCGCCACCTGGCCAGGTCCACAGCCCAGATCGCAGATTAACCCCTCCGTTGCTGACGCAAAGGCATCGAGCAGTTGACGGTCGAGCGGTTTGTGCGCGAGTTCGTCTGCCATACGCCGCGCATACTCTGCGGCTAGCCGGTTGTAGCTACTTCGGGTAGCATCATGCTCACTCATACGCTGTCCTCTGTCCAACGAAAACAGCCGGCGAACGGAG
>DASVZC010000114.1:0-80846 GCA_036391835.1 Ktedonobacterales bacterium | reverse complement strand
ATGTCGCCAGCGAACGATCAGGAGGTGACCCCGTGCGCACCCAACCGAGGCAAACCCGACGTATCAGGTTATTTCGCAGGCTCCTCACTCTCGCGCTTGTCTGCGCGTTCGCGTTCTCTGCCGCGCTCACTCTGCGCGGCGCGCCGCCTGCTCACGCAGCGGCCAGTCTCACTCTCGAAGCGACTTATACCAGCGTCGCCAATGGCTGGGACCATGTCGATCGTTACAAAGACAACACCCCTCACTTCCCCAGCGAGCAGTATCCTTCCGATGGGCGCGGCGACCAGGATGGCCAGCGCCTCACCTTCTTCGGCAACGTCAGTGAGCCCTTTTCCGGGCGCTTCCTGCTCTACTATGCTCCCAAGTGGAACACCAATCCGCGCGCCATCCCGGTGCTGCTCGTCCACGGCGCCAACGATAACGCCGACCGCGCCTGGGCTAACCCCGACGATCTCGGCGGCGGCCATTGTGGCGCGAACACCTGCCCCTCGACCGGGCTCATGCAGCATCTCGTCAACGACGGATTCCGTGTCTTCGCTATCAACTTCGCCCACAAGCAGGGCGACAACGAACTGCAGGCGCAGGTGTTGGAGGACGCGCTGCAGGTCATTCGCATGAAGCTCGGCGTCAGCCAGGTGGACGTCATTGCCCACAGCAAGGGAGTCATGGCGGCGCGGCTCTATGCGTCGAGCGTGAAGCCATCGTGGGGACAGGCCTACCAGGGCGACATCCGCCGCCTGATCCTCATCGGTGGGCCGAACAAGGGTATCGACTACACCTTCGCCCACGGCTGGACAGCCGACACTGCCATCTGGCCGGAGTGCGGTGGCACAGCCAACGCGCCATCCCCGCACATCGAATTCACCTGCTATGGCTTCATCTATGACCACCCGGAGTTGTCGGTCTACTCTACGTCGTCGTGCAATTGCTTCCCAGGTCAGAAGCAGATGCTCTATCGCTGGGACGGCGTCTATGGCATCGACGAGACACAGGGCGACTGGTATACCACGTACTATGGTGGCCAGGGCTACTACAGCTATGGTTACGGCATCCAGGAGGCGATCAACGAGGGATCACTCATCGATACGATGCGTTCGGCCGGTGTACCGTCGAGTATTCGCACGGACTTGCTTTCCGGTGGCTCCGCCGACATTCCCAATTTTCTCAACGAGAATCGTGGCCCCAGCGATGGTATCGTCTTCGTCGCCAGTGCCAGTGATACGGGCGGCATTGGCGCCGTTGGAGCTAACGTCGAGATTACAGGCGACAACCACCTCAAGTTGATCTGGGAATCTACCGCCGAAACTCAGATTGATGGCTGGCTCAAGTAGTCCACCCTTCTGCCGTCAGAGGCTCTTAGGTAAAACGGCATTGCGCTTGCTCACAATACGCCATGTCACGCCCACATGGGGTGTGCTGTGATGGGTGGAAACGTACGGCTGGTTGGCGATTCATGCGCAACCAGCCATCTGTTTCTTTCACACATCTTCTCAGCAGGAATGGAGTACAACGATGTCCGGAAGTGGCCCAGCTCAGGCAACACCTGTTGACGCCAATGCTCCCGAGTATGTACACCACGGCGAAGGACACCACAGCCACAAGCACGTTCACGGTGAGCATGGCCATCACCATCATCGCCATCACCATGAGGGCGGCGAAGTTCAGCATACCCACGGACCCGAGCATTCACTCCACGCTGACCATCCCGACCACGCCCAGCACCATATGGGATAACGAACGGCTAGCGCGCTTGGCGTTCTAGCTGTTCGTTTGTTTCTCAGCCCCATCGCGACATACAAGCGCCAGCTCTACTTCAATAATGCTGGCGATTGTGGGTCTCGGTGGGGCTGATGCACGTCTGGCTCCAGCTCTTGACCGTTAGGCCAGGTTACTCGAATGGTCATCGGGCGCCACCTAAACCGACCGTGCCGCGTATAGTAGTATGAATATGCGCATGCAGAGAGAAAGCCAGGCGGTGGGTGGAGAATTCGTTCCTTGGATGGTTTGTCGTCGTAGCGGCGACCGCAGTTGGCGCCGGAGTGATCGGGCTATTTGTCTGGGTCACTCAATGGTTCTATCGCCAGGGAGTAGAGCGGCCAGCATGGATGGATGGCCTATGGAACGCTATTATGCGCTGGTCGATCATCGTGACGGGAATTTTCGCCCTGCTGCTCATCGCTAGCAGCGTGGTGTGGCGAGTCTCCACAGTGCTTATCAGTTGGGGTTTGCTGATTGGCGCGGCGCTGAGCGCGGCTGGAGTAGCGCTCTTCCTCTGCGGGCTGTCGTTGATCTCGGTGGAGCAGCGCCATCCATGGATGAAGACCCCTCGTGGCAGCCCCTCATTTTTTGTGTTCGCGTTAAGTTTTGGTTGCCTTCTTCTGGTGGGTGGACTTGCCATTACCGTGCCTGAGAATCTTGAGCGGCTGGCGGGTATTACTGGCGCTGCGTTCGGTGTCAGCGCCGTGCTTGGCCTACGCTGGCTCATTCGCCGCTCGTCGGACATACCTGTCGTCTATCCGCCTGCACGCGCTCCACACCAGACGCCGCGCCACGGTGGCGCTGGCGACCTGCGTGCGCCGCGCCGTGCACGGCAGGCTGCGATGACCCGGCGCACGCGCGCCAGAAATCGAGCCCGCGCTTTTTGAGTCCGACACTGTCATTGACGGTAGGATGGCTACACACACTCACGGGCGAACCAGCGAGAGAGCGCTTGACGCTACGGCGTGGTGGTGTCTGGCGTGTCTAGCGCCAGTGTCGCCAGCGTCGCCAGCACCGGGCGATGGTCGGAGGCGCGCGATATAGGACGGGTTGGCGTGTCGGTGAGCACCTCGCACGCGACCAGGCGCGCAGCCAGCGCAGGGCTGGCGAAGATATAGTCAATGCGGCCAGCCGGATCGTGCGAGGGGCAACTCCCCACACGCTGTGACATGTCTGGATGTGTCGCCGCGTAGAGGTCAGTGTAGCCAGCGGCGCGGGCCTGCCGCACGACGGCGCGCGGTGTGTAGAGTCCAGCGGCGAGGTCGCAGAGTGCGGCCAGCGCGGGTATCTGCGCCAGGCGGATGAGCGTTTCAGCCAGTGGACGCAGCGGACGTGGTAACACCTTGGCGATGGTGGGCAGTCCGTCGAGGTCTTCGCCTTGATCGCGGCGGTCATCCAGCGCTGCGGCATGGAGCAAGAGTTGCGACGCCAGCAGTGGCTCGCCGGGAGCCAGACTGTTGAAGTCGCCCAGCAGGATTTGCTCTGCGCCATCGCCCTCAGTGGCGCGCATGCGCTGGAGGATGTACGCCAGTTCGCGGAGTCGTTGACCCTCGCCAGCCCGCCAGTGCGAGTAGTGTGCTGTGAGGTGCGCCGCGAAGATGCGCAGAGGTGTGGCGCCATCAGGGACGATGAGCGCCTCCAGCATGGCATTGTTGAGCGGGCCGTTGGAGTGTTGATTCACCTCTTGCAGCGGCCAACGACTCAGCAATCCCACCGACCAGCCGTATTTGGTCCCTGGGCTGAATGCGCTATACATGCCGAGGCTGCTTGCCAATGCCTCCAATGTCTCGGGCGAGGCTTCATCCAATGCGATGATGTCTGCTCGCGCGTCGCGAATCACGGCCTCGATCGCGTCTCTGCGCGGCCAACCACCTGTCAGAATGTTATAGGTCAGCACTCGTATCGTGCGTGTCGCTACCTCTGATTGTATTAGACCGTCAAATGCCGGCGCGTCGTTGATATGTTCAGATAGTGTCACTCGCCTGTCGCTCTCTCTTGTGGACGCCTCACACGACGCGACCATTTGCCTGTAACCATTCCTGGCGCGCCCACCAGCGCGCTTCAAAGACACGATATTCCACGCCCGCGATGTGCTCATAGCGCAAGCCGCGCCCTGGTCGCGCCTCGCTCGCCGTCACGGTGGGCTCCATGCCCGCCAGCCGCTCATGATGGAGCAGCACAGGCAGCAGCGCATCGCGAATCGCCAGCGTCTGCTTCTCGCCCGCGTACCAGTCGCCACGCATATCCACCACTACTTGTACGATAGCTTCGAAGTCAGCGTTGGCGCGACCCACCAGACCTCCCAGCGCGAACTCGTTTGCGGGCGTCTGGCTGACCCCCTCCGGCTCCGGCGCAATCCACAGATTGGCCTGTGGCAGATAGGCGCTATTGAAGTCCTTGGGACGCCCGATAAATACAGCGTTGTTGACGCCATAGCGTGATGCATCCGCCGCGCTGAGCGCCGCGAACGGCGTGACGCCATTGACCAGACACTCGGACAGAATAATAGATTGCATCGCTAGTAGGGCGCCAAACGTGTTAGCTTGCGATGGTAACACAACGCCCTGTGGCCGTGGACTCGACATAGCGGATCTTCCCCACACTCTTCACCGCGCATTCAGCGCTCATTTCCGCTCAACCGCCGATGACACGCTCGCACAGCGCCTCGTGATGGTCGCCGTCGAATGTCTCGACTGGCGCGACGACGCGATATTTGGCGAGTTGACCTGTCTCGGGGTCGGAGTTCACCTCATCGTAGAGGATGTCGTGCCGCTGCCAGGGAACGACGGGTATGCCCTGCGTTGTGGCGATCAGCACGAGATCGAAGTGGCGGGCGCCGTCGTTGTCGAGTTGTTCGAGCGCAGGCGCGGAGGTCGCCGCCTCTATCAGCGCCGCGACTCCACGCGCGATCACGGCGCCTTCGGGTCGCTCCACTCGCATCGTCGTAAAGATCATCGTGTCCTCCTCCTCACGCTTCGGCGCGATAGACCTGGAGCGCCGCCTTCGCCTGCGCCAGCAGAATGGAATCGGCGGTCGGGTCGGCGCGTGGTCGCGCCTGCAGTTCGAAGCTGCCCATGCGTACAGCCGCCGCGCCTGTCGGATTGCGCCGCTGGGCGAGCAGGTCACTAACCACCCATAAGCACGCCTGTCGCAGGTCATACGGCGTGGCGCCGGGTGTGGCGGGACCGCCAGTGTAGCTGAGGCTGAGCCAGGCCCTGCCCGAGCGTATCAGTGTGGGGGAGACTGGAGACGCGGCGCCATTGAGGCCGATCAGCGCGGAGGCCGGAACCTCCAGCAGGCGACCCATGCTGGGCGCCTCGATCTGGGCTGTGTCGAGGGAGAACGTAGCGCCGGGAGCCGTCTCGACGCTGAGCGACGTGACGCTCTGAATTGGAAAATGACTGGCGCGCACGACGAGCGTCCCGTCGGGCTCTAGCCACGCGCGCTGGCTTGGCATGCTCAACCGTTCGACCCGCGCCAGCGCGAACAGCGAGTGGTCGTTTGGTGTTCCCTGGCGGCAGTAATTCTCGATCCAGGCGCTGGCCCGGAGGATGGTCTCTGCCAGCGCGCCTGCTGTTCCCGCCTGGCTGATGGAGACGCCCGCCGCATGGGCATTGGCGATTCCCGGCGCGGCCAGCGCCAACGACGTGCTGTTGGGCGCGCCTGTGACTTGTGCTACCTCTGAGTACGGGCCATCTAGCAGCCAGATCGGACCAGCCGCCCAGCCAGTGGAGCTCGCGACGGGAAGTGTGAGCGCGCCCACGCTTGCCCCTGCCGTCATGGTCGTGTTCAAGCCGAGTAGCGAGGCGGTTTCCTGGTTGATGGCGGCGCGCAGCACGTCGCCTGTGTCGAGGTAAGCGTTGATTTGTGGCGCCATAGAAAAAGCTCCTCTCTCGCGTACATCTGCATCGCAAGAGAGGAGCGTGTGGCCTCAGACAAGGCGAGAAGCCCTGGCGTTAGACCGGCTGCACGGGACGGCGGGCGCCAAGGGCATAGATCAGCTTGGCGATACCCCAGCCCACCAGCGCATAGACGATCATTGCCAGCACGGCAGCCAGATCGAGCACCACATTATGGGTCTGCGGCGTCGAGAAGACACCATAGAATGGCGAGACCATCGGCTCGGTCAGGCCATAGATGGCGTTTGTGAAAGCCGCATCCGGATTCGCCGCCAACAGCTTCAGAACGAAGCGAATGATCAGCAGCGATTCCACAATACCGAGAATGAGGTAGATGATCTGGCTGGCTCGCGCTACACCATAATCGTGACGCACGACCTCGCGCTGTTCGGCGCGTAGTTCCGCGCGTTGTTCCTCTTGCGGAGAGTACACGGTATCTGCTTCGGCGTCCGGTGTCGTTGGCGCGTCTGGCCAATTGTTATGAACGGACATGTGCGACTCCTTCCCCACGCTAGCCTAATTCCTAGCCGTGAGCCCAGATAGCCAGCCATGCTTTCTCACCTAGCATGAGTGGCGCTGACTGTCTGGATTGCAGATAATCGCACATACGGCGCCAAACTCTTTTTGAGCGTGGCGTCCTCCATCTTGAGACGCATATCAAACGCCGAAAAATTCAAGATTCTTTATCTCGATCAGAAGCTGGGATAGAGTCCGCGCAAGACCCCCAGCCCGCCCAGAAAATAGACCTTCAGCGTCTCATCCACGTAGTCCGCGAATTTGAAATTGCTGTCGGTCAGAGCGAAATCTACGCCCCAATACTCCTGATTCGTCTCGATCTCGATGGCGTTGGCGACATCGGGTGTCGGGAAGGGCGTCGTCATTGGCAGAAACACGATTTGTCCCTGTGGGCAGTAGCGATCGATGATGATCGGCATCTCTTTGCCGGTGGATTTGTTCAGGTAGCGGGTCACACGGTATTGCGCGGTGAGGCTCCCCTGTTCAGCGCTGTCGCCCGCCTGCACCACATAGCGCAGTTGGCCCGCGCCCACCACCAGATTTGTCAGGCGCACATTGTCGAGTGGATTCATCACCAGATAGTCGGGATCGCCTGCCGCCTGGAGATACATCGCCGCCAGCAGATTGTCGATGTCCGCCAGTGCGAGCTTGCCGGATGGGTCGGATGGCTGCGCCACCTGCGCCCCAAGCGTCGCCCCATTCGCCTGGCTGGCGTTGTTGAGCGCCTGGGCGATCAACCCATCCCACATCAGCGGGTTGCCTGCGCCGTCTACGAAGGTTTTGGCGGTATTCGCCGCGACCGACGAACGAGCCGTGCCGGCGGTGGCAGGCGGCGCGGACAGCGTGAGCGTCAGGATAGCCGGGTTGACCTCGCCAGAAGGGAGCGTAGTCACACCATCAGCAAGCGTCACAACGGCGCCAATCGCAGGCTGCGCGGCGTTTGCGCCTGAGATGCCTGCCTGCAGCCATGCCGCGCCGTCGCCGGGATAGCTCGCGCCGCTGGCGATATAAACGTTGTACTGCGTCGCGTTCGGCACGGTGAACACGGTGATCGTGATGACTGACGTGGCGCCTGTTGTCGTCACTTTGCTGGCTGCGGATGCGGTTGTCTCACCCTGCGCGTTTTTGGCCGTCACCTTCACCCAATAGCTTCCTGCCGCGAGCGTTCCGCCGCTTGACGCCGACGACAGCACGGGCGCGGGTGGAACCATCAGCAAGGCCGACACGCCCAGCACCCAGCGCTCCTCGGTCATCTTCACCTGATAGAGCAATTCGGCGATGCGTCGCGCCCGCACATCCGCTTCGAGCGAGCGCCCACGCCACTGCGCTTGAAAGCTCACCTGATTCATCAGCCCAATCGTCTGGACGGTATTCTGCAGCGGCGCCACGGCATAGCTGACCTGGCTGGGCAGCGCGCCATCAGCCAGCGTGCCCCAGTTGCGCGAGGTATCGAAGCTCGTGATCGCCTTCCAGTGGACGACATCCACGCCCGCGCCGCGTCGCCGGGGGGAGCATGTTGATCAGCGGCGTGATGACCGGCACGATCACCTTTGCCGGGCGCTCGAGCTCATAGCCAGTCAGTCCACTCGTCATCGTGATGGCGCGGGTTGCGTCGCCCATCGCCTCGCGTACCAGTGTCACACTCTCATCTGAGATCGTGGATGCGCCTGTTCCCGTTGTGTAGAGTTCGCTCGTCATCGTTGAAATCCTCCTCCTCGCCCCTAGTCGTCACATGTCGCGCCGCGCTAATCGCCATTCGGGCGCTGCTGCAGCCGAATCATCTCCGCTGCGACTGCCAACTGCGCTTGCGGATCGCGAAGTCTCCCCGCCAGCGCCTCCAACGCCCGCACTTCGTCGCCAGCTGCCAGCGCTCCGTAGCCGCCAAGCGTCTTTTCGACTGGCCGCGCGGCTGGCCCGCCCGCGATGGGTTGCGCCTCCAGCCGCGCCACCCGCGCTCGCAATTCCTCGACAACCCGCGCAGCCTGCCCATCGTCGCTGTCAGACGCTTGCGCGAGACTCCGCCGCTCTGCCCGGCTCTGGAGCGCCGTCACCGCAGCCGTGAGCGTTGTGTCGAACTGCTCCAGTCGCGCCGCATTCAGTCGAAGTCCTGCCGCAAGCGCGTGTGTCAGCGCATCGTTTTGTGTATCCGCCGCTCGTTGCGCGCCGTCGTTTACCTCCTCGGCATCCTCGGCGAGGGCGGCCAGCGCCACTTCGCAACACAGGCAGCCGCAGCCTGCCAACGCTGCCCGCGCGGCCTCGTGCAGCGGATTGCGCTCGTCGTGTGTAGCGCTAGCTTCTGCCCTGGGCGTTCGCGTATCTCTCGCCGCCAACTCCTGCGCGTCGGCTGTGTCTAGTGGATCGAGCAATGTGACATCTGGTGTGGCGTCGCGCACGAAAACGACTCCCAACGCGTCAGGATTGCTCGGATTGTCTACTAGACTCAGTTCCGCCAGGTCGTAGCGCGTGGCGATGTTGACCCAGCGTGTGCGTCCGGCGATGGCGCGCCGCTCACGCCGCCAGGTGACATCACTCGCGCCGATGCTGGCGCCGCGTAGAGTGCCATCCACCACCTTCTCCCACGTGTCTTGCGCGCCCTGCGAGATACGCAGCCGCACAAAGACACGCCGGGCCTCGTCATCGCAGCGCACGCCGACCCGCCGCCCGACCGCGCCGCTCGTGCATCTCGCGCACATTGCCCTCCCAGCGGGTGAAGGCGTCTTTGCTGGCGGTATAGTCGAAGATGGTGCCGTGCGCGTCGAGCGCCTCACTGGTGGCGCAGAGTTCGATCTCTCGCCGCTCGGCGTCCACTCGCGTGATAGGCGCATACCCCACCCGCGCGACGCCAGATGCGACCGTCGCCTGTTTCGCCTGCTCACTCATTCGCCCCTCCTATTCACTCCCGGCGGGCGGACATCTCCCCTGCGCGCCTCCCGTCGGGTAGCAGAGAGTGTAGGTCAGGCGTTCTAGTGTTCGCAAGAGGTTTTGCCGCGAACCTGCGGCTGATGGCGCAAGGTGGCGTCTGGCGCTGAGGGTGTCCGACGCATGCTGAGGAGAGATGTAGAACGTGGTGGGGAGTCGGATGTCTCGCATATCGGGCGAACTGTGTAACAGGTCATAGTATCAGTGGCGGTTCGGTATACAATGCGGGTACGGTGTTCTGAGCGCGGAATGCGGGTGGATGTGATGAGGTGGTAGTGGCGGCGCTGGAGCCCGGCCCCTCATCCGACGACTGCCGCACGATCGTCAAGTGATGCGGAAAGGGCGGAATCAGCATGAAACAGTGGTTCGAGGCACGGCAGGGCAAGCGCGTCGTCATTGATACCCTGGCGCCCAGTGAGACGGGCGCCTCCTATTCGGGGATGGTCGCCTGGGTAGGCGATGATGCCGTCGTGCTGCAACTCAACAATCAGACACGCCTGATCGCGTTCCACGCGATCGAGAGCGCCATCGACGCCCAGGAATTCTGAGTGATGCGCCGGCCGAACGCATGCGGAGATGGCGCATTGCCGAGGCTTTGTGGTCTATCGTATTGGTAGGGTTGATTCGCTCGTGAACGCGGCGCCAAGAAGGGATGAGTTATGTTTATCGTACGTATTGAGCATCCCGTACCCAACTTTGAGGGCTGGAAACAGGCGTTCGAGAACGATCCGGTTGATCGTAAAGGGGCTGGCGTCCTGCGCTATCACATCATGCGCGCGACGGACGATCCCCTCTACGTCCTGATCGATCTCGAGTTCGAAGACTTGCCGCAGGCGGAACGCATGCTGGCCGCGCTGCGACAACTCTGGGGTCGTGTTGAAGGCTCGGTCATGTCGAACGCGAAGGCGCGCATCGTCGAGGTCGTCGAAACGAAGAATATGTGATGGTGGGACCTCACCCCCGGCCCCATGCCCCGCTAGCTCGCGGGGTCCCCCTCCCACAGGGAGACGGGAGCAAGAGCACATGCCTACGCATCCTCAGTCACTCTGCCACGGGTCTTTCCCCCTCTCCTCGCGGGAGAGGGGGTTGGGGGGTGAGGTCACGCCGTCTGCACACCTGCCGCCGCGTGCAGGCCAAGCTCCTCGATGGCTTGCTGGCGCATCAGGAACTTCTGGATTTTGCCCGTCACCGTCATTGGGAAGCCATCCACGAATTTAAAGTAGCGCGGAATCTTCACCGTCGCGATCTGTCCACGGCAGAACGCCTGTAACTCCTCGGGTGTCGCCGTCTCGCCCTCCTTCAGCTTCACCCAGGCCATCAGCTCCTCGCCATACTTCTCGTCTGGCACGCCGACCACCTGCACATCGCTGATCTTCGGATGCGTATAGAGGAACTCCTCCACCTCGCGCGGATAGATGTTCTCGCCGCCGCGAATTACCATATCTTTCAGTCGTCCGACGATGTTGACATAGCCGTCCGCATCCATTGTCGCGAGGTCGCCAGTGTGCATCCAGCGGGCGCTGTCAATCGCCTTCACCGTCGCCTCGGGATTCTCCCAGTAGCCCAGCATCACCGAATAGCCGCGTGTCGCTAGCTCGCCTGGCGCCCCGCGTGGCACGACCGCGCCCGTGCCTGGATCGATGAGCTTCACCTCCACATGCGGGTGAATCTGCCCGACCGTGCCGACTCGCTTCTCCAGCGGATCATCCGTATGCGTCTGGAATGACACCGGGCTCGTCTCGGTCATGCCGTAGCAGATTTCGACATCGCTCATGTGCATCTTGTCGATCACCTGGCGCATCACCTGCACCGGGCAGGGTGAGCCCGCCATCACGCCCGTTCGCAGGCTCGTCAGGTCGTACTTGCCGAACTCTGGATAGGCTAGCTCGGCGATGAACATCGTCGGCACGCCGTAGAGTGAGGTGCAGCGCTCCGCTTCGACCGTCTCCAATGTCGCGGCAGGATCGAACGCCTCCGCGGGATAGATCATCGTCGCGCCATGCGTCACGCAGCCCAGATTGCCCATCACCATCCCAAAGCAGTGATAGAGAGGGACGGGGATGCACAAGCGGTCCTGCTCGGTGAAGTTTTGCAGGCGAGCCACGAAATAGCCGTTGTTGAGGATGTTGTGATGACTGAGGGTCGCGCCCTTCGGGTTGCCCGTCGTGCCGCTGGTGTACTGGATGTTGATCGGGTCGTCGAACTCCTGCTCGGCCTGCCGTTCGGCCAGCGTCTGCTCGCTCACTTCGCCTGCTCGCGCCATCATCTCGCCCCAGACCCACATGCCCGGCGCGCGGGTATCGCCCATGCGAATGACGTGGCGCAGCCTGGGGATGCGGTGGCTGTCGAGTTGTCCCGGCGCGCTGTGGTTGAGCTCTGGGCAGAGCGTCAACACCATCTCGGTGTAGTCGGTCGTGCGGAAGTTGGGCGCCAGCGCCAGCGTCGAGCAGCCCGACTGATTCAGCGCATATTCGAGCTCATGCAGCCGATACGACGGGTTGATGTTGACCAGAATCGCGCCAATCTTGGCTGTCGCGAACTGGATGATCGCCCACTCAGCGCGGTTGGGCGACCAGATACCGACCCTATCCCCCTTTTTGACGCCCAGCGCCAGCAATCCACGTGCGCAGCGGTTGACTTCCTCCTGCAATTCGCGCCAGGTATAACGCAGATTTTGCTGCCGCGCCACAAGCGCCTCGCGGTCGGGGAAGCGCGCCACCGTCGTATCGAATGCCTCGCCAATCGTCATGCCGAGCAGTGGCGTATCGCTCGTCCCGCTCACATAGCTCCGCGAGTGTGCGCTATGGTCATGAGGAACCGTCTCGAATTCAGCGGATGTCTGCATAGAAGTGGCACACCTCCCGCGCCGACAGTGGCGCGCTCGCGACACATCGCTCATCCCTGGGCCAACGTTTGCGGCGGCGCGTCACTGCGTCCGCTCCCACTGGCGATTGTGGCCATATTCTGTAGCGCGCCGCAACTTCTGTCAAATGGGAAACAGCCCGTGGCCACTGAGAGAGAAGCAAGGGCTGTTTCATCGCGCGGGTTAGCGTGGTCGCTGGCGAGACGTTAGGCCAAGCGCAGGACTGTGGCTAGCCGCACCAGTGGACGGTAGACCCGCTGGGCAAGCGGCATCAGCGCGAAGGCTATCACATCGCCGACGAAGCCGCTGACGGCGCCGCCTGCGATATCCACTGGATAGTGGACGCCAACGTAGATGCGCGCGAAGCCAATGGTCACTGCGATGACGAGCGCCAGCGCCGCCGCGATCAGCGCGGGAGCCGTCCGGCCAAGCCATGGCGCGCGTTTCAGGTCGAGATTGGCGTTGCGGCGCTGGCTCCCCTGGCGGACACGCTCGCGAGCGATGTGGATGAGCAGCCAGACCGCATAGAATGTCAGCGCCAGCGCTATGGCCATCGCGACGGTCTCGTGATCGCTGGGGAACGACGCGTCGGCGGGATGGGCGATCAACTTGTGCGCCACGCTGGGATGCGAAATGAACGGGCGCGGCTCGAAGATCAGCGCGCCGACCAGCAGCGTCAGCCCGAGTGAGAGCCCGACGCCGAGGGCGCCCGCGAGCAGCGCCCGCTGCCCCAGCCAGCGATCACCCTCCGCCGTCGAAGCGTCAGCCCGTCGTGTCAGCCAGCGCGAGAATGGCGACCACCGCGCCAGCAGTAGCCACACTACCAGCAGTACGACTGGGAGCGCGAACAGCAGATCATTCGCGCTGAAGATCATCGCGCTATCGAGCGGCGCCGAGTGGCCCGCAAGTCCGTTGATGCCGAGAAATAGCTTCCAGTTGTCCCGCATTTCCGTTGACAGCAACGTTTGCAGCCCATCCATCGCGCTTGCCTCGTCCTCTCACGTCAAAAAACGCCATGTACCCGCAGAACCACATGTTAAGGGGATGTTAAATGATGATACGCCGGGGCGTGCGGTCAGTTGTTATACCTGGCTAACTCTCCTATGTTGGGCGCCTCGTGCGCATTCGTGTCGCCGCTTGCCCCACGCCGTGACCACCGCTCCCCTGCCGTTCGTCATCCAAATGGTGAGAAGGAACTGGTGAGGTCGGCTGGAGTTTCGGCATAGGGCATATCCCACCTTTCGATGCACTCATCACCATGACCTAAAGCCGGTTATGACCGGATATGATACGCTACCCTATGTATCTGGCGCGGAAAGAGAGGCTGGCAGTGCGCGAAGAATCATCAGACGCCCGCGGCGCGCGGGACCCCAACCATATCTGGCTGCGGCAGTCGGTCACCTTCTCGGTGAACGGCCAGACACGCACGCTGGAACTCGCGCTGCCGCTGCGCCCGGGCGCCACGCCTGATGAGGTGGAGGCCTTGCTCGACGAGGCTGACGCGGGCATGCGTCGTCTCTCCAGCCGACTCGACGCCCACCTCGCCGAAGTAACCGGAGCGACGCCAGTCGCGGCCGCCAACGTCCCGGCGCCCGTTGCGCCGCCAGCCGCCAGCGCGCCCGAACGGTCCGAACGTCCCGAGTCTGCGCCTGCGCCGCGTCCCGCCACGCCAACGCGTCCTATCTCCGCCGCTGCTGCGCCAGCTGAGAAGCCAACTGAACGACCAGCCGAGAAGCCAGCGCCGCGTCCGACCGCTCCCGCCTCGCCTGCCGCCGCATCGTCTGCTGCTACTGGGCCCGACCTGACACGTCCCGAGTTTCTGACGGCTGCTGGCGCGCTCGGACTCGACGCTCGCACGGTGATGGAGCGGTTGAACGTTCGCTCACTCAATGGCCTGAATCTGCGCGAGGCGCTCGACTTACTTCGCCGTCAGGTCGTGCGCGAGGGTGGGACGCCCAACGAACCGACGCCCGCGGCTCCTGTCGCGCATGCGAAGCGGCCCGCGCCGATTGGCGCCCCCCGCTTCGACGAAGAGGACGACAGCCCGACCTTCGAGTTGTCGTATCCTGACCCGGACGACCTCCCTGGCGACGAAGATTTCGACGGCGCAGAAGACTTTGCCCCGCTCGAAGCGCCAGCCGCCGCGCCGTCCAAGCCTGCGCCCGCAGCGGGCATCAGCGACGTGCCAGATCTCGAAGAATTGCTGAATGGTGGCGCCCGCAAGGCCGCCGAGGATGTTATCGCTACCCGCGCCCGTGAGGTGATCGCCACGATGCGAACCGCGCATCCAGGTGGGCAGGCGACGCCGCATCAGCGCTCAGCCTACCAGAATATCGTCATCGAGCAGATCGGCGAGGCGCAGGCGGCGAAGGTCGTGCGGGCGATCTGGGACCTCACACCTGATCGGCTCGGGCCAGAGCACTACGATGCCTTCACTCGCTGGGGCAAAGAGGATGAGTTCGCCGAAGAGGTCGAGGCCGCGCTGACCATTCTGCGCGCCGAATATGCCGCGGAACACGCTGCGAAGCAATCCGGCAAGCCATCGGCGCCAGCCGCCGCGAAGCCGACTGATACGCCGCCAACACGCCGCGCCGCGCAGAGCGCACGTGATACGCAGGGCTCCACTGAGCGCCCGACGCCGTCTCGTGGGCGAACGGCTTCCTCGCGAAATGGGTCGCAGGGAGGCGAGTAAATGCGGGTCATCGCGGGCAGCGCCAAGGGTCGCCATCTGAAAGGGCCAGATACCATCGATACGCGGCCCATCCTCGATCGCGTCAAGACGGCGTTGTTCGACATCCTCGCGCCAGATATTGTGGATTCGCGCTTCCTCGATCTCTTCGCCGGGGCTGGCAGCGTTGGCATCGAGGCGCTCAGTCGCGGCGCCGCCGCCGCCACCTTCATCGAACTCAGCCCAGACATCGTCAAGTTGGTGAAGGAGAACCTGGCGACGACCAAGTTGGACGCTCATGCTGAGGTCATCCGTGCCGACGCCTTCGGCTTCCTGCGGACCGCTCGCGCGCAGCGGCAAATCTATGACATTGTCTACGTTGCGCCGCCACAATATAAGCAGATGGCCGCGCAGGCGCTCGAATGGCTTGACCGTGAGCCACTGACGGAGCCTGATGGCATGGTCGTCGTGCAGGTGCACCCACGCGAGCGCGTGGACTTCGAGCCGCTGACGCTCACCCGCCTGCGCCTCTATGATGAGCGCGTCTATGGTAGCACGCTGTTGATGTTCTACGTCCATACCAGCGAGCAGAGCGCCTCGGAGTCTGCGGCGCAGGAACCCGAGCCACAATCCCAGGAGAAACAGGATGAATCGTCCGAGTAAGTTTTCGTTCATTGATGAGGGCGAGGCGGCGCGGCGCATGGACGTGGACCGCGATACGCTGTTGCGGTTCGTGCGTGAGAAGCGACTGAAAGCCTATCCCGGTGTCGGCAAGGGTTCGTTCTATCGCCTGAACGAAGTGGAGGCGCTGGCGCGTGAACTTCACGGCGCGAGTGAGGAGTCCGTCGAAGCCGAACCCGCTGAAGGGGCGCCCGGCAAACCCAAGCTCTTCGATCCGGCCTACAAGGTGCATGTGCGCTTGTTGGCTGATCTCAAGTGGTATGACCTGAGTGACAACGACCTGCGCGGCTGGGTGAAAGAAATGACCGACGATGGCTACACCCGCCAGCGCGCTAACATCATGATGGTCATCGAGCGGCTCCAGCGACTCATCACCCTGATGGATGAAGCGGTCGCGGGCTGGCAGGAACTCAAGCCAGCGTCGCCCACTGGCGCTCCGCAGGCGAAGACAGCCGACGCCCCACAGGACGCGGAGTAAATCGATCGTCAATCGGCCAGCGTAATCGCTCAGGCCGCACTCCTCTATGCCCGCAATCGAAAGGGAACGCATGAACCGGGAGCGTGTCGCGGAGGCGATTCGCCTGCGTGAGGATGGCCGCACGCGGCAAGATGAGGCCACGCTGGAGCAGGCGCGCACGCTGCTGCTCGAACTGGGCGCCGCCTATCCAGAAGACGCCGAGATCACATATCAGACGGCGATTGCCCATGACAATCTCGGATTGGAGCGCGAGGCGATAGACTTCTATGTGCGGGCGCTCGCGCAAGGGTTGAGTGGCGCCGACCGTGAACGCGCATTGCTCGGCCCGGGCAGCACCTACCGCGGCCTGGGAGAATACCACGTCGCGGTAGAGACCCTACGCGCAGGGGTGAGTGAGTTTCCGCGGAATCGCGCGCTCCAGGTCTTCCTCGCGATGGCGCTCTACAACATCCAACGGCACACTGAGGCGATGGAACTCCTGCTCACCAACCTGATCGAGACCACCACCGACGAAAAGCTCATCTATTACAAGCGCCCCCTCACCTACTACGCCGCACACCTCGACGAAGTCGAGTAACAGGGAGCAGGTGGCGGGGCCGCGGCCATGAATGGCCGGCGCACGGCGACGCTGGGGCAGAAGCCCCCAGTGCTTTCAAGCCGCGTCCGCGTGCTCCGGCTTTTCAATGCCGAGATCCGGGAACCCGCCCTCTACCGGCCTGGCTTGACAGAGCCGATACCCGTAATGCGCTGCGAGATCCGTGGCGAACCATAGTATGTCACGGAGCCTGCGCCGCTTACGGTCGCGTCGAGGGTCGAGTTGGCGTTGATGTGCGCATTGCCAGCCCCGCTGATCAGCACATCCGCCTCATCCGTCTGGAACTCGTGCGCGTGGTAATTGCCCGCGCCTGTGATCTTCAGTTTCTGCACCCGTGCGTCTCCGCTGAGTGTCATATCTCCCGCGCCCGACATAGTGACGGTCATCGTGTCCGTGTGGATGCCATGCGCATTCACCATGCCCGCGCCCGTCAACTGGATGCCTGTGAGATTCTTGACTGTCACCGTGTAGATGATGCGCGGTCGTCTGTGGAGCGTGAGGTGTGGAGTCATGCCTAGTTCCAGCGTGTCTCCGACAACCTCTGATGTGAGATGTGGCATGAGCGCTTCATCGGCGGTGATCTTCAGCGAATCCGCATCTGCCTGCTCGATGTTGAGTGTCCCTATGCCGGCGAGTTTGATCTGCGTGAAGCCGCTGACTGCCCGCGACTCTGTTATCTCATTCCCCGTCGGCGCGACCCCTTCGCCGCTGCCCACGCGCCCGCCGAGTCCTGTCAGCAGATCCATCGCCGCCTGCCCCATTCGCTCCAGTGATTCGCGCCAGTTGAATTCCTCATCATGCGTAGACATGCCCCGTCTCCTCTCGGTCTTGTCGCGCCTCCTGCGCTGGCGCCACATCGCGCCCTTGCGAGGATGCATTTCCTGCGATATCTCTCAGCATACGAGCGATGGCGTTGTGGGTTGCGTGGGATGAGGCTCTGAGGCTCTGGCGCATCTGACGCGCATCAGGAGAGGTGTGCGCTGTCGTAGCTATGGTCGACGCACTGGTCGGCGTTCATCGCGCAGTAGAGGCTGCCCGCCGCGCCCGACTCACATGCGCAGAATCCTTCGTGCGACTCGTGCGACTCGCTCTCGAATTGTACCGTCGCGTGCGTGATCGTGTAGCGGTCGCGAAGCATCGCCGTCACGCGATCGAGTATGGTCGCGCTTTCACTGGGCGGAATATCGTTGATTACCGCGTGGCACGAAAGCGCGCGCATCCCGCTGGTGATGGTCCAGACATGCAGATCATGTACCGAGCGTACGCCCTTGACTTGAAGGATATCGCGCGCCACCGCTTCGGTCGAAATGTCCGCCGGAGTAGATTCCATCAGAATATCGACTGTCTCGATGATTAGTCGCAAGGAGCCAAACGCGATGAGCGCGGCAATGGCGACAGAGATGATGGGGTCAACCCAGGTGGCTCCGGTCAGTGCGATCACCCCTGCGCCCACGACCACTGCCGCAGATGCGCCGATGTCACCGAGCGTGTGCAAGAGCGCCGCTCGCGTATTCAGGTGTCCGCCGCCCTCATGGAGCCGTCGCGCGATGAAGAGATTGACGGCGATGGCCACCAACGCCGCTGGCGCCATGACGCCTGGATGCACCTGCTCCGGCGTGAGCAGTCGCTGATACGCTTCATAGCCAATCAGCAGCGCGATCAACACCAGCGACAGCCCATTGAAGAGCGCCACGAGGATGCCCACGCGATGGTAGCCAAAGGTGCGCCGCTCATTGGCGGGCCGCTCGGCTTGCGCCATGGCGAACCACGCTAGTCCCAGCGCCACCACATCGGTCAGCACGTGGCCAGCGTCGGAAAGCAGCGCCAGTGAATGCGAAAGCAACCCGCCGACAAACTCGATCACCAGAATCGCGGCAGTGAGCCAGAACCCGAGCCGTAACGACTCGCGCGCGAGGGTATGTGAATGGGTATGAGGGTGGGTATGGCTATGCCCAGTATGTCTGCCCTGTGGGGTGTGAACATGCTGTCGCGTCGGCTGTCGTCCGTGTACGCGTCTTGCCTGTGTCGCCATACCTGCCTACTCGCTTCTCCGAGGGCGCCCAATCGCCTCCCATCCCGTTTTTGCGGGACTTGGACGCGCCCTCTCTACTCTGCAGAGTATAGCATTCCTCGTGCCTCTGCGCATTTCGTGACCTGCCTGTGATGGCGTCGCTTGCGGAGCCGTATGCCTCTGGCTCATAGTTATGTAGAACGATACAGCGCGCGCGTGTGAACCATGATTTGGTGGCGTGGTGATGAGCGTGCGTTGGCTGTGCGGAGATTGGAGCGCCCATATGACGAGGCTTTCCACATCTGTAGCTCCTTATGCGCCAAGACGCGACTTTGCAGTTCCTATCGTAAGCCTGGCGCTGACTGTTCCCGCGCTGGTAGCCCCGCCGACCGCCGCGGCTCTCGCGCTCTTCCATGCGATCTCCGGACGTGACCTGAGCGCTGGCGCGGGGGCGATATTGCTCCCTTCGCCAGTATTCACCCTGGCCATCTGCCTGATCCTCTTTGGTCCCATGCTCGCGCTCATGCTGTGTGTGACCCAGCGGGCACGCGCAGAGCAGACGTACGGCGCTGACTTCTATCTCGGCTATCGTATGAAACGCCTGAACACCATCGCACTTGGCTGCGCGGGGACTGGGCTCGCCGTCGTGACACTCACGATCTTCTCTGGACTGCTCTTGCGTGCGGGCACATAACATCCCGACGCTGCGAACTCCATTCGGCCACATCGCGACTCACGCAGTGCGTTACGCTCGCATCGGTAACGCCCACCGTAACGTTTACGGAATGCGGCGCCGGTATACTGGCGCTCAGAAACAAATCATCTGATCTGACGCGCATAACGTGGTGGCGGTGGAGGTGGTATGGAGTTCACGTCCGAAGAGATCGATGCGCCGACGCTACGGGAATCCATCGCTAGCGTGCCGCCGCGTTTTCTGCTCGCCGTGCGCGGCGGGTGGATTGCGCTCTGCGCGCTCAGCCTTACGCTCTACATCGCGATGACGCCAGCCTACTTCGCGGGCCTGCAGCAGGTCTGCGCATCTGGATGCCAACTTACGCCAGGGCAGGCGCGGGCGCTCATTGGCCTTGGCTTCAGCGCGCGGAGCTACGCGATGGGCGGCGTGGTAGTCAGCGCACTCTTCGTGCTGGTGTCGTGCGGTGTCGCGGCGCTCATCTTCTGGCGCACGCCCTACGACTGGATGGCGCTGCTCGTGGGGCTCTTGCTGGTGACGCTGGGAAATAACAATATCACCAGCCTCCTGGGGAACACCTCGACATTCTGGCGCGTCCCCGCGACTGTCATTGACAATGTCGATCTGGCGTTGCTTGTGCTCGTCTTCACACTCTTTCCAAATGGTCGCTTCATCCCGCGCTGGACAGCCACGCTGGCGCCGTTGTGGCTCGTCATACAGTTGCCTGTGGCGCTGCTACCCAGTGGCACTCTGCCAGACTGGAGCGTGGCGCTCATCTATCTCGCGTTCTTCGCCACGGTGATCGGTGCGCAAATCTATCGCTATCGACGTGTCTCTGGCCTTGTGCAGCGCGTGCAGACCAAATGGGTTGTCTTTGGCGTGGTGGTGACGCTGCTCGTCGATATTGCCATCTATCAACCCTACGCATTCGTGCCAGCGCTCAGCGCGCCCGACGCGCTCTATCCTATTCTCGCCGAAGCGTTCTTCCATCTGGTGGTGCTGCTTATCCCGCTCTCGTTTGGCGTCGCCATCTTGCGCTATCGGCTGTATGACATCGATGTCATCATCAACCGCGCCGCCGTCTATGGCATGCTGACGACGACACTTGCCGCCGTCTACCTCGGACTTGTCATCGCCGTACAGCGCGTCGTGAGCCTCTTCGCCCATGCCAACTCTTCATCGCTGGCGATCGTCCTCTCCACGCTGGCCATCAGCGCGCTCTTCCAGCCTCTGCGGTCACGCATCCAGACGTTCATCGATCGGCGCTTCTTCCGTTCGAAGTACGATGCCGCCAAGACACTGGCGACTTTCAGCGCGACCCTCCGCAGCGAAGTCGATCTCACCGAGATGCGCTCGCAACTGAGGGCTGTGGTCGAGCGCACGATGCGCCCGGCGCATGTCTCGCTCTGGTTGGCTCCGTACCATCCGTCGCGCACTCCGCACAACACTGAAGAAGCGCTACCTGCGCAACGCCCGATCCCGCCGACGCCGACGTAGCCGCGAGCTAGAAACATGGGGCGAGCGGAAGACCAGCGACGTCTCCCACTCGCCCCATGCGCTCAGTTGTGTTGCGGGCGCTGCTAGGCGCGTTCGCCCACCTGCTTTGGCGGAATCGCACGACCCGGCAGCCACCAGTTCCAGCGGCCCACCAGGCGCATCGTCGCGGGAACCAGCAGTGTGCGGATGATCGTAGCATCTACCAGCACGGCGACCGTCATGCCGAGGCCAATCTCCTTCGTCACCATCAACTGGGTGAAGGTAAAGGCGCCCGTCACAATGACGAACAGCAGCGCCGCGTTCGTAATCACGCCGCCGGTCATCTCCAGACCGCGCGCCACCGCCATGCGATTGTTGTGGGTCTTCTCCCACTCCTCACGGATGCGCGAGAGCAAGAAGACTTCGTAGTCCATCGAGAGTCCGAACAGGATGCAGAACATCAGGATCGGGATGATGCTATCCACGAAGCCCGATGACTCGAAGCCGAGAATCTTCTGCCCATAGCCCCACTGGAAGACGAACACCAGCGCGCCATACGCCGCGCTCACCGACAGCGCGTTCACGATGATCGCCTTCAACGGGATCAGTACCGAACGGAACATGATCAGCAGCAGCAGGAAGGTCGCCACCAGAATGAACAGAATCGCGCGTGGGAAATTGCCATACAGGTAGCGCGAGAAGTCGAGCGAGGTCGCCTGCTCGCCGCCAACCATCACCTTCAACCCGTCAGCGTTGGCGTTGTCGCCCGCTCGCAGGCGATCGATCAGCGCCTTGCTCGACGCGCTGTCGATTGGCGCGTCGCTCTTGATCGTGAGGACGGTCGTGTCGTCCTTTGTCGTTTGCGCGACCAGCTCCGCCAGCCCCGGCGTCTTCGCATAGGCGCCCGTGCTATAGAGTTGTTCGATCTGTGTCAGCGTCGGCGCCGGCGCCCGCGGATCGCCCGCAAACTGCGTGATGCTCGTAACACCCGCGACACCCTGCTGGGCGTTGATCCACTGCGTCAGGTGGTTGACTTTCGCCACATTGTCCGACGTCAGAATACTGGAACCGTCGCTCGTCTGCGCGACCACAATGACCGGGTTCGAGTTCGTATCAGGGAACTGCGCGGTCAGAATGTCGTTGCCCTTGCGCGCTTCGACTGTCCGTGGCAGACCCGTCAGCGATGGCGTGCCGAGGTTGATCGAAAGCAGCGGCCAGCCCAGACCGAGCAGCAACGTCGTCACCAACACCAACACGATGATGGGGTGCGCCATCACTCCGAGCGCCAGCTTGCGCCAGAAGCCGCCCTTCCCTTCGATCTCAACATGAGCTGTCTCGCCGACGCCCACCAGTCGCCATAGCACAGGCACACGCAGCGAATTCACGCGCTGCCCAAGGATGCTCAGCACAGCCGGAAGCAGCGTCAACGCCGCGAGCGCCGAGGTCGCCACCGTCACAGCGCCGCCGATGCCGAACGAGGTCATGAACTGGATGCCGATCAGCACCAGCCCAATGAAGCCGATCATCACCGTGAGGCCGCTGAAGAGAATCGCCTCGCCCGCTGTCGCCACCGTCCAGCCGACAGCGTCACGTACACTGCGGCCGCGCGCCAACTCCTCGCGGAAGCGCCGCACCATGAACAGGCTGTAGTCAATCGAGATGCCCAACCCGACGATGGACGCAATGTTCAGCACGAAGACGCTGGTGGAGACATGCATGGCGATGCCGTAGACGATGCCCAGCGACACGGGAACCGCGAATGCGGCCAGGATCAGCGGCAGCAGGCCAGCCACCACCGTCCCAAAGACAATCAGCAGCACTGCCAGCGCCAGCGGGAGCCCGCGCAACTCCGCCTGCTCTGTATCCTTCTGGCTGAGTTGGTTAAAGCTCGCGTAGGTCGGCGCGGCGCCAGTGATGTATGCGCTCGCGGGCGTCGCTTCGGCGCCTTGCGGCACGATCGTGCGGAAGTCGCTCACGAACTTCTGATCGGACCCCTGCATCTTGTCGAAGTTGACCGCGACGTAGGTTGTCTTCTGGTCCTGACCAATGCCGCCATTCACGACACTGGATACGTTCGGATATGCCTTCGCGCGGTCGATGAAGTTGTTGAGTTCCAGTTGATAGTCCGCATCGTTGACATAGGCGCTATTCGACTGGAACACGACGACGACCGTCGTGGCGGGTTGCTTCAGTTTGTTCGAGAGGGTGGTGGTAACCTTGGCCGCTTCACTGCCACTAAAGCTGTAGCCGCTACCCGTCAGCACAGATGACACCTGCGCCGCGAATGGCGCTGCGAAGACCAGGCCACCCAACCAGAGCGCCAGCACGAGCCAGCGCAACTTATAAATCAGGCGTCCATAGCCGACACCCAGCCGATACAGACCGTGAGGCTGATCATCGTGTGGTGGCTCGGCCGCTGGAGGCGCCGCCGAATCTGTTGACTCGCCGAGTTCCTTAGAGGACCCGTCTAAGCGATCCTGCAGTTGCATCGTATTTCCTCGTTGATCGCCGGAAATCTACCCGGCGCTTGCCTGACCAGGTGTGACTTTGAATGGCTGGCAGCGCTAGCGATCAGCCAGCCGGGTGTGGCGCAACGCCGCGCCAGAGTGTCTCGACATGCATCAGCAGCGTAGGCAACATTGCATACTCTTCCACGCCTTCAGCCCAGTCCAGTGTCAGCGTGACGTAGATGGAGATCAGCAGATGCGCTACGAGATCCGCATCACAGTCGGCGGCCACCTCGCCGCGCGTCTGTCCCTCGCGGATGACCCCCGCCAGCAACGTCGAAAGCGCCACGTAGCGTGCGCGCTCGCCATGGAACAACGACGGCGACGCCAGTGACGCGCGCACCATCGCGCGAGTCAGCGTCGGCTCGCGTTCCATGTCTTCCACCATCGCCCGCAAGATGCGTTCAATACGCGCTTGCGTTGGTTCGGCGGACTGCCACATGTCGGCTACCAGTGTTTCGAGTCGCTCTTGCCGGAGACGCCCCACTTCCGCCAGGACACCCTCTTTGCCATCGAAGTAGTTGAAGACCGTGCCGACGCCTACCTGCGCTTCCTTCGCGATCTCTCGGATGGTTGCGTTGACGACCCCTTTGCTGCGAAAGAGTTTCAGCGCGGCGTCAAAGATACGCTGCCGCAACTCGGAATGCTTCAGGGCCCGTTTCGTTTGCCGCATCGGCGCGGATATCCCATTTCTTTAGTGGCTGGCTTCGGCGATTGCCGTCGCGAGAATAGCGTGTCATGTAAATTGGTGAACGTGTTCACCAATCGTCACGATTGTACCTCAACGAAGACGTGTTTCGCACGAAAAGCCACACGAACTAGGAGCATCCCAACGGCTCAGGTGAGCCATCTACTGAGTTAGTGCGCAGAGGGAACGCCAATGTTACATAAGTTTGCTGAAATGTGAGGAAATTCTCAGATTACACCGCGACCGTCGCAGGCGCGTCGGCTGGACGCGGCGGAAGGTGTCCCAGCCGACCGGCGACGAACACGGCCACCGCGACGAATATGGTGGTGGCGGCTCCGTTGCCATCCAAGATCGGCGGCTTGTCGGCCAGCGCCCGATCCACACCGAATTGTGTGTAGACCGCCAGATTGACTGTTCCCGTCATCATCGCGGGAATGAACCAGAGCGCCAGCGCAACGACTATTCCCACAGCGCCCAGGCCGAGCGCGCCCAGCAGCACACCGACACGTCTGAGCGCCAGCAGCGCCAGCGCCACGACGCCCAGTTGCGCCAAGACGTCATACACGACGAAGACGCCACCCTTGGGGAAGTAGAGGCCGATGCAGGCATAGACACCGATCACGCCCGCCAGCCCGAGCACTGCCAGCGCCGTGGCCATGATTCGATGCAGACCCATACCCGCGAGCCCGCCTGGGAGCATCACGCCAGCGCTGACCAGCATCAGCAGCAACCCCAGATATACATTGATCAGGTAGGCGTTATCCTGCGCAGCATAATAGGACGCGACTGAGCCATAGAGGAGGATTGCCCCGGTCAGTATGCAACAGACGCCCGACGCCAGCAGCGCCATCGCGTTGCGCCGTGCGCCACCCAGCGTGAACAGGCTGAGCAGGGCGAGCGCCACAAGCCCGAGCATGGCGGCTGGCGCCAACCACAACGCAAGTATGGTTAGCCAGCGAAATGTCGCATACATCATGCGTTCTCCATACGTGGAATACCTCGGCTTCCGTGCGCTTCCACCACATTGAACATGATAGGTGAGCGCGTCGTCAATCGGTGACATCACAGGCGCCGCCCGCGCTCAGTTGTGTCTCAGCATCCACTTGCACACCCCACCTCCGCACCCAGCATGGATGCCCATTGCCGATTTCACTCCTGCTGAGAAGATAGAGGAACGCAGGGGCACATGGCAGTCCTGCCGCATTGGCGTGGGTGCTATACTCAAGAATGCGGCGCGCTTTGTCGCGGCGACTGAGAACTTAACCCCTCTGAACTTCTACCATGAGGCCAGCATGAATGACCTTGCTGTATTCACCGGCAACGCGCATCCTCAACTTGCGAAAGATATCTGCCGCGAATTGGGTATCACACTCGGAAAGGCGCAAGTATTCGAGTTTAGCAACGAGAACATCTTCGTCAAGATTGATGAGAATGTGCGTGGATGCGATGTCTTCGTCGTGCAGCCGCTGACATCTCCGGTCAACACCTCCATCATGGAATTGCTGATCATCCTGGATGCATTCAAGCGGGCCTCTGCGCAGCGTGTCACTGCGGTCATTCCTTACTATGCCTATGGCCGCACCGACAAGAAAGATCAGCCGCGTGTGCCGATCACCGCGCGCCTGATCGCTGACTGCCTCTCCGTTGCGGGGGCTGGCCGCATGTTGACGATGGACCTCCATGCCGGACAGATTCAGGGTTTCTTCAATATTCCCGTGGACGAGTTGACCGCCAAGAACCTGCTCGCCGAGTACATTCGCGCCCAGCATATTTCCGATCTTACCGTGGTGGCGACCGACGCCGGTTTCGCGAAGAAAGCGCGCAACATCGCTGAGTTGCTCGATGCTCCGCTGGCCATTGTCGAGAAGCGGCGCATGGGAAACAGCGGCCACGCCGAGGCTATGAGCCTGATTGGCGCCGTTGATGGGCGCAATGCCCTGATCGTGGACGACGAGATCGACACGGCTGGTTCGATGATGCAGGCGATCGGCGTGGTGCGGGAGCATGGCGCGAAAGAGGTCTATGCCTGCGCATCGCATGGTGTGTTGAGTGGCCCAGCCATCGACCGGCTGCGTGCTTCAGGCCTGAAAGAACTGATCATCACCGACAGCGTGCCGCTTCCCGAGGAGAAGCGATTGCCGTTCATTACCACGCTCTCCGTCGCGCCACTGATTGCGGGCGCGATCGAGCGCATACACGAGGGGCGTTCAGTCTCCGAACTCTTCGATGGCCGCCACGGCAAGAGCGAGAAATAGCGTTTGCGGGCGCCGCCGTCCCGCTGGTCTGTGAAGAATGCGATGAGCGCGATGCACGATGATGCCGCCTGGTCTGACTGGGATGCCGCGTCTGAAGGCTATCCCGACGAGCCTGCCGTCACGTCGCGCGCTGGCCGAGCCAGTGACGACATCCCTGACGTCGCGCCCGACACATCGCCTCTGGATGCAAGCGATGCGCTCGATGCGGCCTTCGCAGACCTGTTGCGTAGCCTGCGCGCGGTTCCGGGTCCATGCGCGCCGCCCGTAGGCGAGGGCGCGTTTGACATTCTCTTCGCGAATGCGCGCGAAATCGTCGTCTGGTATGCGCCTGCCAAGGATGGTGTGGAGCAACGCGAGGTATCCATCCCGGCGAGGCTGGCGCGGGTCGCCTGGGGTATGCTCCTTCGCGGCGAACCAGTGGATACCGCCGCATTTCAGGCAGTCGGCACAGGCGCATCGGGCGTCGCTTGGCTCTTCGCGCTCTTTGCGCAACTTCCCACCGTCGAGGTACGCGGCGCCGACGCTATGGCGGACGAGCAGCCGCTCACCCTGCGTTGGCGTGGCGCCGACGATTCGCAGTCCGCCTGATGCGAAACACCCCCGACTCACAGCGAGTCGGGGGTGTTTCATGTGTCCGCACGTACCACTACTACTGCGGCGAGTACGGCTGGAACTGCTGATAGGGCTGGTAGTTCTGGCGCTGGGCCAGATCACTCAGCACCTCAGCGACACGTGGATGCTCGCGATTGAGCCGCAGATTGTGGTTGCCCTGTGCGTCTGGCGCGTCGTCGAGGATGTCCTGCTCGATGCAGGCGATCAGCAACTCACGCGCAGTGTCGCGAGTCAGGCGACCACGGAAGCGATTCTTCGGATTGTATGGGTCGCCGATGAAGTTGGCGACGCCGCCCACCGTGCGCCACGACCAGTGGCGATCGATGTAATCGAGGAACTGGATGAAGCCTGGCTCATCTGGCTCGACCGGCGCGAGTTGGTTGCTGTACTGTGCGCCCGGAGTATACGGACGCTGGTAGCCAGGCGCGCTGGGAGCGATGGGGCCAGAGTTCAGACTGCCGCTGGTGTAGCTTGGCTGGCTATTGCCGAAGCCCAGCGGAATGAACTGCTCTGCCGCGCTGATGAGATCGCGGCTGACGGTTCCGGGGATGCCGCAGACGATGACGCGCTTGTTCAGCCGATGCTTGAGTCGCGCGCAAATGCGGGTGAAGTCGCGGTCACCAGTCATCAGAACGTAGGTGTTGATGTTGGGTCGGTCGAACACCGTTTCGATGATGTCCATCAGCATGTTGAGGTCAACAGTGCTCTGCGTGATGATGGTAGAGGGTTGGGGCTGCTGCTGCGGTGGGAAGTAGGGTTGTCCCTGATAGCCATAGCCTTCTTCGCCACGTCGGCGATCATCGCCTGCGGAGTCGCCACGTTCATCGGGGGATTGCTCATAGTTACCGGCGCCGTCGTGCATCTCGATGCCCGACTCGTCCCCCATCTCGCCCTCATCGCCAGCCAGCATCTCCTGCTCATCCAGCGACTCGTCGCGCGCATCGTCATAGCTATACTCGCCGGAGCTTTCGGCGCCCTGGCCCCAGCGTCGATCATAGGGCGCCTGCGCATTTTGATAGAACTGCTGGCTCTGATTCTGATTCTGCCGGAAGCGCTCGCGCACCTTGGCGGGGCAATCCACACGGTCAATCATTGCCGCTGTCAGGCTGCCTTTGAAGAAGTCTGGCTGGCGTCCCCAGTCGGCATACGCGCGGGCGACCATGACGGTGCCAAAACGGCCCGCGATAGAGATCAACTCTTGTGGATCAGGCTCGCGGCGCTGCACATTCAGAAGGCTGTAGCGAATGTTCTCGAAGTCGATGAACAACGCAATTTCGTCTTGCATCGGATGCGCTCCTGGGTAGTGGTAACTACATACAAATCATCTCTAAGGCAGGTTTTTCGTACCTATGTCATGCGATGGCCAACTCGCCGCGCCCAAGCTGATCCATCAGCCCACAGCGAATTGATGGTCTTGCGCTCGTTCGCCGAGTGCTCCAGACAGTGTCCACAGCGCAACCCATTGAGAACAGTAGTATTGGTCGCGCAGAAATAAGAGCAACGGACGATAAACGGACGATAGGTGAATCGGCCAGCTAGTGTACCCTGAGAGAGACATATCACGAACAAGTGTATCATAACGCAAAAAGTGGTCGCAAGCGACATGGCAGCGCGCAAGCAGGGCATTGACGTCGCGGCGCACTCATCCGCGAGAGAAAAAGAAGCCCTCTCTCGCCGGTTGATACGAGCACGAGCTACTTCAGTGTGTCTGGCCTGCGCTAGCACGCGGTATTGTTAATCGCTCTGTCGCTCTGCCACCCCTGGTGTGGACGTAGCGCGGCTAGCCGCCGAGCTGCTCCAGTGTGAGCTTGCCTGTGCCGGTGCGCCACCAAGGCGCGCCCGTGTGAATGTTGACGGCGTAGACCCAGGAGAAGCCAGGACAGTAGATGAGAGGACAGAGGAGATTGTCCCGAACGTATGGGTCGGCCTGGATGCCCTCCAAATACACCGATCCACTGTTGCCCTGTGGCGCCAGTTGAAGGGGTATATTCCACGAGATGCCACTGGACGGCGTGTTGTCACGCCAGAGCGCTCGCCCGGTGGCGGCGTCATAGGCGGTGAGCAGACTTCCATTCGGTTTATAGGCGTCATAAGCGTCCGAGCCAACCATCCCTACCCCGCGGAGCAGCACACCATCGGACACTACGAGCGTGCTCCGATCGCTGAATGGGGAAATGCTCAACAGCCAACGAATCGCCCCGCTGCTAGCGTCGAGCGCCGCCAGCGCCGCAGGTGGGCTGATCTGCTCAGCCACGGTTGCTACTGTGTGCGTTGAAAGTTGAGGCTCAGCCAGCGCATATACACGTGCGCCATCGCTCGTCGCCGCTAAGATGATGCGATCATTACTCCCAGCGAAGAGTGGCGTATGCCAGGTGAGCGCGCCATCGCGCTCGCGCAGCGCTGTCACCTCGCCAATGTTGGGAACGATGACCACGTTCCCTCCTACGACGAACAGAGATGAGATGCCTGCCAGCCATGCGATCGCATGAGACACCGTCCATTTGAGCGAGCCGTCTGCTTCGTCAAGCGCAGACATCCACACCAGGTGCGGCTTACTGCTGTCCTGCTCGCCACCGGCGACGAACACCTGCCCATCTGCCACGGTAAGCGCGGTCAGGTAGCGCTGCGTCTTGGGCGCCTGGATGCGCCAGTTGATATGCCCGGTACTCACGTCGAATGCCGCGATTGTAACCGAACTTCCAGGTGGATCAGCGTTTCGTTCCGCTATGAATATCTGTTTGCCATCGACGGCGATCAAGGATGGCAATGGTCTGTTACTGATGGAGAGACCCCGCACGTCGGGCTGGCTCCAGAGCAATGAGCCGTCCGACGCTCGTAATGCGTAGATACCAGTATAATCGCCCACTGCGAGGATGACGTGTGGCAGCGGGCGCATCACACTGTCCAGATTGAAGAGGTTGTAATGCTGCCCCCATGGGTCTAGAGCGAAGGGAATTTGATTCCGCCAGCGAATCTGCCCAGTTCGCGCATTCATAGCGATGATGGTATCGCGGTCTGCGGATAGTTCTGGTTGAACAAATGCGACGATGCCATCTGGATCGGCGGGCGCGGGTCGATTTACGAAATTTGGGTTTCCCGGCTCCTGAGGCAGGAAGTGCAGCACACATGCGCCTAGCAGAACCAGTGTGATAATCGGCGTGGCCCAGCGGAGGCGTCCGGCCCAGGCGCGACGATTCCCTGCCCGCGCCCGTTGCATCACTCCGTAGAGGACAATACCCAGCACGGACGCTGCGGCCACGAAACACACAACAGCGGAGCCGAACCAAAACTCACGAATCGTCATAGTGCTTGGACTCCTGCCCTCGCGTAAACGTATCCGGCGGATCACTCAGCGCCAGCGCGAGCATGCTAACGATGATCTTCAGATCTTGCTGCGCGTTCGCCGATCCCCGACCATTCGCGTCCCTGCCGTTCTGGCATCCACCCGGCCCCGCGACGCCCATTTGCCATAAACTACGCGTAGAGCCGCTTGCTTCTCACAGCGAGAGGAGCGCTAGCGGCCTGTGTCCATGGCGTCTGAGCTACCACGCGAGCACGTGGGCGCCTGCCGATCTTTCCATCTCTGCCCGCGCCCGTTGCTCGCGTGGTAAAATAGAGGATGGCTGCGCGCCGCGCGCAGGCCGCGCTGAGGGGGGTCGCGATTGCGGCCGCCCCGTCTGTTGTTGTGCGCCGCGATGTGGCCACGCTTGAGAGAAGAGGTTGGCTGGTCGGTGAGGCTCATCGTCGGTTTAGGGAATCCCGGGGCGCGCTACGCCCGCACGCGCCACAACGTTGGTTTCGATGTCGTTGATCTACTTGCCAACCGTAATGGGTGGTCGTGGGAGTCGCATCGCAGCAAAACCCACATCACCAGCGGATTCGTCCGCGTCGCCACGCCCGCTCCCGTCGCGGAGCCCGGCGCTGCGCCACTCGCGCCCACATGGCGCGAGGAAAAAGTCCTGCTCGCCAAGCCACAGACCTTCATGAACGACAGCGGCGTCGCGGTCGGCGAACTCGTCCGCTTCTATAAACTCGATCTCCACGACATGCTGATCGTCTGCGACGACCTCGATCTGCCCCTCGCGCGTGTGCGGCTGCGGGCGCGTGGCGCTGCGGGCGGCCAGCATGGCCTGGAGTCCACTATTCGCCTGCTGGGAACCAACGACTTCCCCCGGCTCAAGATCGGCATCGGCCGGCCCGTGCATGGCCGTGGGGAGAACGTGGACTTTTTGCTGAGCGCCCCGCGTGGCGATGAGCGCGCCAAGCTCGATGAGGCTATCGCCCTCGCCGCCGACGCCGCGCTCGTCTGGGTCGGTGAGGGCATCGAACCGGCGATGAACCGGTTCAACGGCTAGCATATGCTGTCCTGGCGCCGCGCCGTGAGGTCGCCCCGCCTGCTGATTTGGATGGAGGCCGCTCGTGTCGCTGCGTGGATTACTGCCACTGCTGGAGAATCGTCCTGAACTGCTCCGCCTGCGTGAGCGCCTGCTGGCTGTCAAAGCAGGCGGCGGTTCCGTGCCCGCCATCTCTGGCGTGAGCGAATCGGCCCGTCCGTATCTCATCGCTGGACTCGCCGAATCGTTGCAGGCGCCGCTACTCTACGTCACTCGCGACGACGAGCAGGTCGAGAGCGCGGCCCAGGCGTTACTGGCGCTCACTGGCGGCTCCATGCCCATCCGCACGTTCCCCGCGCTCGACGCGCTGCCTTGGGAGCGGCTGCTGCCTGACCGCGACACGATCAAATCGCGCATGAATGCGCTGATTCTGCTGGCTCGCGCCGCCGACGCTCCCACGGAGCCCGCCATTGTCGTCTGTTCGCCGCGCGCCCTCACGCAGCCAATCATGCCGCTCGATGAGTTTCGCGCCGCGTTGCTCGCGCTCGCGCCGGGGCAGCGGCTCGACCCACGCCTCCTGCTGGAACGACTGATGACGCTCGGCTACGACTTCGAGGCCGAGGTGGCCGAGGTCGGCCAATGTACCCATCGCGGCGGTATCGTCGATGTCTTTTCCCCTGCGATGGAGCGACCCATCCGCATCGAGTTCTTCGGCGATGAGATCGAGAGCATCCGCACATTCGACCCCGAGACGCAGCGCTCGCTCAACGCTATCAACGAAGCGTTACTCACTCCCGCGCGTGATGCGCTCGCCACGCGTGGACGCGAAGCCGCCGAGCGACTTGCTGCGCTCGATACCATTGGCCTCAACCCTGCCGCACGCGAACGCTGGCAAGATGATCTGCAATCGTTGCGCGACCGGCAGTCATTTCCCGACATCGCCTACTATCTACCCTATCTGCACCAGCCGACGAGTGTGCTGACCTATCTGCCACAGGGTGGCTATGTCGCGCTGGGTGACGAAGATGCGCCGCAGCGGGTGGCCGAGCAACTGGCCGAGCAGGGCGAAGAGGCGCGTGACCGTCTCGAACGAGAGGGCGAGCATCCCGCTGGCATCGAGCCGTCGTTCCTTGCCTGGGCCGATGTGCGCCCTCTACTCGACGCCCGACCGACTGCGCGGTTCGCCAGCCTCATCACCGATGAGCAGGTCACCGGCATTGGCGCAGCGCTCGCCCCTGACCTGACGCCCGCGCAGTCCTACGGTGGACGCTTGCGCGCCTTCGCTCAGGACGTACGCAAATTGTTGGGTGAGCGGCAGCGCGTGGTCATCTCCAGTTTGCAGGCGCGTCGCCTGTGCGAGGTCTTCGGCGATGAGGCGCTGCTCGGACATAACAATATCGTCATCGTCTCGCCGCTGACCGATCTCCCCGAGTCGCCCGAGCCGGGTACGCTGGCGGTGGTGCATGGCCGCTTCCCCGAGGGGTGGCACAGTCGCTCGATGGCGTTGACCGTCTTTACCGATGCGGAGGTCTTCGGCTGGGCGCGCGGCCACGACGCCAGCCAGCGCAAACACTCCACTACGCCCGCCGCCTTCCTCGCCGAACTGCGCCCCGGTGACTTCGTCGTGCATCAGGAGCACGGCATTGGCCGCTTCGATGGCCTCGTCAAGCTGGAGAGCAACGGCGTGGAGCGCGAATATCTGCTGATTGGCTATGCGGGTACTGACCGACTCTACATTCCCACCGACCAACTTGACCGCGTGACGCGCTACATCGGCATGGGCGACGCGGCTCCGTCGCTGAGCAAGCTTGGTGGCGTCGAGTGGGCGCGGGCCAAGCAGCGCGCGAAGGAGAGCGCCAAAGAGATCGCGGGCGACTTGCTGCGGCTCTACAGCCTGCGCGAGACAGTGCAGGGGCATCCTTTCCCCTCCGACGACCAGCAGCCGTGGCTGCAAGAGATGGAAGAAGGCTTCCAGTACGTCGAGACGCCTGACCAGGCCCGCGCCATCGCCGATGTCAAATCTGATATGGAGCGCGCTCGCCCGATGGATCGCCTCGTCTGTGGCGACGTCGGCTACGGCAAGACCGAGGTTGCCCTGCGCGCCGCCTTCAAAGCTGTGCTCGATCAGCGGCAGGTGGCCGTGCTTGTGCCGACGACCGTGCTGGCGCTCCAGCATTTCAATACCTTCAGCCAGCGTCTGCGACCATATCCCGTTCGCGTGGAACTCCTCAGCCGTTTCCGGTCAGACAAGGAGAACAAAGACACGTTGAAGGGGCTAGAAGATGGCACGGTGGATATCGTCATCGGCACGCATCGGCTGCTGCAGAAGGATGTTGCGTTCAATCGCCTGGGTCTGCTCATCATCGATGAGGAGCAGCGCTTCGGCGTGACCCACAAGGAGCGCTTGAAGCAGATGCGCGCCGAGGTAGACGTACTGACACTTTCAGCGACGCCGATTCCGCGCACACTCTATATGGCGCTCTCTGAGGTGCGCGAGATGAGTGTAATCGAGACGCCCCCGCAGGAGCGGCTGCCGATTCGCACCTATATACGCGAGTATGAAGATGCGATGATTCGCGAGGTCATCCTGCGCGAGGTAGATCGCGGTGGCCAGGTCTACTTCGTTCACAACAAAGTCAAGGGCATCCAGGCGTTGACCGACCGACTGCGTAAACTCGTCCCCGAGGCGAAGTTTGTGGTCGGCCACGGCCAAATGCACGAAGATCAGCTAGAGCATGTGATGCTCGACTTCTCAGCCGGTGAGGCGAATGTGCTCGTCTGCACCACGATCATCGAGAATGGCCTCGACATTCCGAACGCCAATACGATCATCGTGAACAATGCCGCGTTTTTCGGCCTCTCGCAACTCTACCAATTGCGCGGACGTGTGGGTCGCAGCGGACGCCAGGCCTACGCCTACTTCCTCTACAACAAGGATACGAAGCTGACACCCGTCGCCGAGAAGCGACTGCGCGCCATCTTCGAGGCGACCGAACTGGGCGCGGGCTTCCGCATCGCGATGAAAGACCTGGAGATTCGTGGCGCTGGCAACCTGCTCGGCGCGGAGCAGTCTGGCTTCATGAACTCCGTCGGCTTCGACCTGTATACCCGTCTGCTGGCGGAAAGCATCGCCGAGATGGAAGGCAAGCGCCCTGAGCAGGCTGACATCCCCGTTGCGGTAACGCTGGAGTTGCCTGTCACAGCCTACATCCCAGACGACTACATCAACGACCGCGCGCTGAAGATGAATTTCTATCAGCGCATGGCGAATCTCGACCGTCCCGAGCAGGCCGAGGCGCTGGCGGGCGAACTTGCCGACCGCTTCGGCGCGCCGCCCGAGCCGGTGGCGAACCTGCTCGCCGTCACACGGATCAAGACGGAGGCGGCGCTGTTCGGCTACGAAGGCATCAGCGCGCGTGATGGCGATGTCATCTTCAAGTTGCGTCGCACCATCGTGCCTGACCGAGTCGCCCTCTACAAGCGCTTCAAAAACGACGTTCGCGCCCAACTTGGCGAAGTGCGCGTTCCGCGTCGCCGTCTCGACGCCGACCCAGCGCGCTTCCTCGATAGTCTGCGCGAACTGCTGCCCGTCATCGTCGGCGCCGCCCCGCGCACGACCGTCGCGGCGGCCGGAGCCGGGCGGTAGGCGGCGTCGGCGGAGTGTCGCTACGCGACGTTCAGTGCAGCGCCTCAACGCTCGTCGGCGCCTCCGCGTCCAGTGTGCCTGGCGGCTTCGACGCGCCAAAGCGCGCCAGCCCCGCCACGCCCATCGCCGTCATCAGCAGCGCACAGCCGCCGATGACGAGCCGCGCGTCGAAGCGAGCGAAGAGCGGTACAGCTAGCAGCGTTCCCACCAGCATCCCACCGTGGACCAGCGTTTCGAGCAGGCTGAAGATCTTGCCGAGTTGCGTGGGTGGCAGGTCGAGCTGGATCATCGTCAGCAAGGGAATGTCGCCCATGGGGCCGCCAGTCGCGGCGAGCGCCGATCCGAGCAGCGCCACTGGCAGCGACGGCGCGGCGGCAAGCAAAAGGAACCCCATCCCCAGCACGACTTTGCCACCGAACAGCCAGACGAGCGGTCGTCGGACGCGCAGATTGCTGACGACCACGTTGCTTGCCACGTTGCCTACGCCATAGGCGCCGACGATCAAACCATAGGCGCCGACGCTGTGACCCAGGTTGTGCGCGGCAAGGATTGGCGCGCCCAGCGTGAATGCCAGCGCCCAGAGCAAGTTGATCAGACACTGGCCGATCAGCGCCCAGGTCAACTCCGCGCGGCTCCGGACAAGTCGCAGCGCGCTGCCTATTTCACGTACGATGCCGCGAACGCCTGTTTGCGCTGGCGTTGCTGCTCGCTCAGGTTTCCAGGCGTAGCGGGCGCCGAGGATGAATATGGCCAGCGCGGAGACACCGAAGCTGACCGCGTCGAGCGTGAAGAATTGTTCGAGTGGGAGGAAGGCCACCAGCAAACCCGCGAGGCTTGGCCCGATAGCGCGTGCGAGCCGCCGGGTCATGTCCATCAAGCCGTTGGTCGCCTGCAGCGTTCGCGCGTCACCCGCCAGCGCCGGCAGGCTTGCCTGTAGCGCTGGATCGAAGAATGACCCTAGCCCACCCAGGACGATCGCCACGCCTACGAGATACCAGAGTGGAAGCGTCCCAGTTCTCGCCAGGAATGGGAGTGTCAGCACGGCCGCCCCTCGCAGCAGGTCCGCCACGATCATCATGTGGCGTCGGTTCCATCGGTCTGCGTAGACGCCGCCGAGCAGCCCGAAGACGAACGACGCGCCTGTCTCCGCCGCTGCGACGAAGCCAGCCGCGCTCCCCGCTACACGCACCGCGATCCACAGCACGGCGATGGCATAGAAATAGTCGCCCATCGCTGAGAGGACCTGACTCGTCCACAAAATCGCCAGATGCCGCTGGAGCAACACGCGCAGAAAGCCCATGATCGATCCTTCTCCAGTGTGACCTGTCAGCGTGCAGTGTAGCGCGCCACGCCACACGCGACAAGCATGTGCGCCATTGTAGACCGCGCGCCATCTATTCACAGGAATAGCGCTCGTTGACACACGGAGGCGCCTGGGAGGAGGCGGTGTTCCGCGACCACAAAGGGGTGGGCTGGCGCTGGCGACGCTGTGGATGTTCTGTCTGGACCAGTGCGTGCTACAGCGCCCGCCGCCAGCGCCGCGAGGTGACGCTGGCGGTGTCTTGCTGTGGTGGTACGCTATGCCACGATAACCGTCAAGTTCATTCCAGGATGCACCGAGCAATAGATGTGGTATGTGCCTGCCGTAGCGAATGGCCCGACCACCTTCGTATTGTTGTTGAGTTCCACGTTGTTGATGACAGGCGCGCCTGCCTCAGTCGCGGGTTGCGCCTGATTGGGGTTGCTTGCGCTCCACGAGCCGTTGACCAGAATATGCGGCACGGGAACGTCATCGATCACGGTGAGCGTTTCGCCCGTATGCAACGCGATGATATTGGGCGCGAATTTGTCCGAAGTAAGATGCACGACCTCTGTGCCAGAGGTGACGCTTGCTGCGTTTCCACTCGTGCCCGAGGACTGGCCGAAGGTTCCGATTAGGAAAGCGCCGAGTGCGATTCCCGCCACGAGTGTGAGTGACGCGGTGGAGAGTGTTGTCGAGTGCGGCGTCTCACGTCGCGCGACCTGCGTCAACTTCACGGCAGAGGCGACGAGCCCCAGCAGCGCACATAGTGTCTCCAGCAAGATCACTGTGAAGGTCGTTCCACCTGGATGGAGCAGTGTATAGAGCGGAAATTGCCCAGGCGCCAGATCAACAGCGGACGTGATCAATGACACGATGAATGCGATACTCACGCCCCAGCGCCAGGGTGTCGCCAGCACTGCGGCGGCGATCAACGCCGCGACCGCCATGATCATCGGCGGCGGAATCAGTCGTCCGTTGAGGAGCGACGGCAAGATGTTAAGGATTGCGCCCACGATCAGCGCGGCGAAGAGTACGTAATCGAGCGATGAGCGACGCTTGGCTGTGCTTGTCCCCACGGCATTGGGGGACATCTGAGTTGTCGCCATGTGATGTTCTCCCTACTCGGCGCAAATGTGCGCCCGTGAGCGGAAATGACACCGGAGAGCGCCCGCCCTCCGCCCCGCGTCTCTGCCACCTGCGAGACACTCCCGGCGTCTTGGCGCTATGCCGCCCTGGAGGCGAGCAAACTGAAGTGGGACAGCACATCGAGGTTCCGCACGGCGCGAGAGTGTCTATCGCTGGCTTTCGAGGTGAGCTTTCGCCTCGCCCAAACTCGTTTCGAACGAGCGCTTCATGTTGGCTAGCAGCACAGGTTCCGCGATGGAGAGTAGCCCGGTCGCCTCAACGAGGCCATTGAAGGTCACACGACAGCCCTCCGCCACTGGCTCAAACGTCAGTTCGCCGCGTTTGATGGGGCCGCTCTTGCCACTGACTGGCACACGGGTCAGTTTTCGATTTGGCTCGAATTCGCTGATCTCGCTCGTGTCCTCAATCGTCATGCCCATGAATTTTCGCGTCTCGGCGATGCGTGTTCCTACGCCGACCGGACTCTCCGGTGTCTGTTGGATTTTCACCAGGCCGCCGCTGGACTGCCATTGAGGATTGTTGCGCGCATCCGACATGTAGGCGAACACTTCTTCAACCGGACGCAAGATCACCGCGCTGACTGATATTGTCGCCATGCCTACTCCCACCCTTCCACTGTTCATACTGGCGATGTCACCTGGACCCGAGCGCTCCAGGGATTGCTCAAACTCTACTTGGCGGGAGAGGCGGGCGCATCGTTAGGTCTAACAGTCTTTCTGCGGCTGTCGCGTAGGGGAGCAGAGTGTTAGGTTCAACGGAGTGGGGGCGCACGTGGCGTTAGCCGAGCGCGTGATCCACCGCATAGCGGATGGCTCCGCTGCGTGAGACGACCCCCAACTTGCCATAGATCGACGTCAGATGCGCGTTGACGGTGCGCGGAGTGATGACAAGTTCGCGTCCCACCTGGGCGTTGGTCATGCCCTGCGATACGAGCCGCAGCACATCGAGCTCGCGACGTGTAAGGCTGGCATGCGGCGTCGGTGGAACCATTGGCGTTGGGCGCGTCGCGGGAGCGATGGTCTGGTTGGCAGGCCGGGTGATGCGCTCTGCAACCGCAAACACCTCGTTGCGGGTCATATGCCTGCCCTCGGCGAGCGCCTGCGCATAGCCCTCCGTCCCCAACGTCTTCGTCAGTCGGCGTTCCATCGCCAGAGCAGGTTCTGACGTCTCCCACGGTGAGGGTTCTTCGGTGACGGCGCCCAACAGGCTTAGCATTGCGCCATGAATACGCGCCGAATCGCGGGCCATCTGCGGATCGGCAGCCCATTTGCCTGCAAGGTTCATCAGAATGACCAGCGTGCCATTGATGTTGCCGGAATCGCCCGACTGCACATACCACCGTGCCGATGCGAGCAGCAGCGGTTTCGCGCGCTCGTCATCTCCAAGTCCCGCATAGTTAGCGGCCAGTGTCGCCTGTGTCGCAGCCTCGCTGCTCTGATCACCTAATTCGCGCCAGATCGCGAGACTGCGTTCGAGCGTCGCCGCTGCCCGGCGCATCTGTGCTGGATCCGCGGAGCCAGTGAAATCGTGTTGCGTTTCGAGCAGACCCTTGAGCAACAACGCATGGGCGAGCAGCCTCTTATCCCCACTCACCTCGGCCAGCGGCAAGCCCTCATCGGCATAACGCATCGCCTCTTCAATGTTGACCTCCTCGAAGAAGACCCAGCCGAGGTCGCACAATGCCTGCGCCATGCCCGCCTGATCGCCCGCAGCCGTCCACAGGCGCAGCGCTTCTTCGTGGTAGGCCTTCGAACGGTCAAGGCGCCTGGCGACATTCGCCAGCGAGCCAAGCGCATTCAATAGCCTTGCGCGCATCGCTGGCGGCAGCGGATGGCGTGGCTCCAACGCAAGCGCCTGCTCCAGCCAGCGCATGCCTTCGCGCTGGTAGGTGCGTGCGTGCCAGAATTGCCAGAGGCTCAGCGCGAGCCGCGCCGCGTCTTCCGCGTGTTCTTCCGCAATCGCCCAACTCAGCGCCGCACGGTAGTTGTCGTGCTCTTGCTCTAGCCGCGCGAACCACCCGAGTTGTCCGGGTCCACCGAGGAGCGCCGCGCCATCTTCGGCGAGGTTCAGGTAGTACGCGAAGTGTTGGCGGCGCAGATGATTCTGTTCGCCAGCGGCGTCGAGTTGATGCTGGCAATACAGGCGAATCGTTTCGAGTTGGCGGTAGAGCCCCGTCGACTGATCGAATTGCACGAGCGATTTATCGACCAGCCGTGTCAGGATGTCGAACACGCTGCCGGTGGCATCCGATGTATCCTCACCTGCTGAGATGCAGACGGCTTCGGCGGCCTCCGGCGAGAAATCGCCAGCAAATACGCCAAGCCGCCGCATGACCACGCGCTCGCGTTCGGAGAGTAGATCATAGCTCCAGGCGACCGCCGCATTGAGCGTCTGCTGGCGTGGCTCCGTCGCATGCGCGCCTGCCGTCAACAATCGGAAGCGGTCGTCTAGCCGCGCGCCCAAATAGGCGACGCCCATCCCGCGCACGCGCATCGCCGCCAACTCCAGCGCTAGCGGAATGCCATCCAATCGGCGGCAAATCTCCACAACCGCAGGCGCTGTCACGCTTGAGAAACGAAACGAAGGCTCGGCAGCCTGTGCGCGTTCGAGAAACAGGCGAATGCTATCGAACGTGAGCAAACGCTCCTCGTCCAATGGCTCTGAGCTAGCGGGCAGTTCCAGCGGTGGCACACGCACGACGCGCTCGCCACCAATCGCCAGCGGCTCACGGCTCGTCGCGATCACCGCCAATGCTGGGCAGCGCGCCAGCAGATACGCCACGATGCGCGCGCATTCGCCGAGCAGGTGTTCGCAATTGTCGAGCACGAGCAGCAGGCGCATCTTCGCGAGGCCATGCGCTAGCGCCTCCAGCAGGGGAGCGGCGCCATCTCCGGTTACATGCGCCACTTTGGCGATGGTCTCTGCTACCAGTTCTGGCGTGGCGATGGGCGCGAGTTCGACCAGCCAGACGCCATCAGGAAATGCGGCCAATTCGCTTGCCGCAACACGCAAGGCGAGGCGCGTCTTGCCTGTTCCGCCGGGGCCAGTGAGCGTGACAAGGCGTTCTCGTGTGAGTAGCCGTGCTATCTCGCCGAGCGCGCGCTCTCGTCCAATGAAAGTGGAGATTGGGGTGGGCAGATTGGTGTTGATGGCCGGCGTGTCCGCGAGCATGGGTGTCTCCTGCCGCAGGTTGAGCGCGTCGGGCGCCAAGCGTCCCGTGTTCCGCCAGCGCTAGCCACCATTCTACCCCAACCGCACAACCGCGATGCCAGCGATGCCAGCGATGCCAGCATCCTTGCTGGCCGCGACGCCCGCCTCGCCTACGCCACGGTGATGGTGAAGTCTTGCTCGGTGACGGCGCTGGAGCAGCCACCTGTTGGCCCTTCGCACGGCTGGACACCCGAGAAGTGGAGGGTCACGCTTCCGGCAGAATCTGCCTGAAATGTCCAGTAGCAGACATTGAGTGCGCTATCTTGCGCTCCTGCGCTGCCGACACCTTTCAGGTGATTTGTCTGGCCTTCGAGGGTCCAATGCAACGAGGCGGGCAGACGTACCTGTGCCATCTCACCCACATGCAGTGTCCCCGATGCGACGCCCGATGTCAGCACCAGCGCGAGCGCGCCAACCTGGGTAGCGTCGCCGGGCGCCCCTGGGCACGGCCTGATCGCCATTCCGCCGCCAGGAATAGAGCCACCTGCCTGGGTTGTCGCTGTAGCCGCGGATGACTTTCCCGCAGTGGCCCCAGATGAGCCACAGGCGACGAGCGCGAGCATCACTGTGAGCGCGCCTGCCAGCGCCAGCGTGTTCCACATTCGCGATGTTTGATGGGCGCCGTGTCTACCAAGTCGGATCATGCCATTCCCCCTGAATTCGTGGCGCGCATCTCGCGCCGCATATCTCCATGACGCGGAAACGCCTCATCTGGTTCCTGCGTTGATACAAGCAAGGGTTGACGAGTTCCTCAGCATCTGCTTATCCTGACGTAATATGCTAATGATAGACGCTGGATGTGTGGCTGAAACAGGCGTCAGGCGAAGGGTAAAGCGGGACCTCGGGAGGTGCGGTGGTGAATGATTTCGTGATTCCTGCTCACCCTATCTCCATGCCATCCTCCTGGCATGATCATCTTCGCCTGTTTCGCGCCAGCCACCCGCCAACATCACTCGATGTGCGCTGGCATACGTGGACGTACCTCATTGGCGGCAGCGGCGAGCGCGTGGCGCTTTTGCTGCATGGTAGTGAGAGCGACGCCGAGTCACTCTTTGGCGCGATGTCTCTGCTCGAACGCCACTACACCGTCATCGCGCCCACCTACCCCGACGAATTGAACTCGCTAGATGACGTATGCGCTGGCCTGGCCACCCTGCTGGAGCATGTAGGCGCGCCCGCGCTCGTCGTCGGCTACTCGATGGGCGGCTATCTGGCGCAGGCGTTGGCCGAGCGTCGACCCGATCTGGTTGATCGCCTCGTGCTCTGCAACACGGGCGGCCCTGCTCCGGCGGCCCTCCGCATGGTGCGTGTGCAATACTCATTGCTTGCCGCGACTCCCGATTCACTGCTGCGTGGCGCCTTACGCGCAGGCGCCGGATTGCCGCTCTGGCGCGAGTCTCCTGGTCTCTCTGCAGCAGACTACCTCTTCTGGCGCGGCTACTTCATCGAGATGGCGGCGCGCATTAGCAAGCGCGCCATGCTCGGACACGGCCGCATCATCGAGCAATTTCTCGCCGGGCGCGCGGCTCCTCCCGCCAAATTGGCTGGCGAGCCTGGGCGCGTGCTCATTCTCGATGCAGCCTACGATCATGTCATCGAAGCGGTGGAGCGCGCCGCTCTGCGCGCGGCCTATCCACTTGCGTACACGCGATTGCTGACTACAATGGGACATCTGAGCGCACTCACACAGCCCGGCGACTTCATCGCGGCGATCGAAGAGGCGTTCCCTGCGTAGAGATCGAACAGCATTAGGGTCCGTTGCGCTGCATCGGACTGACTGAGTGGATGCGAAGGATTTGAAGGATAATTCTCAGGATGGCTACTCATCTCTATCTGATACGGCATGGCGAAGCTGTCTGCAATGTCGAAGGTACACTTGCGGGCATGAAGACTGACCTTGGCTTGACTGACCTTGGAGTTCTCCAGGCGGAGCGCCTGCGTGACCGACTCGCCACTACGCGGGAAATTCCCGCTGATGTCCTCATCGCTAGTACACTACCCCGCGCCCGCCAGACTGCCGAGATCATCGCGCCTGCGCTGGGGTTGGATATCATTCCCGATGATGATGCGCATGAGTTGCGCCCAGGTGAGGCTGATGGCATGAGCGTTCGCGAGTTTCTCGAGCGTTACGGGGCCTTTAGCGACTTCCGCGAAGATCCATATCATCCCTTTGCGCCTGGGGGTGAGAGTTGGGGTGGTTTCGTTGCACGCGTCGGGGATTTTATGTATCGCGTGGTGCGCCAGCATGCGGGGAAGACCATCGCCGTTGTCTGCCACGGCGGCGTGATCGACGCATCGTTGCTGATCGGACTGGGTGTGGGGGCGACGGCTCCCGCGCCGGGTCAGTTTCACACCCGCAACACCTCCATCACCCATTGGGAACGCGAGCGCATCGGCGGGTACGAGACCTGGCGGCTGAGCCGTTACAACGACAACCTGCACGTCCGCGACATCGGCGCTGGCAGCCGACTCGCGTGGGTGTCGCTCGACGCTGGCTATGGCGCGACGGCTGGCGCGCCCACTGCGCCACTGCCCACCGAAGCGCTAGAGGATGGAGTAGCCGGCATCGAGGAAGAATAGGACGAACAAAACGAGCGGGCTGGCGTCTCACTCTCTCGCCAGCCCGCTCGTCGCGTCTATCGCCTGCCGCTACTACTGCCTGCCGCTACTGCCTGCCGCCGCTCAACCGCTGAATGATCGGGTCGAGCATCGTGCCAGAAGGCGCGGGCCACAGTGGCATGCGCCCGGCGCGCCAGTCGTCCAGCGCGGACACCAACCGGAACGCCTCCTGGCGTGTGCGCTCTAGTTCAAATGTCGACTGTCCCGCCTGCTGCAACCGCTGGACGAATGTATTCATCTGTGCGCCCAGACTCCACAACGGGTTCTGCCGGGGAATATTCACCCGCGAGCTATAGTCGCCGTTGGCCGCGCGGACGAACGCCTGCGTCAGTTCGTACACGCCTTGATCGAGCGCGCGTTTCTGCTCGACCACGACGCTTTCCAGGCGGGCGATTTCTTCCGCACGGTCAGCGCGGCGAATCGCGTCGTCAGTACTGCGAGCCACCAGGTACGAGAGGATACCCATAAACGTCAGCAGCGCGATAGGCCGAGCCAGCAATGGCACCGCGCCTTCGATGATCATCCAGTGCGCCAGATCGCCACGGATGGGTTGCGCGTAGAAGTCGCCGACGATCAGCATGATACAGCCGAGTGTCGTCAGGAAGATCGCATAGCGCGGGCGCACAATCGCAGCCACTAGCCCGACTGGAATCACGAACAGGTCATAGGCGGGGAGATACACGGTATCGAGGTAGCCGCCCGGCGAGCCGACCACGGCGCCCATCAGCGCGCCCGAGAAGAGAACCGCCAGGATGATGCCAGCAGCGTTGACATAGCCAGCGCGGTTGACGAAGAAGGCGACAAAAAGTGTGCCAATGATCGCCACGACTACGGCGATGAATGTCGTCGTGATTTCTTTACCTGCCGGTAGCAGCAGAATCTCGAACACCAGTAATCCGAGAATCAGCCAAGAGGCTAGTCGGCTTCGGCGAGCCTGCTCACGTTCCTCAACGGTGACTAGACGATGGTTCCAGCCCCAACTTGTGAGACGGAGCCAAATATTGGGCCTCGTCTCCTCCACGTCGTCTGTCATCGACCCGCTCAGCGCAGCCGGAACCTGTGATCCGTATTGCTGCGGTGAATTTGGAACTTGGCGCATTTCTCACTCTCCACATATCCCCAGCCTCTCGGCCGGACATTTCACCCGGCCCCACGTTCCACGCGCATTTGTTGAGCTATGCGCCAGGATAATCGCCGAGTCGATTCAGTCGCTACCGCTTGGAGCATTGGAAGTACAGAGCCCGCTAAGATCACCCGGTCATCTTTCTGCCGATGGCTGGTATCCCCCCCGTTCTCCGCGCCCTGGTCATACCGATAGATAACTTCCATACCGAGACCGCGGAAGATCGCATACATGGGTGTGCGTGGCGATGTACGGCCGATGACGACCTGCACATTGTGATCATATGACCATTGCAGTAACCGTTGCAGCAGCGCATAGGTCAGATGACCGTTGCGCGCCTCCTGCGTGATCCCACCTTCCGCCAAACGATAGATACGCGCATCTGGAGTGTCAAATTCGCAGTCGTCGACGTAGGCTTCCAGACTTTGCTCAATCGCGTGGCGTGCACTATTATCGCTTGCCCCAAGCAAGCGCGCAAGCGAACGGGTACTGTCAACATAACCCCAACAGAAAGCTTCTACATGCCTGCTGTCGTTGAGTCGGACATAGCAGCAACTCTCGGCAGGTTCGAGCAGTTCCGTGCGCAGCATCTCGATCACTTTCTCGGGCGCGTGCACGGGAACCAGCGTACCGCTACGCCCGCAGAGGCAGCGATCGCCAAGCGGCAGACACTCCGCTACATATTCTTCCTGGCTGTATTGGCGCCCACATTCGGTGGCCGTGCAACGCATCCATTCGCGCCACTCCTTGCCGCCGAAGACGATGCGGTAGGCGTTTACTAGCGCGCTGCGAAGTTTTGGCTCGCGTTGAAGGTCGTCCCAATTGATGGACTGAATGCCTGCGATATGGGAGATCATGTCACTGGCGTGCCGTTGGCCCGCGATCAGGCGATATGTCCAGCCGTCATCGATCGTTTCCTGGTCGGCCGCGACGATGCAGTCGTTCTCGCGGATGAGGTCTTCGAGAAAGTCTGCGGAGAGTGGTGGCGAGGGCTCACAAAGCAGCAGATAACCCCGCTCGCGAACGAGCCGCGCCAGCCACCCGACGATGCGTGGGAGGCCTGCGCGAGAGACGAGACGTACGAGCCCGGAGACGACGACCACATCAAACTCGCCCAGTCGTTCCGTTAGCGACTCATCGCCAGTCAGCCAATCGCCCATGACTTCGTGGTCGAATGCGGGAACTGAGTGTGACGACTCCCGACGCAACGCCCAGAGATCACAGGAAGGGTCGCTTGTGCGCAGAGCCTCGGGCAAAATGGAGGAATGTGGCTCAACTACCAGGATGCGGCTAGCCTCAGGTTGCGCCAACACGGCGAGTGTACGTGCGATGCGCGCCGCGAGATGCCGTGTCAGGCCACCAGGCGCACTATCCCCATCATCTCGTGTGGCTGAGTAAGGAGCCCAGGCGCTGCCCTGCGATTGCCGTCTCGTAGCTTTACTGTCTACGAGCGACATTGGTACATGTGCGGAGGGTTGATCTGCCACGTATCTATTCTCCTGCATCGACCTTGGAGTGCGATGCGGCTGAAAACCGTTTGGTTGGTTGAGAACAGAATATTCCTTCGCCAGCCATGCATGAGCGTGTGCTCTGCTGGATGTTTCCCGCCGCCACCTTGCGCGATTAGCTTGCCTTCTGTTCCTCATCCTCGAGATCATCAGGCGTACTCGCGACGTCGCCGCCTTGGTCTGATGCGTTTGTGCTGATAGATAGATCACTTTTGGGAGGCGCCGCCGCTGGTTGGCTCGCTCCCGCGGTAGTCTCGCCAGGCGTCACCTGCCCGAAAAGATCTGCATAGACGACCTCTGGCACGACCCGTACAGGTTCATTCGCAGTTGCTGCGACAATCACACGCGCAGCGAGCGCGGCGGTGGCATAGACTGCCGCGCCGAGTTGTGGGTCGCCGGGCCACGCCTTGTCGCGCTTGGCGAACTGCTTCAAAGGTTCGGCTAGATACTGTTGGCCCGACGGTGGCAAGCCTGTGACGACACGTTCGATCAGGCGGCTGGCGACATCGAGGCCGCCTACCTGGCCAGTTCGTATTCCCAGAAACTGGTCGAGGGTTGGAGACTCCGGCGTAAAGACCAGGAGCACGCCGATCCATCCGAGATTGAGCGGCAGCAGCACGGTTTTCCCCGCCGCCTGCGCCACTCGATTCAGCAGTAAAAATGCTGGCTGCTCGAAATCAATCGAGTTGATGACAAAATCTGAGCGCGCGATACCATCCATGTAGTTTTGCTCATTGATCTTGCCCCTCATGACCTCGACCTGCACATCTGGGCTGATCGAGCGCAAGATATCCGCAAGGGCGGCTGCCTTGTTTTGATCCAGGTGCTCGACTTGATATGCCTGACGATTGAGGTTCGTGGTCTCTACGGTGTCGTCATCGGCCACGATGAATTTCGTCAAGCCCGTGCGGCACGCCAGCGTGACAATGTGGCTGGCTCCTCCTACGCCAGCCGCGAACAAGACTTTGCGTTGTAAGGCGGCCTGAACCTCTGGAGTGATGAACATCCAGTTTCGCGCATAGAGTTGAGAAAGCCATATCGCCTGCCGAGCCGCTCGCTGAGCCTCTTCGTCCATGGGAGCTTCTGTGCCCGTGGGGCGCTTATCCCGACGCCACATGTCTATCATTCCTTCGTGCGTGTCCTGTGTCTAGCAGCTTATCGCATGTCGCATAGGACGAGAGTACCAACACACACCACACTTATTGGGGGCATTCTAACAGAGACTACCCAAGCTGTCTACTTGCATTCCCATCACGCCTGGCTTGGCGCCTACCTGGTGGTCGACGTCTCCTGGCGCTGACTACCTCTCAACCCTCCCCCAAGTCTCCCACATACGGTAAAGAGCCCATCCAGAAGGGCTATACTGCGGCGAGTGGTGTCCTACTTAGCGCCTCATCTCATATGCTGGAGGATGGAGCGCCATCAGCGGGCGCTCATGTGACGCCGAAGCCCATTCTCTCGCCCAACAGAATGAGAAAGTTGTCGCGGCCTTTCCGTTTTTGCCGGGCTGAGAAGGATATGCGCAAATAGTCATCTCAGCGCTCCTTGCCGCTTCGTTGCTGCGCGTCGTGACCCTACGCAACGCTGAAGGATATCCCTACTATGCATATCACTCGCGTAGAACTCACCAATATCAAAAGCTATGAACACGCTTCCATTCGACTGCGCGACGGCGTGACGGCCATTCGCGGCCATAACGGCGCGGGCAAGTCAACCTTGCTCGAAGCCATAGGCTGGGCGCTTTTCGATCATCTACCCTATAAGCAGAAGCAGTTCGTGCGTGAGGGCGCAAATACTGGCAAGGTCATGGTGGCCTTCGTCTCCCCTGTGGACGAGTGTGAATACGAAGTCACACGCCGCCTTGGCGCTTCTTCAGACTGGTATATCTTCAATCCACTAACAGGCACGCGCATTGACTCCAGCGCCGACGTCACCGACTTTCTCAAGCATCATATGCGGATCGACGGAGCGATCAAGTTAGATGATCTCTTTGCCAGCGCCATCGGCACGCCACAGGGCATGCTTACTGCAGACTTCTTGCTGACACCTGCTGTTCGCAAGACCAAGTTCGACAAACTCTTGCAGGTGGAGGACTACGGCGATGCGGCAAAGAAGCTAATTGAGACCGCTAAATACCTCAGAGAGCAGGAGGCTGATCAGGCGGTTCGCATCGCCGGCTTGGAGCGCGATGTCGCGCAGATCGATGTGTGGCGGCGTGAGCGCGACGAGCGACAGCAGACGCGTGTGGCGACCGCACGTGAACTCGAAGCGCTTGGCGCCGACCTCGAACGCATCGAGGCGCTGGTGAACCAACTGAACGAGATGAAGGCGGAAGTCGCACAGCGTGAGGGCGCGGCCACTGCGGCTGAGGCGACGCACACAGCGGCTGAGCGGCGACTGGCGCAGGCGGCGCAGTTACTTGGCGAGTCGCGCGCGGCGGCTCAGATCCTCACAGAGACGCGCGCCGACCACGATGCATATCTGCAATCTGAAAAGTCGCGAGCCGACGCTCAACAGCGCGTGCGTCAGCGTGAGACGCTGAGCGATCAGCGCGCAGAGGTAGCCAAGCGGCACGAACGCGCCAAAGCCGATGAACGCCACGCACAGGAGCGCATCGACCTGATCGCGCAGGCCGAGCGGCGCGTCACCGAACTCCAACCTGCGCTTGCCCAGCAGATCAGCCTGGAGAGCGCCCGCGATACCGCGCATCAGAATGTCGCACGGCTGAACGAGTTCCGCGCGCAGCTAGAAGATCGCGGCGCCAAGCGGGTCATGCTCGAACGGCGCGTGGCCGAACGGCAGCGCGAAGTGGCGGAGATCGAGGCGGCGCGCCCAGTGGCGGAAGCGCTTGCCGAGCGGCGAAAGCGGGTCGAATCTCTGCAGGCGGTCGCCGCGCAGCGGCAGCAACACGAACAGCGTCGCGCGGCCATCGCCACCGAGCGCGCCGAAGTGGCCAGCGCCCGCGCTAAGGCGACAGCACTGCAGGCGCGCCAACAGCAGAATCTGCGAAAACTTGAGTCTTATCGCCCGCTGGTCGAGCGCATCCCGGAACTGACCGAAACGCATGAGGCTGCCGACCAGGCAGCGCGCGAGATCGAGACGCGGCTGCAGCAGCACCGACAATCGCGCGAGCAGTCTGGCATGGGCCTCTGTCCATTCCTGCGCGAGCCTTGCCAGAACATCCGCCAGCGCGGCGAGAATAGTCTCGCGACCTACTTCGACCGACTGATCTCTGTAGACGAGGTGGCGCTGCTCCCCGCGCAGGCCAAGCGGAATGCTGCGGCCAAGCAGCTAGAGGACGCCAACAAGGCCGCTGCCGTCTATGCCCAACTCGAGAACTTCAACGACCAGTTGCGTCAGGCCAATGAACAACTCGACACCTGCGAGACCACTGAGGGCCGCCTCAGCGCCGAACTGGCTGAGATTCAGCAAGCATTAGCGCTGGCGGGTGATACGGAAGGGCTGGCCGAGGCGCGCCGCGCATTGCGTGAGAGCGAGGCCGCGGACAAGAAGTTGGCGACGGCGGCTGGCGCCCAGCGTGAGCTAGACGATCATCGCGAGCGCTTGCGAGACCTCTCCGACGAGCTTGCGCGCATCGAGGCGACCTGCGCCGATCTGGCGGGCGCGCCCGAAGCCGAACGCGCCGCCATCGCCGCATTGACCCGCCTGGGTGATCCACGTGGCGAGGTGGCGGGCAAGCAGGCGCTGGCGTCCGAACGTCCCACGGTGGAGCAGCGACTCGCGCAGGCGCGTGCAGCCATCTCCACTGGCGATGCGGAATTGGCGCGGCTCGACGCGGCGCTCGCTCCCTTCGCGACGCTGGCGCAGGAACTGGTCGAACTCGACATAACCATGAAGCGGACACAGCCAGGTCATACAAAATATCTTCAGCATCAGCGCGCCGCCGAGCAACTCGACGAGCGCACACGCGAGCATGCCGCCGCCATCGCTAGTGACGCGGAGACCGCAAAAGATGCGCGGCTGGCCGCTGAGGCGCTGGCCGAAGCGCGGAAGCGGTTCGATCCGCAGGCGCTCGATGCGGCGCACGGCCAGGCGAATGGCCTGCGCTCGCGCCGTGGTGAACTCTGGGAGACCCAGCGCCACACTGAGGAATTGCTGGGACGGCTGGAGGCGCATATCGCGCAATGCGAGCGGCAGTTGCTGGAACTCGAGAGCGCCCGCATCGAGTGCGAGGATTTACGCGATACGCAGAGAATGCTCGACCAGTTCCGTGAGACGATCAAGGAGGCGGGTCCGCTGGTCACGCAGCGCATGCTGAAAGACATCTCGGCGCAGGCGAATACCATCTTCGGCGAGATCATGGGTGATCGCGCGGCGGAACTTTCCTGGCAGGATGAGTATGAGATCGTGCTGAAGCGCGGCTCGAGTGTTCGCACCTTTGCATTGCTCAGCGGTGGCGAGCAGATGGCGGCGGCGCTGGCGACCAGGCTCGCGCTGTTGCGGCGCCTGACAGGGCTCGACCTGGCCTTCTTCGACGAGCCTACCCAGAACATGGATGCGGAGCGTCGGAGCGCTTTAGCTGAGCAGATTCGCCGTGTGCGCGGCTTCGATCAGCTCATCGTCATCAGCCACGACGATACCTTTGAGCAAGGATTGGATAGCGTAATTCACCTAGAGAAGCGCGGCGGAGCGACGTATGTGTGCGATGATGACGCGTCATTCGCTACATCGACGCCATTTTCGGATGGCTTCGACGGCGACAGGGTCGCCGAGCGAGCGAGAGAGAGTGTCAGCGAGAGTTTCAGCGCACTGTTCGCAGACTAGTGCGAACTCCGTGTCTACTCTAGAGCAGATATTCCGCGCAAGTGCTATGGAGTGATCCAACAATGAACGACCGGACCCGACGAACTCGATCAGCAGCTCCCCGCCCGACACCAAACACGCCCCAACCAGAGATGGTGGATGCGATGGTGGAGGATTACTCGGAAGCCCCGACGATGGCGTATCCCGGGCCTGTCGCGCCTGCGCCCTACATGCGGCGGTCACTCGCGGAAGTAAACGCTGCCCTCAACTACGATCCAGAATACGATGAGCTAGATCCTGACGCGACGGAGTGGACCGAGGCGCATATGCTCGCGCTTCCGTTCCCCGGCTGGCTGACGCTGGGCGCGCCTATCGCGCTGCTGCTGACGCTGGCGGCGGTCTTCATCGTCGAGACGGCAGTGCTCGGCGGCGATTGGGCGACCGGCGCGCTCGCGGTGAGCCTGACTGCATTTGCGTTGGCGCTGGTGACCATCGGCCTGATGATCGCGCGCGTGGCGCTTGGCCGCCGCTCTTTTGGCAGCATCGTGCTGGCCGGACTGCTGGCGCTGACACTCGTGGCGTCTGGCGTCGGCGGCATCGTGCAGGCGAATCCCTTGCGGCGCGCGCAGGCGAGCCAGGCGGAATCCGCTGGGAACTGGGAACTCGCGGTAAACGAATATACCCAGGCGGGCGAGCGCCCCCCTACATCGACGAATCTGGCGCGCGCCTACACTGGCTGGGGCGAGATGCTGATGCAGCACGGTGACTATGCTGGCGCGACCCAGAAACTTACCACCGTCATTCAGAAATATCCCGACAGTGGCGATTTGGTGACGCGAGCCCGCGCCGATCAGTACACCGTCTATAGTAAGTGGATCGCGTCGGGCGCTATCACGCTTCCATTCAAGCAGTCGCTCGAATTCCTGGCGGCCTATAGCAACGACGCCGCCTGCGACGCCACCTGCAAGACCTCGATCGTCAACCTGCAGGGCCAGGCGCACTATCAGTATGGTGAGCAACTGGCGAAGGCCAACCAATTCAAGCAGGCAATCGTGGAATTTGACCTGGTGCAGTCGCAGTTCGGCAAGAGCACATTTGTAGGGAAAGCACACACAGCGGGCGCCGTCGCCTACTGGTCACTTGGCCAGGAGGTGCTAGGCCAGGACTGCATCACCGCGATACCACTCTACCAGACGCTTGCGTCGCGCTACGGTGATACGAGCCAGGGGCAGCAGGCGAAGACTGCCCTCGCCGCGCCGCAGACCGTGAAGGGGACCATGACAGGTACGCCAAGCAATCCTGTGCCGACGCTCTATCTTTCGAAGAACATCGACACCAATGCGAATATCTATTCGCACGACTACAAGGCGACCTTCGACCCCAAGACGGGCGCGTACAGCTTCGCCAACGTGGCGCAGGGGACGTATTACCTGACGACCTATCGCTCGATCTCCTCGACGCAAGAGGCGTTCACCTATTACAAGGACACCAACACGGGGAATCCCTATTCCTTCCAGGTGGGCCCGCTCTGCTCAACCGACCTCCCCACTATGGGATATTAGGCGAGAGGCAGGGTCGCGGCCATCAATGGCCGGCGCACCGCGCGCCTGGGGCTAAAGCCCTCTTTTGCGCCGCCTCAGGCAGGCGCCTTGGGCTTTTAAGCCCGTCCGCGTGCTCCGGCCTTTCAAGGCCGAGAGTGGGGCAGGGCGAGCCGAGTGCTTGAAATAGCGAGGAGCGAGCGCGATGCTGCATACAGGCAAGTTGCGTGAGGAGATGGCGCGACATCGTGAGTCGCTGTTGAGCTACCAGGCGCGGCACGGTGACCGTTTGAACGACTCCTGTGCGGCGCTCGCCAGCCTGCGCCAACGCTATCCCACTGCCGTGCTGCTCGATGCTGCTCAGCGCGAACGGCAGGCGCGGCAGCCGGAGCCCGAGCAGCCGTCCGGCGCATTGCCGACGCCGGAATATGACCGTTGGGCGGCGACCACGGAGCGCTTCCCCACGCTGCGGTTTGGCGAGCGTTTCGCCAGCCACGAGGAGTCGCATTCGTGGGCGGAGCGTGTGCGCGGCGTCACGACCTTCGCGGTGGATGGCAGCCAGCTTCCGCCCTGGCGCGATGCCTCTGCGCCCATTGCTCTGGTTCAGGCGGGCCTTTTCGAGAATCCGCATCAGCCGCCGCAGCCCTACATCAAAGACGTCGTGGTTGAGTTGCTCACGCCAGAAGAGTTGACAGGCGATGCGCCCGACGAATTCGATACCCGGAGTGGTGACGACATCGGCTACTCCAATCGCTACGTCCAGTTGCGCCGATTCGAGTTGGAGACGAAGACCGTCATCGAGCGGATGGAGCGCCACCAGCAGCGCCGCGCGGAGGCCGAGGCGCATGGGGAGGTCTCCCCGCTGGTCATTGCCTTCTACGATGGCAGCCTGCTCGTCTCCTTCGCGTTGAAGTCGCCGCCGCCCTACCGCGAGCGCTATGTGAACGCATCTCGCAGCATGCTGGAGGCGTCGCAGCGCTGCGGTGTGCCGCTGATCGGCTACATCGACACGAGCTATGCCCGCGACATCGTGGCGATGTTGCGCGCCCTCGCTGACGACCAGACACGCCCCGACACGCGATCTGGCGCGGTTGGCGGAGTGAGCGATGCGTTGCTCTGGCGCGGCGAACTGGGTTGGGGTGACCGCACGCCTGCCTTCGTCTCCGCGCGCTACGATGTGGAGCGCGTGGGCTACAACGCGAGCGACGAGGTCTGTTTCGTCTACTTCCAGGCCGCGCTCGACCGACCGCCTGCGCGCATCGAATTTCCGCGCTGGGTGCTAGATGCGGGCCTGCTCGACCGCGTGATGGATGTCGTCCGTTCGGAGGTGATCGCTGGAACGGGCTATCCCTACTCCATCGAAGCGGCGGACGCAGTCGCTGTCATCTCGGCGCCCGACCGCATGCAGTTCTACGCGCTCTACCAAGAATTCGCTTTGCGCGAGGGCCTGAGCCTCAGCTTCTCGCGCAAAGCCCTCAGCAAGAGCCGCCGCCGCATCTGACCCGCATTCTGACGCTGCATTCTTCCCTCCGGAAGAGAGGCGTATCAGGTATTTTTCGCTAGCTTGTCGTCCTTAGCAATGGTCTAGCATAATGCACGGGAAGTAGGTTAATCGTACAGATCACCACGCCTCGCGCTAGGAGCATGACACGATGGATGACATGATTCCGGCTCCCACCAGTCCCTTTGAAGCGATCCGTCACACTGACGAGGCGGGTGATTTCTGGACCGCTCGCGAATTGATGCCGCTGCTCGAATACAGCAGCTGGCAGCGGTTCGAAGAAGCCATCCAGCGGGCGATGACCGATTGCGCCAAGGCAGGCCGTAATGTAGGGGAGAATTTTAACCCCAAGGCTAAAAATGCTGCGAAGTCGGCTGGCAGACCAGGAAAGGACTACCGTCTTACCCGCTATGCGTGCCGCCTGATCACGATGACGGCGCAAACAACCGGCTCCATAGCAGCCCAGGCGCGCACCTATTTCTCGGATCGAGTCGATGACGCAGAGCAGCTCCTTGACCCCGAGTTAGCCTATCGGGAGTGGCGGCGACGCGCTATCCTGTCCTACATGGCGCATGGCTACAGCGCCGAGTGGGCCGAGCGACGCGTGGACGATATCGCCGCCCGCAATGCCCTGACGCATGAGTGGAATGTGCGTGGTATCGCGGAGAAAGAGTATCCCATCCTCACCGATCGGCTGCACATGGGCGCGTTTGGGCTCAAGGTTGCCGATCACAAAGCGCTCAAGGAGTTCGCGGTTACCTATCGCGGAAGGAAGCCCCTGTATAAGGGAGATCTGCCGCCAGCGATGACGGCGACGGAGCTTGCCCTGAATGCCTTGGCGAGCACCGTTGCACGGGAACTACACGTCTCGAATGACTCGCAAGGCTTCAAACAGATCAGCGACGATGTGGATGTGGCGGGAAAGATCGTCGGTGATACGAGACGGCAGATCGAGGCGGCGACAGGCCGCGTTGTCGTGAGTTCGCGCAATCTCCTTCGAGAGCCTGACGGCGGGCTGTGGGAATTATCGGAAGAGACGATCGAGCCTTCAGAGTAGGCGTCAGACATCACTTGCGAACGCCACTTCACGCTCTTCGCCCGACCTGTGCAACTAGAACAAGTTTTCCACATTCACCGTCACTTGTCCACGCGAATGGACAGGTTATCCACTGTTCACAGGCGGGGGGGTGGATGAGGGTCGTGGTGTTTTGTCTGGTCTTTAAGGCGTGTTCGCTGCGGGCGCCGGCTGGTGTTGCACGCCTGCCATCTCTCCGTCCGCCCGCATCCACTTGGGGGCGCTTGTACGCCATGCGCGCTGACTGGGTGTATACTAATGTTATGGCATCATTCGCCTGAGCTACAGGCGGTCCCGGCATGTGTGCACACTACGACCCCGCGGCGCGTTGGTTGGCGCGAGCAGGGTAAAGGATTGATCTCGATATGAACCGCATGATGAATCGCGGGGCTGGCTCACAGGGCGTGATTCCAGGTGGCCCGCTCGGTAAGGCGCGCTATGCGATGGCGTTGGGCCGTCCCGATGAAGCGGAACGCATCGCCCGCAAGCGCCTCGAACGCTCGCCCGATGACGCCGCCGCTCGTGTATTGCTCGCGCAGGCGCTGCTCCAGATGCGCCAGGTGGACGAAGCTATCGCCGAGGCGCGCCGAGCCACCCGCGACGCTCCCACCAATGCCGATGCGCACATGACCCTCTCCGCCACGCTGCTGCAGAAGGGGCGTTTCCGCGTGCCTGCCGAAGCCGAGACAGCCGCCAAGCGCGCCGTGCAGCTTCAGCCGAAGATGGCCCGCGCCCGTGTGCAACTCGCCGAAGTGCTGGCATCGAACAACGACAACGTCGGCGCGCTCATGGCTGCGGACGAGGCGATCAAGCTGGAGCCACGCGGCCCCTCTGGCTACTTCATCAAAGCGCTGACCCTCATGCGCCAGAAAGACTACAACGGCGCCGTCGCCGCCGCTGACTCCGCGATTCGTTTCGACCGCGAGAAGCAGCTGCCCCAGGCCGAATATGTTCGCGCGAATGCGTTGATCGAAGTGAAGCGTTATGATGAGGCGCTGACGGCGCTCAACGCCGCCGAGAAGGGCAATCCACTGCTCGGTGGGGCGCAGACGCAGAGCCTCCGCGGACGCATCCTCTTCAAGCAGCGCAAATACGGTGAGTCGTATCGCACACATCTTGAAGCGCAGCAGTCGGCAGGTCGCGCCAAATTCCTGGCTGCCCCGCTCGCTGGGGCGAATATGGTGTTCCTCGGCTTCTTCGGTGAGCGTGGCCCATACGTGATGCTCGGCGTCGTGCTGGCCATCGCCCTCGCCATCGTCTACGCCATCTCGCTGATTCCCGTCGCGGGCCAGTGGATCGCCGCCGGACTCATCACCATCGCGGTGCTGGTCCTCGGCCTCGCCAGCGTGCGCCAAATAAATGGGAGCATCCTGCCATCGAATCCCGCGCAGTGGGTCACGACGATTCCAGCGATTATCGCCGCGTTCATCCTGGGCGCCGGTGTCACGCTATTCCTGGTTCGCCTGATCACCAGCATTGGCGTCCACAATCCGCCGCTCTTCACCGAAACGAGCGTCACGATCGCGGGCGTCGTCGGCGCGATTCTCGCATCGTTGGCGGCCTACGGGTGGCCAATGCTGCTAAATCGCTACGGCGGCGGACGCGCAGCGAGCTAGAGCGAGCTAGATTGCGCCCCTCTCCCAGCCAGGAGAGGGGCGTTTTTTGCATGCTGTCGGAACCAGTCGAGGCTACCCTATTGCGCGCCCGATTCCTTCACCTGCGACTTCGCCGCAGCCGCGCTGCGGCCGAGCATGTTGGCGAGCGCCACGCCAATCGTGTATGCCACGACGACCGACAGGATCGAGCCCAACAGGTTAGGCTTATTCACCATGATGAAGACAATACCAATCGCCAACCCAGTGTTGCCATACGACAAAGCCCGAGTGAGCAGGTTGTCTGCCATCTGCCGCGCCTGTGCGCTGATGGGCGCGGCGGGGTCGCCTGCCAGTGCGCGCTGAAGGGCCTTGTTCCGGACGCCAGTAATGATGCCGCCGACAAATAGCACGACAACGCCGCCAAACGCCGTGTCTACCCAACCTGTGTTCCAGGTCCACAATGGGGACACCATATAGGCGCCCGTCGCGACCAGCGTCAGAAGCACGACTGGAAAGACCTGACCCGCCCTGCTGATGATTGTGGCCCACTCAAGGAGTTCAGCTGACGTGCGCGCTTTTCCCATGCGCACGTCAGCGAAGTGGGAGATACCTGACGCACTCATCGCCGCCAGCAGCGCGCACAGATGCAGAAACAACGCGAGATGATACCAAAGTAGAGTACGCTCCATGATCCACCTCTCACAGTGAGTTTGACTCTAGAAGCCGATCATCCGATCGACACGGAGGAGTGCGCAGGCGTACGTACGCATAGCTGATAAGCAGAATTGGCGCGCAACTGTTTTGAACATCGCTCACTGCGCTGACATCGGATTGCGCCCGCCTGTTCCGTCACAGTTCATGATGCTCCGCTACCTCGACTATCCTGGCTTGCGGATTCCACATGACCGTTCCCTCGACTCGCTCCCACACCCGGCGCATCGTGGCGAGCAGCGCATCGGCCTCAGGCTTCGTGTCGAACTCAAGGTCAATCATGACATCGTTGGCATCATCCAGTCCGCGGAGAATCGTGTAGCGCCGGACGCCAGACCCTTTTCTGTCAGCCGGATCACTGTCGAAAGCGCGTTTCCACCCCTCATAATCGGGGACGCGATGTTCAATCCGCAAAATGACCATGCGTTCACCTCTTCGGCACGCCAACGCTGGGCAAGAGCCGCCTTGCGCGACCCCACCACATTCTGTAGTAGACTCTAGCAACGGATGTGTGCGTTGCCTATCCCAGAAAGCTGGGGTATTTCACAGCGCATCGGCCAAAGCCCCATCGTCTTCTGCAGTGCTGCGGAAAGGGTGTATCGCGATGGATGCTCAGCAGCGCGATTTTGCTCGCATCGCGCGCGATATCCAGAGGCTGTGCTATGCCGGTCTCGATGGGGAATCCCTGCGCAGTGCGGCAGTTGAGCGGCTGGGCCAGGGGCTGGAGTTCGACGCGTACTGCTGCTTTACCGCTGATCCCATCAGCCAATTTTTCACACATACCATCTTTGGCGGAGAGCGAACACTCAGTGAGCTGGATCACTTCATCCAGCAAGTGTGCTTTGAGGACGACATCAACGAATACACCTGGATTGTGCGCAGCCGACGCCCGGTCGCGCTCTTATCGGATGGCGTTGGGGGCCATCTCGACCGTTCGCTCTGCTATCGGGAAATCCTGCGGCCACGTGGCCACGCGCACCAGGCGCGCTGTGTCTTCATGACCCGGCAGGAGCTCTGGGGTGGGTTGGAACTCACACGCGACCGCAAACGCGCCGACTTTGACGCAGACGAGGTCGCGCTCCTGACGCGGATAACCCCACACCTGGGCGTCGGCCTGAAGTCGGCAGCGTTGCGTGGCCTGACCGATGTGGGCGCTTTGCCTAGCACAGAGCTGCCGGGAGATATGCCAGGCATGCTCACGCTCGACCAACGCCAGCGCATCGTCAGTTGCACCAGCGCCGCCGAACGCTGGCTGCGCGAGCTGGGCTGGCCCGCCAGCGACCGAGACGATGCCACACGATTGCCCCTCTCAGTTCGCGTGCTCTTGCGTGCTCTCGGGCAATCGCTGGCGCCTTCGTCCGAGGCAGATACGCTGCGTATTCCGCGAATCAGCGTCCAAACGTCTTCGGGTCGGTGGTTGTCGCTGGTGGCTGATGCCGCGCTCGCGCAAGGTGACACGCCGCCCCTGACCATGGTGCTGATCGAGCCACTCGGACCACACGAGGCCACCTGGCTGCGCCGAACTGCCTACAATCTGACTCCCCGCGAGCAAGAGGTGGTGGAACTGGTAGCGCATGGCCTGGCGACGCGCGAGATCGCGAAGGCGCTTTATGTTACCGAATATACCGTGCAAGAACACCTCTCCCACATCTTCGACAAAGTAGGCGTGCGCGGTAGGCGATCTCTGCTCAAGCGCCTCTTTTTCGACAGCATCAGTGATGGGTCCCAGGCGCCGCAGTGAGTCCGCGTGGAGGCGTCCTGCGTCTCGTCGTTCAATCCGCTGAGATGTCGTAGACCCAGTGGGGCTTGGTCAGCCGGGTCACGCCGGGCGCGGGCGCCGGGAGATCGGCGGGCAGTGGATGCGCCACCAGCCGCCAGTGTTCGACGGTCGGCGCGCCACGCTGGCGATAGGCTTCGTATTGCTCGCGGGTGAAGCGCTCGGCAGTCGAACCTCCGAAGGCAAGCAATGCAGGCGCGCGATTGGGGAAGATGACCAGCGAAGGGCCATCTGGCCCATCCATATACAGCAGGTAGCGTCCCCGCGCCTTGGTGGAATGACGCCCGTTCGTCTGCCAGAGCGAGAGCATACGCCCCGACGCCAGCGCCAGATACTGGATGAAGTTGGCGTTGTGCTGGCCCCACCAGATGCGTCGCGGCCGCCCGCCGAGCAACGCATTGATTTCGGGCGCCAGCGAATACGCATTCGGCCCGGTCAGCGTCAGGTGGTCGGAGAGTCGCGCGATATGCGCCGATTCCGCGCCCTCGCCGCGCAGCCGCACGAAGCCGCAGAGCGCCCACGATTCGCTGACGAGCGCCCCCGCCCGCTTCCGCAGCGCCACGCTGACATCCGTGGCGCCCAGCCAGAGTGGCGCCACCAGCAGCCCGCCCTCGGCGAGTTGCTGATACCACTCCGGGCTGAGATCGGTCGAACCCACCGTCAGTTCGATGCGGTCGAACGGCGCGCCTTCAGGCCAGCCGCGCCATCCATCGCCCGCGACGATTCTTGCCCGCTCCAGTGGATAGCCAGCCGCCGCCAGTCGCTCAGCCGCATCGGCAGCCAATTCCTGGTCGATCTCAATCGAGACGACACTCCCCATTGGGCCAACCAGTTCCGCCAACAGCGCGGCGTTATAGCCAGAACCCGCGCCCACTTCCAGAACACGCATCCCCGGCTTGGCGCGCAACTGCTCCAGCATCAGCGCGACGATTTCCGGCTGCGAGACGGAACTGACCGGAGCGCCGCGCTCCCAACTCGTCGTGATCGCGACGTTCTCGTATGCCTCGGCCAGCGTGTGGCCAGGCAGGAATCGGTGGCGCGGCACAGCCAGCAACGCACGCGTCACCGCTGGATCACTCAGCGCTCGCGTCTCTTGCAGCCGCGCCACGAGCGCCACGCGCAGGCGCAGCGCCTCCTCATCATCAGCCTCTGGAGTGAGGCACGTGTCGTCGTTCTGTGCGCCTGAGCCGACCACTGGCGCCGGATCAGGCGTTTGCTCGTTGGCATCGCCTGAATACATGGCCGCGCCTCCATCCAGCGCTGGCGTGCTGACGGTTAATGACATTGCCTGCACAAAGGCCGCCTCCGCAGTCTGGACTGCGAGCCTGCGGAGGCAGGCTTCGTGGCCGCAGGCCATCCAGGCGCGGCTTCAGCCGCCAGCCGACGCTACGCCGGATTGCCAGCCGCTGTCTGGGTATTTCGCCCTAGTCGGCGGCGAGCGCTTCGGCGACCTGCTCGGTGTCATCGCCCAGCGCCACACGCAGGCCATTGCGCCACGTGTCGCGCAGCGTATTGATCTCCACGTCGACCGCTGAGGCGAAGGTCAGGCGGTCGCCCTCGACGACGCCAAGCCGCGTGATTGGCGTCTGATGCTCAGCCGCCAGCGCCGCCAGCGCCTCGTAGCGCTCCGGCGCCACCGAGACGATGATGCGCGATGGCGCCTCGCCGTAGAGCGCCGCCAACGTTCCCAGCGCATCCTCGCCAGCCGTGCCTGGCAGTGACGCCTCGCCGCGCAGCCCCAGACCCGACCAGATCGCGCATTCCGCCAGGGCCACCGCCAGGCCACCATCCGAGCAGTCGTGCGCCGAGCGGATGTCGCCGCGCTCGATGCCCGCCAACGTCAGACGCTGCACGTTGCGCTCACGGTCGAGGTCCAGCATCGCCGGATGACCAGCCACCTTCTCGTGAATTGTCGCCAGATAGGCGCTGCCACCCAGATCACCCACCTTCGCTGACCAGTGGCCCAGCAGCGCTACCACATCACCCTCGCGAGTCCACGCGCTCGGTGTTGGCAGCCGCCCCTCGATCAGCCCGACCATCCCCACCACGGGTGTAGGGAAGATGCCCTGACCAAAGCTCTCGTTGTAGAGGCTGACGTTTCCAGAGATGACTGGCGTCTCCAACTGGCGCGCCGCAGCCGCCATGCCATCGATCGCGCGCTCCATCTGATAGTACGCGCTCGGCTTCTCCGGATTGCCGAAGTTCAGGCAGTTTGTCAGCGCCAGTGGTTGCGCGCCCGTCACGACGCAGTTGCGCGCCGCTTCGGCCACCGCCAGCGCCCCGCCATTGAACGGATCGAGGTAGGTCAAGCGGCCATTGCCATCGGTCGCCATCGCCAGGAGCTTCAACTTGCCGTCAGTCGCCACCGATTCCTCGCCCGCAGGCGGCACACGCAGCACCGCCGCGTCGCTGCCCGGGCCAATTGCCGTGTTCGTGCCGACCATCGTATCGTACGTACGCGTGACATCCTCGCGGCTGCAGAGATCTGGCGAACCGAGCAGCCGCAGCAGCGCATCGCCTGGCGTCGGAAGTGTGTCGCGCAGCGTGGCATAGTCGAACGCCCACAGTCCGCGCAACTCTTCTGGCTCGACACCTGTGCGCACATAGCTCGGCGTCTTGTCCGTCAGATACTCAGTCGGAATCTCGGCCACCACGTTCGCGCCCTCGCGCACACGGATGACCTGCTCTTCGATGACGTGGCCGACGACTGCGGAGCGCAAGCCCCACTTGGCGAACAGTTTGGCGACGTCGTCCTCGTGACCTTTCTTCGCGACGACCAGCATGCGCTCCTGTGACTCCGAGAGCATGATGTCGTAGGGGGTCATGCCCGACTCACGGCGCGGCGCTTCCAGTACGTCCAGATCGAGGCCAGCGCCGCCCTTGTGCGCGCTCTCTACGGTAGAACTCGTCATACCTGCGGCGCCAAGATCCTGCATTCCCACGATCCAGCCCTTGTCGCGCAGTTCGAGGCACGCCTCCATCAGCAACTTCTCGGTGAAGGGGTCGCCCACCTGCACAGCGGGCCGCCGCTCTTCGGACGACTCGTCCAGTTCGACCGAAGCGAACGTCGCGCCGTGGATGCCGTCGCGCCCAGTCGCCGCACCTACCACCAGCACGGGATTGCCCACACCCGATGCCTTCGCAGGAACCAGCTTATCCGTCTCGATCAGCCCGACGCACATCGCATTCACCAGCGGATTGCCGCTGTACGACTCATCGAAGTAGATCTCGCCGCCGACCGTGGGGATGCCGAGGCAGTTGCCGTAGCCGCCGACGCCGCCGACAATGCCATGGAAGAGGTAGCGATTACGCGGATTGGTCAGTGGACCGAAGCGTAGCGAATCGAGCAGCGCGACTGGACGCGCGCCCATCGTGAAGATGTCGCGCACGATGCCGCCGACACCCGTGGCCGCGCCCTGATACGGCTCGATGGCGCTGGGATGGTTGTGGCTCTCGATCTTGAAGACGACCGCTTGCCCATCACCAATGTCCACTGCGCCCGCGTTCTCCTCGCCAACCTTCAGCAGCACACGCGAGCCGGTCGAAGGGAAGCGCTTGAGCAGCGGGCGACTATTCTTATATCCGCAGTGCTCGCTCCACATCGCGCCGAAGAGACCCAGTTCCAGCCGGTTCGGCGCACGGCCCATCAACTCGACGATCCACTGATATTCCTGGCGACTCAGCGCCACCTCATCGAGTTCGCGCTGATCGATCTGCAAGAACTCGGCGTTCTGCGCTGTCTGCTCGGTAGTTGATGGCGTGGGCGTATCGCTCGACACGGCGCGCTCCTTTTCCCCATGCGTGATGCTCCGCAAGGGTGTGCTGTATGACGAACAACGCTCGGCGCGCGTTCGGTTGAGTGGCGTCATCGGAAAGTATCCAAAAGTATCCAGTAGTGGACACTGCATTATAGCAGCAGCGCAGGGGTCTGGCCGAGATTATGGCGACGTCTGGCGCTGCGTGGCCTGACACGCTCCTCAGGTTGCGTGGCTTGTGACACAAGCGGTAGGATGTAACACACGATCGAGGGAGCATGCGGCGCTTGCTGTTGAGGCGCCGCGCCACAGAGATCAGGACACACGCATGACAATCCTCCAGGGGGCCGCGCTGTTTCTTGCGGCTATGCTCGCGGGCGCGCTCAATTCCGTCGCGGGTGGCGGCAGTTTCATTTCTTTTCCGACGCTGCTTTTCACTGGCGTACCCTCCATCCCCGCCAACGCGACCAACACTATCGCGATGTTTCCCGGCTCCGTCGCCAGCATTCCGGCCTATCGCAAGGACTTCGCGCACGAGCGGCGTGAACTCCTGCTCTTCTCTGCCGTGAGTGTCGTCGGCGGTGTGCTGGGCGCCGTGATTCTGCTCAAGACACCGCCCAAGCTGTTCGACCACCTGATTCCGTGGCTGCTGCTCATCGCGACGCTGATCTTTGCGTTCGGCGGCAGCGTTGGTCAGTGGCTGCGCGCCCGTCGTGAGGGTTCCGCGCCCGCTGACGGAGCCACGCCGACCGACGGCGCCATTATGAGCGGACAATCGCCGCGTGCGCTTCTCATCGTGATGGCCGTGCAGTTCATCATCGCGATGTATGGCGGCTTCTTTGGCGGTGGCATCGGCATCATGATGCTGGCAGCCCTCTCGCTGCTCGGCATGCGCGACATCCACGCGATGAATGCGCTGAAGGTCGTGCTCGCCAGCGTCATCAACGGCGTGGCAGTCATCGCCTTCATCATCGCGGGCGCGATCTACTGGTCGCAGGCGCTACTGATGATCGTCGGCGCAGTCGCGGGCGGCTATGGTGGCGCCGCGCTGGCGCACCGCGTGCCGCCGCTCTACGTTCGCCGATTCGTCATCGCCGTGGGCCTGCTCATCTCGGCGTATTTCTTCTATAAGCAGGGCGTGTTGTAGTGGGTTGCTGGGGCGGGCGGCGTTTCGCCAGACTGTCTTCTTCTCTTGCTCTCGCCCACCTATCCTCGCGCGTCGTATGGCGCTCGTGCGATGCCGTTGGCATGCTATCATGATGGCGGCTCGCGCGACGTCGTGCGCCCTCGCTGTTCAGGAGTCCATGTCATGCGCACCGTTCTTGCCACCCGCTATGTCACACCATTGCGCGAAGGTGGCTCATTGCCCGGTCTGGTCGAGGCCGACGATGATGGGCTGTACGTGCTGAAGTTTCGCGGCGCTGGGCAAGGGCCACGCGCGTTGATCGCTGAACTGGTCGCGGGCGAGATTGGCCGCGCGCTCGGCCTGCCGGTGCCAGAGATTGTCTTCATCGACCTCGATCCCGCGCTCGGTCGCAACGAGCCGGACTTCGAGGTGCGCGACCTCCTGATGGCCAGCCCTGGTCTCAATCTCGGTCTGGACTATTTGCCGGGTTCGCTCCCCTACACCGTTGCGGCTCCATTCCCGATAGATGAGGAACTCGCCTCCGCGATTGTCTGGTTCGACGCCTACGTGACGAATATCGACCGCACGCCGCGCAATACCAATATGCTCGTGTGGAATCATCGTCTCTGGCTGATCGACCATGGCGCGTCACTCTACTTCCATCACACCTGGGCTGACTATCTCAGCCGAGCACGTACGCCATTCAAGCAAATCGCGGAGCATGCGCTGCTGCCGCTGGCCCGCCAGTTGCGCGCAGTGGATGCGCGGCTGCGTGATGCGCTAACCCGTGAGACGCTGGAGAGCATCGTCGCGCTGATTCCGGAGGCGTGGCTGGGCGATGAGCCGCAATTCGCCAGCCCGGACGGGCATCGCGCCGCCTATGTAGACTATCTGCTCACCCGACGCGATGCGTCGAGCGTGTTCGTCGAGGAGGCGGAGCATGCCCGCACGCAACTCGTTTGACTATGCGCTGATTCGTGTCGTGCCAGAGGTTGAACGCGGCGAGTGTATGAATGTTGGCGTCGTGCTGTTGTGCCGCCAGCGTCGCTACCTCGGCATTCGCCTGACGCACGACCTCGAACGGTTGCGCGCGCTCTGGCCACCACTCGATCTGGAGGCTATCGCTGGCCAGCTGGAAGGACTGCGCCGCGTCGCAGAAGGCGATCCCACCGCTGGCCCCATCGCGCGGCTCTCGCAGGCTGAGCGCTTCCACTGGCTCGTCGCTCCCAGCAGCACGATCATCCAGCCGTCGCCCACGCACTCGGGCCTCTGCTCCGAGCCTACCGCTCTGCTCGACACGCTCTACACCCGCCTCGTCGCGCTACCACCATCCCCGCAACCAGAGGGCTGAGTGGCGCCTTACTTCGCGGGCGAGCACCCCATGTCGCCGCCTCCGATGCGCCAGCCGCCATTCAGCGGATTGAAGTCAGTGAACCGGATATGGCCGTCGAAGACGTCTGACCCAGGACTGATGATCGACATGCTGACCTGGTTAGGCGTGGTTGGCGGCTGCCCACCGTTCGTCGCGCTGTTCCAGACGTAGACGCGGATGGGGTAGGTGACGATGCCCTGACCCCACTCGGGCGCGCCCACGGCATATTCGATGATAGGGCGAGTATCAGTTCTGCCGTCCGGATACCACACAGGCGATGGTCCACAATTGAAGCTCGTGGGACTCGTCGAGTTGTGGCTTTCGGGATATTCGTTGTTTGCGTTTGCCCAGCTTTGGATGATCAGTGGCGCCCGCTCGTAGTATTGAAAGGCGATTCCGCCACCGACCAGCGCCGCCAGTACAGCGCCCACCAGCAGCAGTTTCAGTAGCGTGCGTCCCACCCCTGTGGCAGCGCGGGTGTCCGTCTCGCGGGCAACCACCGTTGTGCTCGCAATGATGTCGCCTACGCGCTGCTCGTGCATCGTGCTCTGCGCGACCAGCCCACCGACGATGTAGAACAGAGGCAGTGTGTCCACCAGCCGAAAGACATTGCGCGTGAGTATCGCTCGTACAGACGGTCGTCCACCATCCAGGTTCATCACCTGAAGCCTGAGCAGCCCTTTGCCGGGCGTCGCGCCGAAGAGCGCCTCGAAGCAGGTGAAGTAGGCGATGATGGTGATGGCGAGCCAGAAATATGAGAGGGTAGCGGTTTGCCCCACGTAGAGGGACATCCCATCGCCATTGAGGAGCGCGTTTTCACTTCCAGACGCCACAGGCTGATAGACTCCGAAAACCAGGCTCACCCAGTACTGGAGCGTCGAGACGAGTATCAGGTCAATCAGTGTCGCCGATGCTCGTCTGCCCAATGTCGGAGACAACATGAATTTGCCAAGCAGATACGCGGGATTCCACCACTGTGTATCACTCACTGCTTCCATCGTGTATTGACTCCTTGATCGCAATACGTCGTCCTCGGCGTCGCCTCCTTACTATACATGTGGCCCGCGTGCGCTACAATCTGGCGCAGTAGAGATGTTGTGGGCGCTCGTGTCGCCTGTGCGGCGATGCAGGGGGATGCTATGCGGATCGCGGTCGTGGGAACCGGGGCGGTTGGCGGCTACTTTGGGGGGCGCTTATCGCTGGCGGGTGAGAATGTCGTATTTCTGGCGCGCGGAGAACATCTGCGCGCGATACGAGAGTCAGGCTTGCGGGTCGATAGCGCCGACGGTGACTTTGTCGTCCACCCCGCGCAGGCGACGGACGACGCCGCCGAGGTTGGCTCGGTGGATGTTGTCTTGCTGGCGGTGAAGGGCTGGCAGGTTCCGGGCGCCATCGAGACGATGCGCCCACTGATCGGCGAGGAGACGTTCATCGCGCCGCTCCTCAATGGCGTGGAAGCGCCTGACCAACTCGCGGCCGCATTTGGAGATCGCCGAGTCATCGGCGGGCTCTGCGGCCTCTTTGGCTCCCTGGTCGGTCCAGCGCACATCCAGAATACCCAACCCCGACCCTGGATCACTATCGGCGAACTCGACAACAAGCATACTGAGCGCATCGAGCGACTGAATGCCGTGTTCGCCGCCGCGGGTCTCCAGACGAAAATTGCGCCCGACATCCGTGTGGCGCTGTGGGAGAAACTGCTCTTCGTCTCGCCGGTCGGCGCGGTTGGCGCTGTCACCCGCGCGCCGATTGGCGTGGTGCGCACAATTTCCGAGTCACGCGCGCTGCTCGAAGGCGTGATGACTGAGGTATTCCATGTGGCGCGGGCGCACGGGGTGCATGTGGCCGACGACGTGGTAACCAGAACTCTTGCCTTCTGGGACGCCGAGTCTGGAGAAGCCACCACCTCCATGCAGCGTGACATCCTCGATGGTCGTCCATCCGAACTGGAGACACAGGTGGGCGCCGTGGTGCGCGCTGCCCACGTGATAGGCATGCGCGCACCGCACCACGAGTTCCTCTACGCGAGTCTGCTCCCACAAGAGCGGCACGCCCGCGACGAGATCGACTTTCCAGAGTAAGCGCTACCCCGCGGCCGGTCGCCGTTGGGCGGATTCGCTACCTCCGCACGGGCGTGGGTGGCGGCTGGATGCGCGCGACGCGGGCCGGACGTGCAGTGTCGTCCACGGATTCGAGGAGCTTGCCCAGCGCGATGAGGCTGTCGAGCGAGTGCGCTGGCAGGAAATCGTCGATGTAAGGCAATGCGGCGCGCATGCCTGCGGTGACGGGACGATATCCTTCTTGCCCGAGCAGCGGATTGAGCCAGATCAGACGGTGACAGTTGCGCTGCAGTCGCTCCATCTCCTGCGCCAGCACCGTCGTATCGCCGCGATCCCAGCCGTCGCTGATGATCAGCACGACTGCGCCGCGTCCCAGTGTGCGCCGCGCCCAGCGAAAGTTGAACGTCCGTAGCGATTCGCCAATGCGCGTGCCGCCCGACCAATCCTGCACGGTGCGCGTCACATCCTGCACTGCCGCGTCCACATCGCGCCGCGCCAGTTGCCGTGTGATGCGCGTCAGTCGCGTGCCAAACACGAACGTCTCGACATGCTCGCGCCCATTTGAGACGGTGTGGATGAAGTGGAGCAGCAGCCGCGAATAGAGGCTCATCGAGCCGCTGATGTCGCAAATGATGACGAGTGGACGCGGCTTGCGGCGGCGTTCGCGGCGTGAGAGGCTGACTGGCTCGCCACCTGCACGCAGACTGCGGCGGAAGGTGCGGCGTAGATCGAGATATTCGCCACGGCGCGCGGGACGCAGGCGGCGTGTCTGGCGCATGCCCAGTCGCCAGCGCATTTTCGCCATCATCTCACGCGCCTGGCGCATCTCATCCCACGAGAACTCCTCGAAGTCCTTGCGACGCAGCGCTTCATCCGCGCTGTAGACGCCAATCTGCTGCTCTTCCCGCTCCTCTGGCTGGGCGGCCTTCTCCTTGCGGCGGGCGTCGCGTAGGCGTGAGGCGGGATGGCGCGTTTGCATGCTGGGCTGCTGCTCTTTGCGCGCGTTCTCGGCGTCTTCCTCGCGCTGGCGATCCGGCGGCAGCATCGTGGATGAGCGCCGGCGGGCCTTCGCTGCCTCCAACTCGGGTGGTGGCGCAGTACCGGCCTGCCCTGGTTGCCGCCAGAACCACGCGAACGCTGCGTCGAAGAGCGCCTCGTGCTCGTGGCGCGACACCAGATTCACCTTGAGGTAGTGGTAGAACTCCTCGCGGGCGCCCAGGTTGACCAGCGATAGCCCGCGCGCAACCTCCACCACGCGCCCCGGCCCGATGTCGAGCCCCATCTCCCAGAGCAGGCGAGTGAAGTCGATGATGCGCGCGAGCAGCAATTCGCCGCGCGCTCGCTCTTCAGCATTGGGGATTGGGCCATCGTGATGTGTCGGCATGCGCTACGCCTGTTTCGCCTCTCCGCTAATGCGCTAGTCCTTGGCTGCCGACTGGCGCGCCTGCTCTACCAGTCGGCCAAGCACGCCACCCTGGGTGATCTTCTGCAGGTCGTCCTGATACTTCAGCAGCGCGCCGAGCGCATCTTCGACCGCGCCCTCGGAGAGTTCGCTCTGGCCCAGCGTCACCAGCGCGCCCAGCCAGTCGAGCGTCTCCGCCACGCCGGGCGCTTTGAAGAGATCTTCGCCGCGTAGCAACTGCACGAATGCCACTACCTGCCGCGCCAGCAGATCTGGCGCTTCGGGCACGCGTGTTCGCACGATGGCGTATTCCTTCTGCAGCGATGGATACTCGATCCAGTAGTAGAGGCAGCGGCGGCGCAACGCATCGTGAATATCGCGCGTGCGGTTCGAGGTGATGACCACAATCGGTGGACGCGCGGCGCGCTGGGTGCCAATCTCTGGAATCGTGATCTGGTAGTCGCTGAGCAACTCCAGCAGATACGCCTCGAATTCGGCGTCGGAGCGGTCGAGTTCGTCGATCAGTAGGACAGGCGCATGATCGTTCGTGGATTCCAGCGCCTCCAGCAGCGGGCGGCGGATCAGGAAGTCCGGGCCAAAGACATCGTGCAGCCGCGCTGAGCTTTCCGCCGCGTTGTCGGCATTGCGCGCCTCCAGCAGGCGAATATAGAGCAGTTGGCGCGCATAGTTCCATTCGTAGACCGCGCTCGACTGGTCGATGCCTTCGTAGCATTGCAGCCGAATCAGTTTGGTGTTCAGCAGCGACGCGAGGGTGCGCGCCACCTCTGTCTTGCCGACGCCTGGCTCACCTTCCAACAGCAGCGGTTTGTGACGTTTGAGCGCGAGGAAGATGGCTGTCGCCAGTCCACGGTCAGCGATATAGCTGTGATGGCCCAGCGCCTTCATGACATCGTCTACCGTCGCTGGATTGAATGGCGCCTGTGAGGCGTTGTGCGGATGCGCCGAGGTGGACCCAGGCGTGACGCTGGCGTTGTCTGACACGAGAAACACTCCTTCGGCTCCGGGTGGCGCATGTGGAGGCAGGCGCGCTGCGGCTTGCGGAATATTGTAGCACGCGCCATGCCCCACGCTGGAAGGTCGCCGCAATCGCTCCGTCGACGTTCATCGCGTGTAGTTATCTGTAGACACACAGAAATGCATCGAGGCGCATGAAAAGACACGGATTTGCGTGGATATAGGCGCCATTTTTGCCTCTGGCGCGTATACACTCTGAACAGTGATGCTGCTGCGACGCGCTCGTCGGTGGATGGGTCGCGTTCCTGCGGTATAATCCGAGAAGTCTCTGGCGTGGGCGGATGCTGGAACATTCCCCACGCCGCATGTTTGCGTCGCCGGGGCGCCCCCGCGCACGCGATCCCATTTGAAAGCGAGGCGCGAGCGAAGATGGATCAACGATCATCGCTCCGGGCTACGCAGGAATCTCAGTCGGTGCGCGCTCGCGTCTCGGCGCTGATTCCTTCTTTTAATGCCCTGAACAATCCGCAGGGAGGCCCACCCAACCGGCCTTCGAACAACGCCGGCGGGCCTGGCCCCGCTGGCAGTGGCGGCAACCGGCCGCGTGGCTCCGCCAGCCTGAGCTGGATCTCGCGCCTGCTGCTGCTCGCGCTGATCGTGCTGGTCGGCGTCGAACTCTACAACTGGCTCAACCAGAGCGCGAATGGCGCGTCGATTGACATGGGCTATAGCGACTTCATCAGCTATGTCAATCAGAATGAGGTGACATCCGTCACGCTCTACGACAATGGCAACATTGACGGCCAGTTGAGTACACAGATCACCTACAAACAGGCGGACGGAACAACTGTCACGTCTGATAAATTCCACACTTTCGAACACTTCGCCAATGACGCGCCCTTGCAGGATGCGCTGACGGCGCACAACGTGAAGTACAACAACAAGAGCACTGGGTCGAGCGATTTCTGGTTTGGCCTGGCGATCAACGTCGTGCCGATCGTGTTGCTGGTAGGCTTGCTCCTCTGGTTCTCGCGGCGGGCGACTCAGAGCCAGCAGAACATCTTCAACTTCGGGCGTAGCCGCGCAAAATTGATCATGGAGGATCGCCCGAATACCACCTTCGCCGATGTGGCGGGCGTGGACGAGGCGAAGTCTGAACTGGAAGAGGTCGTCGAGTTCCTCAAGACGCCACAGAAGTTCCAGCGATTGGGCGGCAAGATTCCGAAGGGCGCCCTGCTCGTTGGCCCTCCGGGAACTGGTAAGACGCTGCTTGCGCGAGCCGTGGCTGGCGAGGCAGGAGTGCCATTCTTCTCGATGTCGGGCTCTGAGTTCGTCGAGGTGCTGGTCGGCGTCGGCGCGAGCCGTGTGCGTGACCTGTTCGACCAGGCCAAGAAAGCCGCGCCGAGCATCATCTTCATCGACGAAATTGACGCGGTTGGCCGCCAGCGCGGCACCAGCCTGACCACCAACGACGAGCGCGAGCAGACCCTCAACCAGTTGCTGGTGGAGATGGACGGCTTCGACTCGCGTCAGGCAGTCGTGGTGATCGCGGCGACTAACCGCCCCGACAACCTCGACCAGGCGTTGCTGCGTCCTGGACGTTTCGATCGCCGTGTCACCGTGGACCGCCCTGACTGGAAGGGCCGCCAGGCGATTCTGAGCATCCATTCGCGCGGTGTGCCAATGGCCTCCGACGTGGACCTCCAGTTGCTGGCGCGCACGACGACCGGCATGGTCGGCGCCGATCTGGCGAACCTCGTCAACGAGGCTGCGCTCTTGGCCGCGCGCCGGAACCTCGATCGGGTGAACATGCGCTGCTTCTTCGACGCGCTTGACCGCATCCAGCTTGGCGCTGAGCGTCCGCTGGTGTTGACCGAGGAAGATCTGCGCATCGTCGCGGTGCATGAGGGCGGCCACGCGCTTGTTGGCCTGCTGACGCCGCATAGCGACCCGGTGACGAAGGTGACGATTGTGCCGCGCGGCCAGGCGTTGGGCGTCACGCAGTACACGCCGCTCGATGACCGCTACAACTACTCGAAGACCTACCTGTTCGGGCGCATCATGACGGCGCTCGGCGGACGCGCTGCTGAGGATGTCGTCATCGGCAGCATCACCACCGGAGCCGAGAATGACCTGCAGCAGGTGACGGCCATCGCGCGGAACATGGTGGCGCGTTGGGGCATGAGCGAGCGTATTGGCCTGGTCTCCTTCAGCGATCGACCCAGCCCGTTCGGCGCTGGTGGCGACATGGGCCAGCGCGACTTCTCCGACGCCACGGCTGCTGCGATCGACGAGGAGACGCACGAACTGGTGTCGACTGCGTATAAGCAGGTGAAGTCGATGCTCACCGAGCACCGCGCCACCCTGGAACGCATCGCGCTGGAACTGCGCCGCCACGAGACACTCGACGCGAAGCAACTCGGGCAGATTCTGGTCGAGACGGGCGTGAGCCTGGCGGAGGTCGCGCCGACCGCTGGCGCCGAGACGATGCCAGATGCGCCTTCGACGGCTGCGCTACAATCACCAACTCCGAACAACGCCACTGTGACGAGTTCGGACTCAGCAGGTGGTCCGTTTACGCAGGGTCTGCCGGGGAGCAATCTCCCGCAGAACTAGTGCGCTGACTGACCAACCACACGGCGGGTCGGGTTCCTTTCGGGGAGCCTGACCCGTTTTTCATTGCCGCGTATCGCTGAGACGGGCTATCATGCGGGGAGCGCTGGACGCGCAGTAGCGCTGCGAGTATACCAGAAAGCGAGATAACCTGAGCATGGACATTCGCCCGCTCACTGAGGCTGACACTGAAGCCTACTGGGCAGTGCGCCTGCGTGCGCTGCGTGAGGAATCACAGGCGTTCGGCTCCTCCTACGAGGAGCAGCAAGATCGCCCGCTTGCCCTCGTGGCCGAACGGCTGCGCGCCATGACAGCGAGTGACGATTTCATCCTCGGAGCATTCGAAGGCACAGGCGGCATGAATCTGGTAGGTATCATGGCATTCGGCCGTGAGCAGGGGCGCAAGAACCGGCACGTAGGCATGGTCTACCAGGTGTATGTGGCTCCGGAAGTTCGCGGTCGAGGCTATAGCCGCGCTCTGCTGGAAGCGCTGATTGCTCGCGCTCGCACGCTGGAAGGTATGGAGCGACTGAATCTTGGCGTCGTAGTGGGAAATCCCGCCGCGCGTGGACTCTACATCGCACTTGGTTTCGACGTCTATGGCCGCCAACCCGAGGCGCTGAAATTCGATAACGGCACGTATCGCGACGAAGAATTGATGAGCTTGCGCTTGTGATGTGATCGCACAGCACAGCGAATGATGGATAGCTACGAATAGCGTAGAAAATGGAGAGCATGCGATGGCGCAGCAAGAGAAGCGCGACGAGGCGACGACGAGCGGCGGCAAGAGTGGGCCGCGACCAGTGCGGGCGCCGCGTGGGACGGAGCTTTCGTGCAAGGGATGGCAGCAAGAGGCCGCCCTACGAATGTTGATGAATAATCTCGACCCCGACGTGGCCGAGCGTCCCGATGATCTGGTGGTCTATGGCGGGTCAGGCAAGGCCGCGCGCAACTGGGAGTGCTTCGACGCCATCGTGCGCTCGTTGCGTGACCTGGAGAACAATGAGACGCTGCTGGTGCAGTCGGGCAAGCCGGTGGGTATCTTCCGCACACATCCTGGCGCGCCGCGTGTGCTGATCGCCAATAGCAACCTCGTGCCACACTGGGCCAACTGGGACGAGTTCCGCCGCCTGGAGGCGCTGGGCCTGACGATGTACGGCCAGATGACCGCTGGCTCATGGATCTATATCGGCTCGCAGGGCATCGTGCAGGGAACCTATGAGACGTTCGCAGAAGCGGCTCGCCAGAAGTTCGGCGGCACCCTCAAAGGCACGGTGACGCTGACGGCGGGCCTCGGCGGCATGGGTGGCGCGCAGCCGCTGGCTGTCACGATGAATGATGGCGTCTCGATCTGCGTAGAGGTAGACCCGCATCGCATCCAGCGGCGCATCGAGACCGGCTATCTCGACGAGAGTGTCACCACGCTGGATGAGGCGCTCAAGCTCGCGGAGGAGTACAAGGCGCAGGGCGTGGGCCGCAGCATTGGCCTGTTGGGCAACGCCGCTGAAATCTTCCCGGAGATCGTGCGGCGTGGTGTCCATATGGACCTCGTGACCGACCAGACCTCTGCGCACGACGCGCTGAATGGCTATATCCCCGCTGGACTCTCGATGGAGCAGGCTGCAGAACTGCGCGAGAAGAATCCCGAAGAATATGAGCGGCGTTCGCTCGCCTCGATGGCGGAGCACGTCCGCGCGATGCTCGACTTCGACGAGATGGGCGCGGTGGTCTTTGACTACGGCAACAACCTGCGTGGGCAGGCGCTGCGTGTCGGTGTCGAGGACGCCATGCACTTCCCTGGCTTCGTGCCAGCCTTCATTCGCCCGCAGTTCTGCGAGGGGCGTGGGCCATTCCGCTGGGTGGCGCTCTCCGGCGATCCAGAGGACATCCGCCGCACGGATGAGGAACTGCTGCGGCTCTTCCCCGAGAACGCCTCACTTGCGCGCTGGCTCAAGATGGCGCAGGAGCGCATCCACTTCCAGGGGCTGCCCGCGCGCATCTGCTGGCTAGGCTATGGCGAGCGCGACAAGGCTGGCCTGGCATTCAACGAGTTGGTGCGGCGCGGTGAGGTGAAGGCTCCCATCGTGATTGGTCGCGACCATCTCGACTCCGGCTCGGTCGCGTCCCCCTACCGTGAGACGGAAGCTATGCGCGACGGCTCCGACGCCATCGCTGACTGGCCCATTCTGAATGCGCTGACCAGCACGGCGGGCGGCGCATCATGGGTGTCATTCCATCACGGTGGCGGCGTGGGCATCGGCTATTCGCTGCATGCGGGCGTCGTCATCGTCGCGGATGGCACCGACGAGGCGGCGGAAAAGCTCTCGCGCGTGCTGACCAACGATCCCGGCATGGGCGTCATCCGCCATGCAGACGCGGGCTATCCCGAGGCGATCAAGGTCGCCCGCGAGCGTGGCGTGAAGATTCCCATGCTGCCTCAGGAATAACCTCACCCTATTCCCCCTCTCCCGCGAGGAGAGGGGGAATAGGGTAAAGTCTAGCTGATAGTCTGTTATACGTCGCCCCTCTTCCACTGGGAGCGGAGCTGGGGTGAGGTAGGTCTGGAGACGCCCTAGATGTATGACTGAGTTCCATCCAGTGCGTGGGCAACTGGCAAGCGACGTCAAACTGCTCCGCTGGCGTGAACTTCGCAAAGATATGACCCCAGCGGAACGCGCACTGTGGGAGCAGCTGCGTGGTGGACGTGTACTCGGCTTCCGATTCCGCCGACAGCAAGTGATTGCTGGCTTCATCGTTGATTTCTACTGCCACGCCGCACGGCTCGTGATCGAACTAGATGGCTCTGTCCATCATGAACAAGTGGAATACGATAGTGAGCGTGACACTGCGCTTACCGCGCTGGGCCTGATTATTCGCCGATTCAGCAATGAGGATGCTCTCACTCGCCTGCCCGATCTCATCGCGGAGATTGCCGCATGTTGTACTCATGCGAAGAATGACCTCACCCTCTAGCCCTTGCCTTGCTCGCTCGCGGGGGCCCCTTTTCATATGAGGAGAAGGGGGCAGGCGCTGCTTTAGCAGGCAATCTGCTCCCCTCTCCCCGAGGGAGAGGGGCTGGAGGTGAGGTCACTCCTACGCCACAGCCATGAGCAGCGTCGTCGAGGGGTCGGGCGCGCTCCAGCCGGGCGCGCTGATGTTTCCGCTGGCGATCAGCGTGGGCGCGCCCTGCGTCGTGTTCTGGTCTACTCGCTCGACGTAGAGGCCCGCCACGGCGCCGCTCGGTGGCGCAAGTAGCCGCTGGCCTTGCCATGCCGCCGCGCCACTGGCGAATGTGAACGCCGAACTATCAGCGCTCCACGGACTGCTCGCAGCGGGGCGCCAGAGCGTTGTGTCGTTCACCTGCGGCTGTGGCAGCGGCGCCGCATAGGTCAGTGTCCCCTGCACGCTCCAGTCGCTCGTGCGAATCAGCCGCACGCTGGTGTGATCTTCCACCAAGAGCCAGCGATTATCGGGCGACCAATAGGCTTGCGCCAGTGGGTCAGACTCGGGAATGACCGCGCGCGGCGCTGGCCCATCAATCGGCCAGATGAGGTAGCCAGTCGGGCCCGCCGTCAGCAGCAGCGAGCCGTCGGGCGAGAACGCCGCGTCGCGCAGGCCGCTCATGTAGGTGATAGGTTGGCTCTGATGTGTGGCGAGGTCGAGCAGGTTGAGAGTAGTCGCGCCATTGTCGCCAGCCGTGAAATAGACCAGCGCATCGTGGCCAGGCCGCCAGAGGATATGCGCGGGCAGCCCATCTGTTGACATGCGGATCAGCGCGTTCTGCGCCAGCGTGTCGCCTGGCTGCGATGCCGTCCCGGCATGTACGCCGCCCTGTGGGTCGATCACCGCGACACGCGAGCCATCAGGTGAGAGGGTGGGCAGCGTCGCGGCGTCAATCGCGACCTTGCGCGCGATGCCCACGGGCTGGTCATTCTGCGACTCGATGTAGATAGCGGAGATGAGCCCGGCCCCTGGCACATATTCGCGGTACAGCAGGCGGTTGCCCTGTGGGTCCCACCAGGCGTCGCTACGGGCGAGATGTGGCGCGGTCGGTGTGATCTGCAACGGCTGGCCGCCGCTGATGCTCGTCGTGGCGAGTTCTGAGACACCTTCGCTCGGCGCCCAGGTCGCGCCAGGAAGGTTCTCGGCGGTAGCGGCGCCATAGCGGAAGACGAGTTCATGGTGGTCGGGTGACCATGCGAATCCGCGCACATCCTGCGGGGCGAGTTCGCGCGGCAGCGAGCCGTCGGGGTTGACTGTCCAGAGTTGGTCGCCATTGAGATAGGCGATCTGCGCGCCCCCTGGATGGAACGTACAGCCCGCCAGCAGCACAGCGGCGAACAGCGCCAAAAGAAGCGGCGCGCGGAGCAGGCGGCGCGCCGCCGGGAGACTTCGCTGCACGGGCATCCCTCTATGCGCCCATGAGCGGCGATACACGCCTGCCGGGCTCTCTATGGTTTCGAGTATTCCCTAGTGAACAGGATCGGCGTCGACGACTTTGCCGGTGGGCTTACCCTTCGCGACCGCTGCGTCGAAATGCTCGTTCACGATGTCCTGTGGGAAGAGTCTCATCAGGTTGAGTGCGGCGACACCCATCGCCAGCCAGTCAATCGCGCCGTCAACTGGGATGCCTAGAGCGGCGATGATATCGCCTACCCCTGGCACGACCGCGACGAATTCCGCCAGCGCCTCTGGTGTCAGCAGGGCCGCGAGGATGAACACGATGCTACCAACAAACATCGCCTTCGGGACGAAGTTGACGCGTTTGTCGTGCAGCACAGCGCCAGCGACCTTCATCGTGCGGGGCAGATGTGCGATGGCCTGATATGCGTTGATTTTGGAGTTCACACTGGAACCGGGTGATCCCTGGTTGGACGAAGTAGACAAGGTGTGCTCCCTTCTGGGTCAGCGACCGATGGACACGTCTCCGAAGTCGCAGGTTCGTAAACGGCGCTCCACCGCGAGATGTCGCCATAGGGATGTACGTGTTGTCATACTAATTGGTTGGATGGGGCCTGACAAGCGGTTCGCAAAATCTCGTGCATGATTGGGTATCACCGTCGCCTCACTACTCGCGTGGCTCGTCGCGTTGCGGGCCGAAGCGTGGTAGCGCAGGTGGTTGCCATCCTTCTTCGCGCCACGGAGTTGGAGCCGCCTCGACCTCGGTGGTAGGCTGGTCTTCCTCGTAGGCGTCAGGCTCTTCGCCGAGGCCCGTGCCGAGGCCCGTATCGAATGGCTCCGCGTACGTATATCCGGGTTCCGCTGGCGCTGGCGCCGGAGTTGGCTCCGCTGGGCGCTCCGGAACGACGGGTTCGCGTGGCTGCCATTGCGCGCGTGGCTCCTGCGGCTCATTACGCCAGGCGTCCGCCCAGCGTTGGCGCGGCGCTTCCGCGGGTTGCTCGGGTGGCTGGTAGGCTGGCGTCGCAACGAATGGCTGCGATTCCAGTTCAGTCGGCAGCGAGAGGTCGCGCCAGCCGCCTGTGCGATATCCGTGCTCGGGTTCGGGCGCGCTGGAAGCGGCAGGGGGCGGTGTACTCCATGGCTCGGGGGCGGCCGGCGTCGGCGTGGCGGCGAGATGATCCATGATGTACGCGTCCCAGGGACTCGCTGGGCGTTCGCCGTGATTGCCGTAATCGCCTTGATTCCCGTGATCGACTGGCGCAGGCGCTGGGGTGGACATACGTCCACCCACGTTGGGTTGTGCGCCCGTCTCCCGCAGCCATGCGTCGTCCTGATCGACCTGCTCGGCGGCAGGCGTGCGAACGGTCGGCATGTCTGCGTGATCGAACGTGTTGAGATCGTTGTCGCTGGGACGCGCGCCGCTGGTTGCTCGCGTAAAGCCGCCGTTGGCGGGCGCAGCGAAGTCGGTGAGCCGTCGCGCGGTTGGCGCACTGGAGGTAAATGGCGCGGCAGGAGCTGACTCGGTCGGTGCGACTGGCTCGCCCTGGCGACCATTGCCCCAAGGATCGAGCGGCCCTTCCCCGTCGGAAAGGTCAGACTCGCTCGCCGCCGCTGCCGCCGTCGCGCTCATCTGCGGTGAGACAGGCGTAGTCGCGGGCGCTCCACTCACGCGTGGGCCGCTGGTTGCACGCGCACGCCGTACCTGATCGTAGAACTCAATCCACGCGAGCAGTTCATCTGGCTGCATCAGCCGGTGTAGGCGCACGCGTGTTTGACGCCCGCCGCCGCGCAGAATCAGATATTCTGGCACACGTGGCGCCCAGGTGAAGTTGCGAATGCCCATGTCAGCGCGCGACACAATACGCAAGAGCATGCGACCAGCCGCGACAACGGTGAGCAGGAGGCCGCTCACTGGATGCCGCACACGCTCGACCTTAGAGACACTGCCCCATGGCAGTTTTGTGCGACTCAGCAGCCTGCGCGACTCGATCGCGGCCCGGTCAACTCTGTAGGTCTGGCGCTGGAAGAATGCCCGCAGCAACAGCAGCAGGCAGAGCGCTGCGCCGCCAACCAGGATATAGCCCAGCGGATTCGTCTCTGGCAGCAGGAACATGAAATAGAGCCCTGGCAGCGTGAGCATTAGCGCGGCGATGCTCCACCACTGCGCCTCGTCGCGCATGGTTTCTTTGGCGACGAATGGCCCAGTTCCGGTCGCGCCCCAGGTGCCGCCGTGGTCGCGATACAAGCGGTAGCGTTCGTAGGCTTCGCGGCGGAAACGCGCGTAATCACCGATAGCGTCTTCGCGCACGCTGATGCGCCGACCATCGCTCGCGACGGCGATCACCCAGCGATAGCGCCTGCCGTCGAGTGTCTGGATGCGCTCCATCAGACGCGAGAGGTCCGCCCAGCGAATCTCGACTCGCAAGGGTCCACGCACCACGCTGATGCTTCGCGGGCTGACACGCACCGAGAGGGAGAGTTTGAAGGTGTAGACCACACCGCACCAGTAGGCGCAGAGCAGCATCATGCCGAAGAAGATAGCGCGCCCGGCGTGGCTATCGCTGCCAAGTTGTCGCCAGAGCCAGATGCCATTGCCCAGCAGCACAGCGATGAGCACACCGAGCAGCGCCACGTCACCTGCACGTGGAATATGGAAGACACTCTCTTTTTCCGACAGTGTCAGTTCTCCGAGTGGCGCCGTTACCGACGCGGCGCCCCGTGGACTCCGTGGGTGCGTCACGCTCATTCCCTTGCTGCCCTTAGCGCGTGGAGCGCGGCCGCGTGCGCTATCCTCGTTGGCGGCCGCGCGGCTATCCACGCGCTTGTGTGATTCACGCGCACGTCGCCAGTATACCAATCTACGTCAAACCAAGGCGTCGGAGGCAGGACCGTTGGGGCGCCTGTGGTCCGACTGATGGACTGGCTGATCGCCTGGTTTAGGGCTGGCGCGCAAGGACGCTGACCCAGTGATGCTCGCGGGTGTGGTCCAGTGTTTGCGAGACATCAACCGAGACAATTTCCAGCCCGGCGCCTTCCACCAGCGTCCGCGCCTCATCGGCGGTGTAATAGGCGTAGAATCGCCTGGCGTTCTCAGCGGATGATGTGGGGTACGGTTCGTAGCGCTCGGCTTCGCCCTCTGGCGCACGCTCCTTGAGGAAGATGGCGACCGGCGCGCCCGGGCGAGCGACTCGCGCCAGTTCCGCCATCGCGCGCGGCGCCGTTCGCAGGGGAATGTGCAGCAGCGAGGCGGAGCACCAGACACCACGACAACTGGCGTCCGGCAGGTCAAGGTGGCGCATGTCCATCAGCGCATAGCGAAGGGAGCCCGTTGGTAGGCGGCGCGCCGTGCGCTCACCTGCTTCGTCCAGCATCCCTTGCGAGAGGTCTACTGCCAGCACTGGCAGGTCCGTCGCGGCGAAGGCGCGAGCGTCGCGTCCTGTTCCACAGCCAGCGTCGAGCAGCGGGATGAAGTTCAGATACTCTTCCAGCGAGATGTCGTCACCCGGTCGGCCCAGATCGGGAATGGGGCGACGCTCCTCCGCCTCGCCGAGCAGCGCGAGGAACTGCTCCATCCGCTCAGCCCAGTACGGACTCATCTGTTCGTTGCGTTCGGCGTAGTCTCGCGCCGACTGGTCATAGGTTGCGGTGGTCAACTCCACCGCCTGCGCGAAGCGTGGATCCTGTGGGGTCATCGAAAACCTCGTCTGGAAGATGGTCGGAGCGAACGACCTAGCGTGTGGCTGGCTGGCGCTCGGCAAGCGCCGCAAGCATTGACCCGAAGATCAACTTGCCGTCCTCGCCACCGAGCAGCGCCTCACCGCAGCGCTCGGGGTGCGGCATCATGCCAGCGACCGTGCGCGATGCGTTGACGATGCCTGCGATGTTACGGCGCGAGCCATTGGGATTGGCGTTCTCCGTCAGGTCGCCGTTTGGCTCACAATAGCGGAAGAGGATACCGTTGCTGGCCTCCAGCGCATCGAGTGTGGCGTCGTCGGCGAAGTAGTTGCCCTCGCCATGCGAGACTGGCATGCGAATCACCTGGCCAGAGCGCAGATTGCGTGTGAAGGGCGTCTTGGCGTTCTCCGTGCGCAGATTCGTCCACTGGCAGCGGAACTCGAGACTGGCGTTGCGGAGCATCGCGCCCGGCAGCAAACCAGCCTCCAGCAGAATCTGGAAGCCGTTGCAGATGCCCAACGCCAGCCCGCCGCGCTCGGTGAATGAGCTAATCGCGCCCATCACCGGAGCAAACCGCGCGATGGCTCCCGCGCGTAGGTAGTCGCCATAGGAGAAGCCGCCCGGCAGGATGACTGCATCGCAGCCCTGCAGGTCGGTGTCTTCGTGCCAGATGGCGACCGTCTCCTGCCCCATCACCGGACCCAGGATGCGCAGGCAATCTTTGTCGCTCCACGTCCCGGGGAAGACGACTACGCCGAATTTCATGCTGGTATTCTCTCCGCTGTTCTTGTATCGTTCTCGATTGGTCGCGGCTCGCTAGCCTTCGACCCACTCTTCGCCGTCTTCGTAGAATTCTTTCTTCCAGATCGGCACGTTGGCTTTGAGCGTGTCAATCGCATAGCGGCAGGCGTCGAATGCCTCGCCACGATGTGGGCAAGCGGCCACCACGACGACGGCGCACTCGCCAATCGCCAGCGGGCCGATGCGGTGGACCATCGCC
>DASVZC010000113.1:0-20589 GCA_036391835.1 Ktedonobacterales bacterium | reverse complement strand
GGGCGATTCCGCTGGCGGGTGGGCCGGCATGGCTGGCGATAGCGCTGCTGTGCGTGGCTCAACTCGGCGACGCGGGCTACATCATCTATGACATCGCGCAGGTGACAGCGCTGCAGACCATCAGCCCGCCAGGCGCGCTGGGACGCATCAACGCCAGTATTCGTGTGCTCAGTGGACTTGCGACGCTGCTAGGGCTGGCGTTGGGCGCGGCGCTGGGCCAATCCATCGGCGCGCGTGGAACGCTGTTCGTCGCCATGGTCAGTCTGCTGCTCGGCCCGCTCTGGCTCACCATCGAACGCATCCAACCCGAGGCGTCGTCTGCTGAGCCCGAGGCGGCGGTGGCGCAGCCGTCTGGAAACTTCCCAAGTGCCCAAGCGTCAAAGTAGTAAGACATACGCAGAGGGCTTGCTCATGGTAGTAGGAAAGTCGTGCGCGCGAAACCAGACGGAGGGCAAAATCATGGAGCAATTTGATGCGCCCAACCAAGGGCAGGGCGATGCGGTTGTGGCGCCAGAGTGGCGCGGATGGATGGGCGCGACGCTGATGATCACGTTGGTTGTCGGGTTGGTGGCGGGATTTAGCGTGGTCCTGCTCTCGCGGCACGGTGGGCTGTCGCCAGCGCCAGGCAACCCTATGTCGAGTCAAGTGGCTTCGGTATCGTCGGCGACCTGGCAAAGCTATCACGATCCGCTTGGGGCCTTCTCTATGCGGTTGCCGCCGGGATGGACGGCTACGGTCCACACCGGCTCGTACAGCGAAGGTGGCCGTGACGGTAGTTTCGGCGGGCAAGATGAGATGGTACAGTTCAGCGATCCCACGCTGGGCGCCGCAAGCGCTTCGATCAGCGTCAACGCGATGCCTTTCCCGAACACGCCCGTCGCACACGCGATGATGTGCAATGGGCGTGCGAGCGAAACCGCAACCTTCAATGGATACCCGGCGACTGATCGTTTGATCGCGGTCATCATGTTCGAGTCAGGCGGCGCGCACTTTCAGATTGACGAGGTCATTCCCGGCGTGCTCGTGCCAATGCACTCAGGTGGCCCGTTGATTCTAACACCTCCGCCGACGCCAACCCCACTTCCCGCTTCCACCGTATCAGCGGACAAGGCGCTTCTCGATGCCGCGCTCGCGACCTTCCAGCCCACGGACCCGAAGCCGCTCACTTGCCCTTGATTTCACCTACAGCAAAGCGCCCGCCTCTCGCAAATGCAGAGGCGGGCGCTGGTGACATTGGGCAACTGTCGGCGCGCTAGTTGAAGGCGCTCAGGCCAGTGATGGCCTGGCCCAGAATCAGCGTGTGGATGTCGTCGGTGCCTTCGTAGGTGTAGACCGATTCGAGATTGTTCATGTGGCGGGAGACGGGATACTCCAGCGTGATGCCGTTGCCGCCCAGCACACTGCGCGCCTCGCGAGCCGTTCGTAGCGCCTCGCGCACGTTGTTGCGCTTGGCCAGCGACACCTGCACCGGATGCGCCAGACCTTCGTCCTTCAAACGACCGAGTTGCAGCGCCAGCAATTGCGCCTTCACCAACTCTGTCGCCATGATCGCCAGCTTCTGCTGCGTAATCTGGAAGCCGCCAATCGGCTTGCCAAACTGCACGCGCGTCTTCGAGTAGTCCACTGCCGCTTCATAGCAGGCCATCGCCGCGCCATTCGCGCCCCAGGCGATGCCGAAGCGCGCCTCGTCCAGGCAGCCCAGCGGACCCCTGATGCCGCGCACATTCGGCAGCATGTTCTCGGCGGGAATACGGCAGTCGGCAAAGCTCAATTCAGAGGTCACCGAGGCCCGCAGCGAGAGCTTGTGATGCACATCGCTGGAAGTGAAGCCCGACGTACCCTTCTCGACCAGGAAGCCGCGGATACCATCCTCAGCGCGCGCCCAGACGACCGCAATATCAGCCACGCTGCCATTGGTGATCCACATCTTGGAGCCGTTGAGGATGTAACTGTCGCCCTCCTTCACGGCGCGGGTCAGCATGCCAGCGGGATTACTGCCGAAGTCTGGCTCGGTCAGCCCGAAGCAGCCGATCACCTCGCCCTTGGCCATCTTCGGTAGCCAGCGCTGCTTCTGCTCTTCCGAGCCGTAGGCCCAGATGGGGAACATCGCCAGCGACCCCTGCACTGAGACGAACGAACGCAGCCCGCTATCGCCGTATTCCAGTTCCTGGCAGGCAAGGCCATAGCTCACGGCGCTTAGGCCAGCGCACCCATAGCCGTCCAGGTGCATGCCCAGCAGGCCCATGTCGGCCACCTCAGCGATCAGTTCGCGCGGGAACGTGCCCGCTTCGAAGTGCTCTGAGATGATCGGCAGCACGCGTCCTTTGACGAAGGAGCGCACGGTATCGCGCACCATCCGCTCTTCTTCGGTCAGCAGGTGGTCAATGTTGTAGAGGTCCATCGCGGACGGTTGCGGCACGCTGCCGTGCGGCTTCCGGCGCGTCGTATGCTCGGCGGAGTCAATGACGCTATCAGCCATGTGGGTCGCTCCCTTGTACATCGTCGTACGGTTTCCGGGAATTGTTCCGGGTCGTCTATGTCACATCTTAGTCGCGTTGTGGCGTGTCGCGTCTGGCGTCAAGTGGCCGCGCGAACATCCTCAAGAATACCACACGCGCCTATCACGCACCCGTGTATACTGCAATCAGAAAAGGAAGGGAAAGGCGTATATGAGCCGATTCCCACCAACTAAGGAAAGTGGAGAACCGATGACCACACCGAGCAAAGAAGCCGCAGCGCGCGTACCCTGGGCGTATGGAGTCGCGATTCTGGCGTCGCTGGTGGTCTTTGTGGCGCTGGCCGGGTGCGACACTCCTCCTCCGGCAGCGGCCAGATATCTTTCAACCGCTACGGCCGCTGCAAAGGCGACCGTCAGCGCAGCTAGCCAATCAGGAGCTACTAGCCTACCGACGCTTAGCGCTGACCCCGGCTGGGTGGCTGTCGTGCACGGAGCGGATGGCTTACAGCTAGGTGGACCACAGGTGATCGGTGGAGGGGGAACAGTAACAACGACGGTAACAAACACGATGACAATGACCCTTGGGACATTCACGCTCTCGCATGACACGCGGGTAGTGGTCTTATTCAGCTGCGTCGGTCGCGCTGGCGAGCATTCCTCCGTGACGCTCAGCGTGAGCGACGCCTTTTCGTTCACGAGCAGGTGCGCAGAGAGCGCGGGTCCGCAGCAACGCGATCAGATGCAATTACTCACGGCATGGGCAGGGCGCACAATGACCGTTACGGCCACCATCACGACTGATGGCTCGTCCCCTCAATGGAATGCGCTGGTCGAGCAGCCGAAGTAGAAGCGCAGCCTACCGTGCCTAGTCCTCCGACTTGAAGATGCTGAAGGGCTTGTCGTTGCGCTGGAGGATGGCGGCGCCGCGCTGGCGCTCATCGGTGGCATGGGCGCCGTGATAGGCGCTCCACTCCGCTGGCGCGTCTTTGCTTTCGCCGCCATGGGGGGTGATGCGCGAACGCACACGGCAAATGACCGGTGTATTGACGGCAGCGCCCGCGATGATCGCCTGCCCCTTCGACAGCGACGGAAGGTTGTCGAGCAGTTCGTGTCCCACGCCCTCGACCGCCGCGCCGACGCTCTTCTGGTCCACCTCGTTGACGATGCGCATGATGCACTGCGTCAGGCACTGGCTCAGCACATCGGCGTCAAGTTTGCCCGGCCGCTGGCTGATCAGTCCGACGCCGACGCCAAACTTGCGTCCCTCGGCCAGAATCTGCTTCAAGATGGCTGTCGTCACGACCTCATCGCCGTGCGGCGCGAAGTGGTGCGCCTCTTCGATCAGCACAAAGACGGGATACGGCAGGTATCGTTCGTCGCCCTCATGCACTTTCCCGCGATCTGTCGCGATACGCGCATTGTAGATGCGGCGGAGCAGTGTGGCCACGATCACCTGCTGGTCGCGCTCATCCACCTCGTTGAGTTGTAGCACCGTGCACTGGCCGGGGCGCAGCGCCTCTTTCAGATCGAGATGAAAGTGCGGATCAAAGACCACGTTGTTGTCACCGAATCGCTCATCGATCTTCCAGTGGAGCGCGGCGACCGTGCTGTTGCCGCTGTCATCGCCGCTATCCTCGTTGGAGGTGCGCGCCACGTCAGACACCGCGCGCTTCAGGTCCTCTGCCGTCCAGGGCTGGCCTCGTTTGCTGTGGCGCAGGCTGTCGTGGGCGCGGCCAAGGAAGTGGTGCTGCTTGTCGGTCATGCTGGGCAGCAGATAGCGCATGTCGGCGAGCGTCAGCGTCGAGAGTCGCACCTTCACCTGATCGTGTCGCTTGAAGAGGGTCGTCGCCTTATATGGTGGACGCTGCGACCCGTTGCGTTGTGCGCTCGCTGGCTGCGCGTCACGGAATTCACTCTTGTTGGCGATCTCTTCGAGTGTGCTGTACTCGCCATGTGGATCGATCACCAGCACTGCCGCGCCATTGTATGGCCGCATCAACTCTTCGATGATGACGCTCGCGAGATAGCTCTTGCCCGCGCCCGTGCTAGCGATGATGGCGAGATGTGTGCTGACGAGGTCTTTGACATCCAGCACAATGGGCGCTGCCCCATCGGGCCGCGTGAGCAGCGACCCAACGAGCGCGCTTCCCGGCGCATGCGAGCGCTTGCGCGAGAGCACGGAGGTCAGCCAGGCGTCGTCGGCAAGATAGATCGGCGTGCCAGAGCTTGGCGGTATCCACGGATTGACGAAGGAGCCGAGGCCAGTGTCATAGTAGCCCATGATCGCGACGCTGAGCTCAAAGAGGTCGCTCGTGCGCTGGTCGTAGCCGACGAGCGCGGCCACCTCAGCCGGCGAGACTCCCGGCTCGGAGAGGAAGGTATCGGGAAAGAGTTGCACCGGGTCACGTCGCAGGATGCGCCCCAACACCCGGCGCGGGGCCGCATGCGCGCCATTCCCGCTCGCCGTGGCGCCATCCAGCTCGTAATAGACGTATTCGCCGTTCTTCAGCAAGCGATCATCGTCGCGCGAGATGAAGGTGTATTCGTGGATGGTATCGCCTGGTCCCTTGGTGATGCCCACCGGCGCCGCTTGGCTCCCGTTTGCTTGCTGCATCTGCCTCTTCCATCTTCCTTCTGCGCGGGCGCCGCGCTGCTCTGGTCCGCCTGGTAGCGGTTAGCCCGCCGATTGTACCTTCAGCCGCCACGCGAAGTTGCGCTTGACGATGGAAAGCAACGCCTGCTGCTGCGGAAAGAGCGTTTCGAGCCGCTCGATTACCCGCAGCATCGCCATCGGCAGCAGCGGATTGTCCTGCGCGACAGCATGCGGCAGATAGCCCATGTGGAGGTACGGCTGGCTGCGTGGGGTATCGGGGTAGAAGTGGAATGCGCGAATCTCGTCATCGTTGAGGGTGCTCACCACTGCGCTCAGGTCGAGCGCGAGCGGAGGCACACCATGCGACATCCGGCCGCGCATGTTCGCGGGCGCCGCGCCCAGCAGGAGAATTGAGACCAACACAGCGCGCTCAGCAAGATAGTCAGGTGAAAACAACTCGACCTGCTCATCATTCGAGAGACGCGGGCCGAGTGTTCCGAAGGCAGGGTTGAGCAGGATGGTATCGTAGATCAGGCCAATCGCCCACCCCGCGCTGGATGTGGCGGCGCCGACAGTCGTGATCGCATCGCCAGGCAGCGGCGCCAGCGTATCAGGCTGCGCAGAGCCAGCGCGCAGCGGCACACGGACAAACGCGCCAAATGCGTAGTCGTTGGGATTCGGCGGCGCCGCGGTCTCGCCGGGGCCATACACCTGACAGGTGTAGCGCACGTGCGACTCTGAGCGCACAATCTTCCCGATGTTGACCGCGCTCTCAGTCCGGAGATTCGTCATTCGCTTGCTCCCGCGCTGGCGCACAGCCATACGCCTGCCGTTCCGCGCTATTAGCCGCAGTATATCATGGGAGCTTGCTCACGGCGCCCCACGCCGACTGATTACTTCTTCGGCGTCGGCGTGATGGTATGCGTCCTCACAGGCGTCACGGTCGGGGAGAGTCCTGGAATAGACGTTGGCAATTTGAGATGCTCCGAAGCGGTACGCTGCGCGAAGATGACACCCAGTGGTATCAGGACAATCAATGCGATGGTCAGCCCAAAGATGGTCACGCTGCGCCAGAGAGAGAATTTGCGAAAGCGGTCTGGCCGTGGCAGAGGGCGCGTCTGCTTGAGCGACACTGTTTGGCGTCCGGTGACGGCGATGTAAGTCGAACGTTGCCAGTAGTCGTCATCCTTCAACCACGCCTTGTGCTCAACCGTTGGCTCGTCCGATTCCTCGGGAAACGACTCGGCCATATCTTGCAGAGTCGAAGTATGCGTTTGGCTGGCATGCGCTGGTATCCCAAGTTCTTCGCGTGCGGAGTCGGTACCCTCGACGTCCATGATATCGCCCCCCTGCCTTGCTGTTAGCGCGTCAAGCCTCCACCTCATCGCATCGAGGCAGAGCTAGACGCTACACGCTTCGCAAGTGTGACAGCAACCGGACGTGCAATGCTGTGGCGCAGTTCACACTTTGTAACTCACTCCTGTGAATCCATCTATGACTAGAGACGCACGATGAGAAGAATCCGCACATGAAACACGACAAATAAATGTAGAAATGGATGAAGGATCTTCACATTGGCGGACGAGCGGAGTGGCCCAAATGCCGGACGCGTAAGGGTGGTGTGCTAGAATGCCCTGTACAGAAATCTATGACACCAGTGCAGGGCTGACAATAGTCCATCGAAATAGTGGCGCTGCGGATGCCGGGGGCGAGAAGTATGCGGGACAACAGCGACGCCAGAGGTGTGGACCGCGTGGCGCAAAATGGCAAGCGACCTACCCCGCCGCCTACTATGGTTCAGCGCGACGACACTGGCGAAATCATCGAGATCGAACTCAACGATCTGGCGTATGGCGGAGACGCAGTCGGCCGCTTTGAAGGGCGTGCGGTCTTTGTACCGGGAGCGCTCCCTGGAGAACTGGTACGTGCGCGCCTGACACGAGAACGCGCCAACTATGCCCGCGCCACCCTGGTCGAGGTGCTCAGACCGTCGCCCAACCGAGTTGAGCCGCGCTACCCCGAGCTAGGCGAATCAGGCGGATTCCAGTGGCAACACCTTGCTTATCCCGCCCAACTGGAGTGGAAGTCGCACATCGTCCGACAATTGTTGGCGCGTATCGGCAAGTTCAGCGATCCCACCACCCTTCCAACCATTGGCATGCCGCCAGACACAGACCCCTGGCGCTACCGCACAGTGGCTCAGTTTGCGATTGCGCCCACAGGCGCGATTGGATTCCGGCGCATGGAAAGCCACGATGTGCTGGATATGCCTGACTGCCCCATCGTGCATCCGCGACTCGATGTGCTCTACCAGCGGACGCGCGAATGGATGCGCCAGCGCTGGGGTAAGCGCGCATTTGAATATACCGAACGCTTCACGCTGCGGGTCGCCGTTGGGGCGCCCGGCAAACAAGCCTCCGGCCCGCTGACACTTTCGAGTGGCCACACCTATCGTGATGGCCCCGGCGGACTGCTGACCATCGAGGCGCGTCCCGGCTCATCCTTCGCGGATGATGGCGGGCCAGATGCCGTGGCGAGCGCGCTACTCTCTGAGGTACCCGGGCTCGCGGGCGTCGTCATACTCGGCCTGCCAGGCGGGCGCGGACGAGTCATCGCCGGGCAAGATTTCGTGCACGAACGCGTGCTCAATCGCGTCTTCCGCATCTCTGCTGGTTCATTCTTCCAGGTCAACCCGACGCAGACGCCAGTGCTCGTCGAGCAGGCAATCAATGCGCTCCAGCCAATGCCAAACGACATCGTGCTGGACGGCTATAGCGGAGCCGGGCTCTTCTCACTGTTCCTGGCGGCGCGGGTGGCGCAGGTGCACGCCATCGAGTCGCAGCCAAGCGCCGTGGCAGACGCCAAAGAGAGCGCGCGACTCAATGGTGTTACGAATGTGCGCTCGGAAGAAGGCTTGCTCGAACGCATGCTCGGCACGATGCGCCGACAACGCGAGCATGTCGATCTGGCGATCATCGACCCACCTCGCTCCGGCTGCCTGCCACGCGCGCTGATCGAATTGGCAGGGCTGGGACCACGCGCCATCGTGTATGTGTCTTGCGACCCCTCTACGCTGGCGCGCGACCTCCGCATTCTCTGCGATAATGGCTACGAGCTGAAATCCGCTCAGCCGGTTGATATGTTCCCATTCACCTCGCATATCGAGTGTGTCGCCACCGTCGAGCGCGTCCGCAGATAGTCGAGCGGCTCGCTTTACGGCCAGAGACGTAGAGGAGTCGTATGGAACTCTCTGTAGATGGCGTGCAAATGTTTGTCCTACCCATCGGCGCGGACGATGGCTACCCGCTCTTCGTGCTGCATGGTGGACCTGGTCTCGATCACTCGGAAATGCATCCGTGGATGGACTCGCTCGGCGATACCTTCCGCCTGCTGTATGTAGACTTACGAGGTCAAGGGCGCTCACAGCGAGTTGACCCGGCCACGCTGACCCTCAGCCTGTTCGCGTCAGATGTGACGCGCATGGCAGCGGCGCTCGGGCTGCGAGACTATGCCGTACTGGGCCATTCGTTCGGCTCCTTCGTAGCGCTGGCGCATGCCATCGAACAAGGCGGCGCGTCGCACTACATCATCTCCAGCGGCACAGCGAGCTTTAGCAAGAGCGCGCCTGAGATTCAGGAGAATCTGGCAGCGTTCGAGCCTATCGAGTTACGGCAGCAGGTGACAGACTCATGGGCGCTGGAGCCGCACGCCAGAACGCAGGAGGACGTCGCCCGGCTGATGGCGATGCAGATGCCATTTCACTTCGCCAGCGTCGAGAGTGAAGCCTACCGGAGATACGTGGCGGCGGACGCCGCCGGTGAAGCGATCTATTCCCCCGAAGTGCTGGCATATTTCGCGGCCAACGAGTACGCTATCGAGTATGAGGAACAGTTAGGCAAGATCAGCAAGCCGACACTCATTCTCGCCGGTGAGCATGACCGCACCTGCACACCTCGCGCGGCGCGCGAATTGCACGCGGGCATCCCCGGAAGCGAACTCGTGATCCTGCCGAACGCTGGCCACATGACGTACATCGAGCAACCAGACAAATATTTCGCTGCCGTGCGCGACTTCTTCGCCAGGAATCCGCGACGGTAGGCGACACATATCGCCGCAGAGACTGCTATCGGAGACAATCACCAGCCATCGCGTGACGTGGACACACAGGCGCCACACGGGAGGCGGTATGCGAGCCACAGCGAGTTTCTTTGATGTCCTGATCCTGTTCTACATCCTGCTCGTCGTGCCAGCGAGCATCGGCGTCTTTGCGCAGGGCGCTACCACGACGGCCCTGGTCATCGTGCTGGGCATCGCGGCGCCGCTTACCGCGCTCTTCATCGTGGCCGCCGCCATCTCCGCGCCTCCCACACAGGACCCCCAGGCTGCTGAGTAGTCCGCACGCCACACCCTCTCGTCGGCGGCCACAGGTGATACACTGCGCGTGAATACGGCGGCAAGCAGTCGAAGGGAAGTACAGGTGGATTCGCAACGCATAGATCGGCTCGTCAGCACATTCTCGATTGTCGGGCGCGATCCGGAGAACGGTGATCTCGGCATCGCAGTGCAATCGAAATTCCTCGGCGTCGGCGTGGTCGTTCCCTGGCTGAAAGCTGGCATTGGCGCCGTCGCCACACAGGCATGGGCAAACACCAGCTATGGCCCACGTGGACTGGCGCTGCTAGAGGCCGGCCATTCGGCGGAGCAGGCAATGCAAGCGCTCACCGCCGATGACCCGCAAGCGGAGGATCGGCAGGCGGGCATCGTCGACGCGCAGGGACGAAGCGCGACGTTCACTGGCTCGAAGTGCTACACATGGGCTGGCGGCATCGCGGGACCAAACTTCGCCGCGCAAGGCAACATCCTTGTGGGCGAGGCCACGGTGCAAGCGCTGGCCAGCACATTCCAGGCGGAGCGCGGCCCCCTGTGGCGGCGGCTCGTCGCGGCGCTGGCGGCTGGTCAGGCGGCGGGCGGCGATAGTCGTGGGATGCAATCGGCGGCGCTGGTCGTCGTGCGGGCAGGTGGCGGCTACGGCGGCTATAACGACCGCTTCATCGACCTGCGGGTAGACGACCACGTCAGCCCGATCGTCGAACTGGGTCGCCTGCTCGACATGCACGAACTCTACTTCTTCAAACCCACACCTGCAGACCTGCTGCCGCTCGACGCCACGCTGACCACAGAACTCCAGACATTACTGACGCACAGCGGAGATTACCACGGGCCAGCGTCGGGCCACTATGACGATGCGACGTACCAGGCGCTCGAAACGTACGGCGCCCGCGAAAATCTGGAAGAGCGCCTGAGCCACGACCCATCCGCTACGCAGCTCGACCGCCATGTCATCGAATTCATGCGTGAGCATAGCAAGTAGCGCCGCGCCCGGACTCATGCGGATAGGAATGATTTGGCTACAAGAATGACAGAATTCGTCACCACGTCAGATGGGACGCGCATTGCCTTCGAGCGTGAAGGCGCGGGACCCGTGCTGCTTCTCTTGCATAACCTCTCTGGCAGTCGTCGCTACTGGCGACAGTCGGGATATTTCGACGCGCTGGCTCCGCACTTCACGGTCGCCGCCATGGACACGCGCGGCTTCGGCGAGAGCGACGCGCCTACCGTCCCTACCGCCTATGCGGAACAGCGCATCCTCGATGACGTTATGGCCGTCGCAGATGCGTTGGGCGCTCAGCACACTATCCTGTGGGGCCATTCCTACGGCGCGACAATCGCCCGCCAGCTTGCAGCGACGAGCGACCGCGTGACACGCGCGGTCATGGCCGGTACGGCGTTCGGCCCCATCTTCACCGAAGCCGACGCCACAGGAGCCGCTGCCCGATTGGAGCCACTTGCGCAAGCGCAGGAATCTACCGATCCTGAGGCTGCGGTGGCGGCGCTCGGCGTGTCGCCCGAGGAGCGGGCTCGCGCCCTCGCGTTCCCGGCGCGTTCAACGCTGCTAACCATCCGCAGCATGACGACGTGGCGGCCCATACAGCCCTCCGACCTGCGGAGCCCAGCGCTGGTGGTGACAGGCACACGCGACACGCAAGCGCTTGCCGCACTCGATGAGCAACGCGAGGCGATAGCAGCTGCGGGCATCGAGGTCGTGACGCTGCCCAACCTCGACCACGGCCAACTCGTCACCGAGTGCGCGGTTGTCCTGTCTGCTGTGTTACCATTCCTGTTGGCTTGAGTGGCAAGCCATAGGCATGGGAGAAGCAAACCGCAGCATGGATACCGTTCACTCCAGCATCGAGAGCGACGATCTACCACCTTTGCGCGAAGGTGAGCCGCTCAGTTTCCGCATCGTCGGTCGCAGTTCCGATTCACGCGCCCGCGCAGGCATCATCCGCACACCGCATGGCGTCATTCGCACGCCAGTCTTCATGCCCGTCGGCACACATGCTACCGTCAAAGCGGTCGGGCCGGATGACCTGGAGGCGCTCGGCGCAAGCATCATCCTCTCGAATACCTACCACATGTTGCTGCGGCCCGGGCCGGAGTTGGTCGCGCGCTTTGGTGGCCTGCACGGCTTCATGCGCTGGCCGCATCCCATCCTGACCGATAGTGGCGGTTTCCAGGTGTTCAGCCTAGGCAAACTGCGCGAAGTTACGGACGCAGGCGTCACCTTCCGCTCACACCTCGACGGCTCGCCCGTCACGATGACACCCGAGAGCGTCATGCATACCGAGGCGCTGCTCGGCGCGGACATCATCTTGCCCCTGGATGAATGCCCGCCGTATCCCTGCACGCCCGAAGAAGGACGCGCCGCGACGGAGCGCACGCACCGTTGGGCGGAGCGCGCACTCGCCGCCCGCGAACGACGCGATCAAGCGCTCTTCGGCATCCCGCAGGGCTCGATGGATGGCGACCTGCGAGCGCAGAGCGCGCAATTCATCGGCTCGCTGCCGTTCGATGGCTTCTCGATTGGTGGGTTGTCGGTGGGCGAGCCGCGCCCGCTGATGTGGAGCATGCTCGAAGCGACTATCCCCGAACTACCCGACGAGAAGCCGCGCCATCTGCTCGGCGTCGGCTCACCGGATGATCTGCTCGAAGGCATGGAGCGGGGCGTCGATATGTTCGACTGCGTGCTCCCCACGCGCACGGCGCGCACAGGCGGACTCTACACCGCGCAGGGCCGCCTCAACGTGCGCGGAGCCAGGTTCCGCGAGGAGCAGGGACCAATCGACCCCACCTGCGATTGCTGGACCTGCCGCACGTTCAGCGCGGGCTATCTGCACCACCTGATTCGTGCGGAAGAGGACGAGAGCCGTGGCGAGTTGCTCTACTATCGCCTCGCCAGCATTCACAATCTGCGCTTCCTGATCAAGTTGGCGCAGGACGCACGCGCCGCGATTCTGGAGGGGACGTTCGCGCAGTTCAAAGCGCGCTTCCTGGCTGGCTTCACCCCACCTGACCGGGAAGCCGCCGAGCGGCAGAAAGCGCGCCGCGAAGCCAAGCTCTCAGGCAGCTAGGGGCGCTGAGAGGCTGGAGGCGCTCCTATTCGTGCGCCTCCAGCACTTTGCGGAGGAAGCCGCGGGTGCGCTCCTCGCGCGGATTGCTGAAGATATCTGCGGGCTTGCCCTCCTCGACGATGACGCCGCCATCCATGAAGACAACACGGTCGGCCACATCGCGAGCAAAGCTCATCTCATGTGTGACGACCATCATCGTCATACCTTCGAGCGCGAGTTGGCGCATGACCTTTAGCACCTCACCGACCAGTTCTGGGTCGAGCGCGGAGGTCGCCTCATCGAAGAGCATGAGCTTCGGGTCCATCGCCAGCGCGCGGGCAATGGCCACGCGCTGCTGCTGTCCACCGGAGAGGCGCGCTGGGTAGGCATCGGCTTTCTCAGCCAGACCCACCTTCGCCAGCAGTTCTCGCGCGCGGCGCTCGGCTTCTTCTGGCGCCTGCCCTTTGACCTGCACAGGCGCTTCCATGACATTCTGCAGCGCGGTCATGTGCGGGAAGAGATTGAAGCGCTGAAACACCATGCCGATCTCAGAACGCATGTGGGCGATATTCTTCTCGCTATCCTCGATGAGTTTGCCGTCCTCCTCGCGGTAGCCAATCAACTCGCCTTCGATATAGATGCGCCCCTTATTGATCTTCTCCAGGTGGTTGATACAGCGCAGAAAGGTGGTCTTGCCCGAGCCGCTCGGCCCAATGACGACGACGACCTCGCCCTTCTTGATCTTCATGCTGACGCCGCGCAGCACCTCGTTATTGTGAAAGTACTTGTGAACATCTTGCGCGTCCACCATATACGCTGCTGTGCTCGTGCCCACGTCCCCAGCAGACTGGTTCGACGGCGATTGTTCTGAGTCGGTTGCCATGTGTCATCTCGCTCTCTTGGCTTACTCTGTGCATCCCGTGGCGCCGTACTATCAGTGTTCGAGGGTAGGGCCAACTGGGGCCAATCCCGGAACGGTGGCTGGTTCACGCGTGCCCAGCAATCGACTCCACCACTTGACCTTGGCCAACTGCGCCGGATCGATGTTGGATACGTTGAGTCGTCGTTCCAGCCATGATTGCACGATGCTCCATCCAGTCGTCAGTAAGAGATACCAGAAGGAGGCAATCACAAGGAATTCAAGCGTCGCGCCCAGGGCTGGCCCGAACGTTTTATACGACGTGTACAGCAACTCGCTGACAGAAATCGCGTAGGCGAGCGACGTGTTCTTGAGCATGCCGTTGAACTCGTTACCAAGGGGAGGAACAATGACACGTAGCGCCTGGGGCAACACGATACGGCGCATCGCCACACCATACGTCATGCCGAGTGACTTGGCCGCCTCCATTTGTCCTGTATCAATCGAGTCGATACCTGCTCGCACAATTTCCGCCATATAGGCGCCTTCGTTGAGTGAAAGGGCGGCCAGAGCGGCGAAGAATGCGTCAAAGGGCACTTGAATGGTAAATCCAAGTGCGCCAAACAAATCCATGCTCGCGAAGAAGCGATCTACATGAATGATCTGTAAGAAGACGCTGAGAAAGAGGATTTGCACTAGAAGCGGAGTACCGCGCACTAGCAGCACATAGGTACCGCCAAACAAGCGAAGGATACGGAGACGCGATCGGCGCAAGAAATACAGAAGCAAACCAATGAGCGAACCGATGAGTTGGGCAAGAAGCGCCAAGAAGATAGTGACAACGACTCCTTGCACGATGTAGCCATTGAATATGTATTTGAAGACGAGGTCCCAGCGGAAGGCGCCGTTCAAGGTAAAGAGATATTCGAAGAATTTGACTATGGGATTGGTGTTCATAGCGCACCTTTATTTCGTACTTACCAATCATTGCGCCCAGAGCGCAACGTTGGCGCCTTTCACTTTCTGAGGCAGCGCACAGGCAGGTCGTTTGTCTCGAATGTAGCACACCGTGGCCGTACTACGAGAGTACGGCCACAATGAAGATTCACACGCAAGGACAGGACAGCGTTAGGACGCCGGATAAGCGAGATCCTGGACACCCCAATTGCTGAGGATCTTCTTGTACGTGCCATCGGCGCGCATGTCGCTCAGCGCCTTGGTGATGGCCGACTCAAGCGGCGAATTGTCTTTGCGAACGACAATACCCTCGGGCGACGGCTGAACGGTGATACCACCAGTCTCCAGCTTACCATTGCTCAACTTGGCATAGTAGCCAGTGACCGGCTGATCCTGGTAGCTCGCGTCGGCGCGACCGCTCGTCACCTGCTGAACAACCACAGACTGATCATCGTACGAGAGGATCTTGATGAGGTTATTCGCGTTCTTGCAGTCTGGCTTCTGACCCGAAGTGCCAGGGCCACTACCGTTAGCGTCGTGAACCTCATCCGCTTCTACCGTGCCATTCTGCACCGCAATAGTCTTGCCGCACATGTCGTCGAAGCTCTTGATGTTCTTCGGATTGCCCGTTGGTACCAGGATCGACTCACCCGCGGTCAGGTAGGGGATCATATCCACCTTGACCTTGCGCTGATCATTGATGGTGAACGACGAGATGGACATGTCATACTTCTGCTGGCCCAGAGGCGCCGCAGACATGTCCGGAATGATGCTATCGAACGTGGCCGACTGAATGTTCGGCGTCAGGCACAGGCGCTTGGAGATCTCACGAGCAAGATCCATGTCGTATCCAGTGAACTGCGTTGGGTTGTTTGGATCTTTGTACTCAGCGGGCGCATACGTCGTGTCGCTGGCGATAGTGAGCTTACCAGCGTTCACCAGGTGCCAGTTGGAATTCGATGGGCAACTTGTCCCACCGGTCGAGCCGTTGCCGCCAGTCGAGCCACAGCCAGCGAGCGTCAGCAACGCCAGCGAGGCAGCCATGACGATGCCTGCGCCCTTGCGCAATGTGGTTGATGAGTGAGAAGTGGCGCTGGGTGTCTGTCGCGATTCCATTGGATGCTTACCCCCTACAGATGACGCGGGAGAGTACAGTAACAAGGCGCGCGAACCCATCGCGCGCCATCATCGCGGGTAGTTCGTGGCGTCAGTGTATCACGATGAGACAAGCAAGAGTCGCTAGAACCATTGATGAATACACCACGACATATACAAGACTACGGTTAATGAGGGTCGCTTCTCTCATATCTTCAGTCAAGAGAGCAGAGATAGGCTTCGATGATTGATACCCAGTCCGACAAGGCCGTTGGAGTCTGGCGTGCGATTGCGCCAGGTGGAAAGCAAAAAGAAGCTCCCCCAGCCGAGAAGCCAGGGGAGCATTCGGAGACATCGCCTGAACGAGCCATGCGAGCTTAGGCCGTAGCGAAGGTCGCCTCAACCTTGCCGAAGCGCACCTCGTCGCCATCTTTGATGGGGGTGGGTGTCTTGGCAGCCAGCTTCTGACGGTTGAGGTACGTCGAGTTCGTGCTATTCAGGTCTTCGATCAGGTATTGCGAACCCTGAGCGTAGATCTTGGCGTGCATACGCGAGACGCCATGCTCCTCGCCCTTGTGCGGGGTCAGATCGATATCTGGATAGATATTGCTGACGGGGTCCTCGCGGCCGATCAGGTACTCTGACTTACCCGCCAACGGGAACTCCGCGCCGTCATCCTTGATGACGAGTTTAGCGGTTGTCGCAGCCGGCGCGACAGGAGCCGGAGCCACAGGCGCGGGAGCCACCGGAGGCGTGTTCACCTGGGCTGCGCTGGCCGGGCTGGTGGGCGCATCATAGTCGTCGCTGGGCGCGGACGCTGCGACCGGAGCGGCTTCGAGCGCCTCCCCGCACTGGTCACAGAACATCGAACCGTCGGGGTTCTCGTGTCCCTGAGAGCAATACACTGACATGTTAAATCTCCTATGTAAGCAGGAAGTCGGAGACCCCCCGACCGCACAGCGCGCAGATCACTCAGCTAGAACTGCTGTGTCAACTTGCGCGTTTTCGAGCCGATGGTCTTGATATCTTCTCCCGATAGCTTACCACCTGCCTGAAGTTGATCGAGCAAGCGCTGCGTTTCGGGGTCGAGGACACGTGTCACGCTGGGGTTGAGCCGCACGGTCACCTTACCGCTCGACTTATACTCATCCAGCACCCGCGTCACCAGGCGATGAGCATTGGCCTTTTCCGCATAGTTCATCACCTGCGGGTTCGCCTCATCCGCCGGCACGGGATCTGTGATGAACGTCACGATGGCGTCGCTGCGCGACACCTCGCGCTCACCCGACGGCAACTCATAGGAAAGTTCCGCCTGCGCGATACGGAAGACACCCGCGGGCTTATTCTCTACCATCAGTTCCAGCAAGACAGCTTGAGGCGTATCGCGCTCTATGTCGCCCAGGCTGATCGTCACGTGGGTGTCGCTGAGCACACTGGGGCCAAGATCTGAGATGATCGGCAGCACACGCACAGCCCGGCGCGACGTGACACCGCTGTACAGGCGCACCGTCAACTGCGCGTTGCGAACGGCGACGGACTCAGCGCTCTGGAGTTGCTGCTGGAAGATACCCAGCGCATCCTCTGGGCGGCGGATGAATTCGGCAGGCAGGCCACTGCTGCGCTGGCCGATGTTGTCGAGCAGGTCTTCTTCCCAATCCGCGCCGATGCCCAGCGGATAGATGCCGATGCCCGAAGCGCCCGCGTCGTCGGCGATGCGGCGGCAACGATCGGCGTCGCCGTAGGTCGCGCCATCGGTAAGCAGAATCATGCGATTGACCGCATGAGGCGAGGCGTTCTTACGCAACTCCGTCATGCCGACATTCATACCCAACGACATCGAGGTGCCGCCGCCATCTTTGATGCCGTCTACCGCTGCCTTGAGTAGTTCACGATCACGCACTGGCTGCGCGGGCACGACCACGCGCACATTGTCATCGAAGACGACCACCGACACCGTGTCGTTCGCGTTCATGTGGTCGATCACCAGCTTCACGGCGTCTTTCACGCTACGCAGCTTTTCGCCGCGCATCGAACCGGAGTGATCGAGCACCAGCGCCAGGTTGAGCGGCATACGTGCGGCGGAGGCCGCGCCCATCGCCGCCTGCGCCGAGTTCGCACGCGCCTCCACCAGCGCATAGGCGAGCTGTGGGCTGCCTGTCGTCGTCACCCGTGGACGGCCCATCTGGCACGTCAGCGTCACTTCACCCGCCATTGTATCTGCGCTCCTCTCCTTGACCCGCGCGCCGCTGTATCGCTCAACTTGCTGGGACGCGCCGGACCTCAGGGTATGTGTTCATAGTCTCCTACGGGTGTACGCAGCCGCCGCGATTGGGTTGTGGACCCACGCCGGACGACCATACGGAGTCGCACGCAAGCAGCTTGCCAGTGAATCACAGCGTTCCCTCGTCGCGGCTCACGCGTCGACCTGAGCGATGACGGCAGTAATATTATCTTCACCACCGTTCGCGTTGGCCGAGGCGATCAGGGCTTCGCACGCCTCATAGGGGTTAGCCGTCTCACGCAAGATGCGCTCTATCTCTGGGTCATGCGTCATCTCCCACAGCCCATCGGAGCAGAGCAGCAGGCGCATTCCAGGGCGAAGCTTCTGGGTGAAAATATCCGCCTCGGGCTTGGGTTCGCCCCCCAGGCTGCGGAAGATGCGGTTGCGCTGCGGATGCGTGTAGCGCTCCTCCGGCGTGACCAATCCGCCAAGGATGAGTTGCTCCACAAGTGAATGGTCGGACGTCGCGCGGCGCAGCGTGACCCCGTCGAACACGTATGCGCGGCTATCGCCGAGATTGGCGATCCACGCCATCTCCCCGACGATCACAAATGCCACCAGGGTCGCGCCCATATCGCCCGCGCCGTGCTGGTTCGCCTGATACACCGCGTCATTCGCCATCAAAACAGCATCACGCAGGGCAGATTCCACAGCCTCATCGGGAGGAAGCGCGGACCCGAGCGGCGTCATCAGTGGCAGAGCGAGCAATTGCGTTAACCGCTCGATAAAGACGCGCGAGGCGAGCCGGCTGGCGTCTTGTCCGCTGGCATGTCCACCCAGACCGTCCGCGACGATAGCGAAGGCGAGCGGTTGGCGCCGCGAATCATGCGCGAGGTCCAGCGCCAACGACCCGAAACTATCTTCGTTCGTCTCGCCCGCCCGCGTAATGCCGACGTGTGAAACGCCTGTCATCGTCACATGCGGTCCGAACGGAAACAGCACGTGATCGGCTTCGATTGGCGTCACCTGATAGAGTCGCCCGGCCTCCTCAAACACGCGTGGGCCATCGGAATCGGCTCGGTGATCGGATGACGCGGGCATCTCAGGGCGCGTATCACGCTCGGTCTCGGGTCGCTGCTCGATCAGCAGGTATTCATGGCCGACCATATCAGCGCCGCATTGAGGACAAAATCGCTCGCTCTGCGCCTCGGGGCCATGCACCGTGTGGCACGACCAGCACTTCTCGTAGCCACGCTGGTCCGTGATGTGATACCGATTCTCCGCGCCGGGTTGGTCCTTGGAGGATGAGACAAGGGACGCGATCTGATAGCGCCCATGGAGCACAGCGCCAATCGCTAGCGGCCAGGCATACGGCGCATTGGGGTCTCCGCTGGCCCCGAGCGCGGCGTACTCGCTGGTCGGCAGGTCGGCGAACTCATCTCGCGCGTCCCGTGGCCCCTGCGCTTCGCCCTGGGAGTTTGGAGCGTTGCTGTCATCCAGCACCATCGTCCGACGCTCCAAAGGAACTGAGACAGGCGCGGCGAATCCGGGGCCGAGGACATCAGATGAGCGCAATGGGCGCGACGGACGCTTCACGCGGCCGCCAGCCTCGCCCGCCGCTGGAGGGGGGGAGGCAGGTTCCGACGGCTGCTGGGCGCCGCAGATGTTGCAGAAGCGGGCCGCGCCGCGCAGGGTAGCGCCACATTTGATGCAGTTCATCTATTCCTCCTCATCCGGGACGGCTACTCGCAGATGTGTCCGTGGAAACAGTGAGAGCGCAACGTAATCATAGCGACTTGAGCAGCTTTTGCGCCTCGGGATGGTGTGGCGCAAGGCGCAGCGCTGCGCGTACCGCGTCGCGCGCCTTCTGGCGTCGCCCTGTCGCATGGTAGGCCATACCCAGCGCAACATACACATCCGCGGATTCAACGCCAAGTTGAGTCGCCTTCTCCAACGAGCGCGCGGCGTCGGCAAACTGCCCACGCTCCAGCAGCGCATGCCCATACCGCCACTGAGCCTCACCCGAGCCTGGGTCGAGCGCGAGCGCCTGACGCAGCGTCGCCATCGCTTCATCCGACTGGCCACGCGCCTCCTCGACACGACTTACAGCGATGAGCGCGGGCACAGAGTCCGGAGCCAGGCGCAGCGTATCGCGAAGGTCGCCCTCCGCCTGCGCCAGATGCCCCAGATCGAGATTGACCAGGCCGAGCAGATAGCTGGCTTCGCTGTCATCGGGCGCAATTTGGCGCGCTTTACTGAGATCGATCTGCGCCTCATCTAGTCGCCCGCTGGCTCGCCATGCCCGGGCCGCCGCGAGCAACGTGGCTACCTCAGGTCTGGCGGCTGCCGCACGGTCGAAGGCATCCGCCGCTTCGAGTGGACGGCCCACATGCTCATAGGAACGTGCGAGCGTCAACAACAGGTCGGCGCTCGTGTGGCCGTGCGTGAGCGCTACCTGCCCCTGCTGGATCGCCTGATGATAGCGCCCCTGGGCAAACGCCTCTGTCGCTCGCAGCGCATGCGTCGCGCCTGGCGTCGCAATGACATTAGTGGCGGGCGCGGACTGCACACTGCCCGCCACACGGCGCACAGCGGCTGGCGTCAGTGGCGCGCCATCACGAGCGCAGAAACGGGCGCCCGCGCGATTCTTGTGGCCACAACGCGGACATATCGCGCCAGCGGAAGCCGCGCTGACCTGCACGGCAGGCTTGGCGGCGACAACAGACGCAGAAGAGGCGGGGCGAGGCGCCACAACGCCCTGGGAGGCGCGAGAGGAGGACAAACGAGCGCGCGGTGAAAGCGCTGCTACACGCTCCTCCAGCGCGGCGCGCATCTCAGCGGCTGACTGGTAGCGCTGCGTCGGATCGAGCCGCATCGCACGCACGACGATCGACTCAGTCTGCGGCGTAAGCGCGCGGTTCCAGTGGATGAGCGCGCCAGCGCCGGGCATTTCCA
>DASVZC010000112.1:0-42696 GCA_036391835.1 Ktedonobacterales bacterium | reverse complement strand
GGTGGCATGTTGCACTGGCTTCTCATCCACTGATGACGCCAGCGGATGAGCCCAGTAACAACGGTGGGACATCTTCCCAAATCCCTCATACTTGCCACGGCGACTAGCGTTGTCGCGTCGAACGACCACCCTGGTCAGTTCGTAGCGTGTGTATCTTCGTCTGCGGCGCATACGTAAAGGTGGAAGGTTGCGCGCGACTGGATACCGACGATGGAGATATCGCACGTTGCCGGCCAATTGTCGCGTTCGGCTGAGCAGTTGGCCCCCGCATCGTCGGAGGAGTGGATTGTGACTTCTGAGAGCGCGGCACGCTGGCGGCATTCGTTGGCTCTCCCTGCCGAGTGGATAGAGCGCCGCGCTCAGCGCCGGCTGAGCGCTGAGCCGTCTGCTCCAGAACGGGAATCACCTTCACTGCGGCAACAGCAGCCGTAGGCGGCGCGACCTCGCTGGCGCCTGCCTCCGAGACAACCGGCACGACCTTCGCAGTGTACTCCACTGCCTCCACTGGCGGCGTTGGAGTTGCTGACGAGGACGGAAGCGCTGCCGCCGCGGAGGGGGCGATGGGACGCGTCTCTTCCACAGCCACAGGCTCAATGCGTGGCGCACGTCGGGCCATCCAGCGGCGCATGGTGTTGACGAAGAGTCTCGGCTGATCGAGATAGACCGTCTCACCCGCGTTGGGCACTACCTCTAGATCGGCATGCCGATTCAACGCCACCAACCGCTCCATCTCGACCTGCGAGCGAGCTTGATCGCGCACACCAATCATGATGAGCGTCGGCGTCGTCAGCAGCGCAAAGAGGTGGCGCAGCGGCAGGTCGAGTTCACCCGTCAGCCAGGAGAGCGTCGCGTGCTCGCCACCAAACTGATGCGCGCTTGCGTATAGATGGTCGAGTGTCGCGTCATCCACCTGCATGGGGCCGACTGCGCTCCGGCGACCTGCCGCAAGTCGCAGCGCAGGGCGCGAACTTACGATCGCATAGGGGGCCAACCCGGCGGAGAATTTCTGGAAAGCGCGCGATAGTGTCTGGCTCAGCGTCGGATCAGGCCGCATGCCGGCCTCGGCGTCTGGCGCCACCAGGATCAGCCGCTCGAACAGGTCGGGCTCTTCGCTCGCCGCCGTCGCCGCCACATTGCCCGCCAACCCATGCGCTACGACCGTCGCGGGAGCACCGACAACGTCGCGCAGGAAGCCGCGCAGCATCGATACATAGAATTCACCCGTGTGCATCAGTCGCGGCCGCTCAGACATACCGAATCCGAGCCAGTCGGGCGCATAGACACGATAGGTCTCGGCGAGGCGATCGAAGACGGCGCGATACTCATAGTTCGATGCGCCAGGATAGAAGCCATGCAACAGCACGACAGGGCGACCATCTTGCGGACCCGCGACAGTATAATAGATCTCGCCACCGTGTCGCCGGTCGAGGTGTCCAGTCCCTGGTAGGCCACTCTGCAATGGCTGCGGCGTCATCATCCGATGGCGCGCCGTCACCAGCGCAACACCCCCCGCGACACCAAGCCCCGCTAAGGCGACCCCGCGCCACACCCGGCGCGCAACTCGATCTGGTCGCATACGCTCAATGTCCTTCCTGTCTCGTGGTTATCATTGGTTCTACCTAGGAAGCGCTTAACTTCTCTTCAGTGAGGGGGTAGCGTCGGCGTCGTTTCAGGCGGTGAGCATGATTGACGCCAGTATTCTTACATCTCAGAACGAGCCAGCAGCCATCAAGGCGCCACATCCATACCAGCAGATGCCTGTCGAGCGGGAGAGCAAGCCAAACGGGTGGTAAAATCCCATTCTGACATCACCGCGATAGCATACACCTCAGTTAGCACATAAGGGAACATCAGCCATATGCGTATGCTCACCACACTCGAAGAGCTGCGTCAGGCGCGCGGCGAGTGGTCGCGACAGGGATCGATTGGCTTCCTGCCGACCATGGGCTACCTGCACGCTGGTCATATCTCGCATGCGCGAACGGCGCGCGCCGAGAACGATATCGTCGTCGCCAGCATCTTCGTCAATCCGACTCAGTTCGGGCCTAACGAAGACCTGGCCCGCTACCCACGCGATCTACCCCGTGATACGGAGTTGCTGGCCAGTGCAGGCGTAGACGCCATCTTCGCACCACAACCAGAGGCGATGTATCCGGCTGGCTTCAACACCTGGGTCGAGCCATCAGGACCACTGACCGAATATCTTGAAGCGGCGCGACGTCCCGGACACTTCCGTGGTGTAGCGACGGTCGTGACCAAACTTCTGTTGCTGGTAGGTCCAACTCGCGCCTACTTCGGCCAGAAGGACGCCCAGCAGGCCGCCGTGGTACGCCGCATGATCGCCGACCTCAATCTCCCAGTCGAACTGCGGGTCGGGCCTACTATACGCGAGGCCGACGGGCTAGCGATGAGTAGTCGCAACGTCTATCTTGCTGGCGAGCAACGCGCCGCCGCGACGACACTGTATCACGCGCTCAACGCGGGTCGAACGGCGGCATCCGAAGCGAAAGATGGGGGCATGAGCGCAGAACGCATTCGCGAGGCGATGCGCGCAGTGGTGGCCGCCGAGCCGCTGGTGACCCTGGACTATGCCGACGTCTGCGATCCAGATACATGCGCGCCGCTAGACACGATGCGCGCTCCCGCATTGCTCGCCATTGCCGCCCGCGTTGGTTCGACGCGCCTGATCGACAACTTCCTGCTGAGAGCGAATGGTGAGTGGGAGACGGGACGTATTTTTTCAGCCGACTAGTAAGTTGCGTTTCACGTGAAACCTTCGTCGCATTCTTCTAGCGCATGCTGGTCATGTGACAGCGCTGAGACAGAACGAGGCGTGCGCTAGATAGCGATGTGACGCAGGTGTCCTATCCTACAAGGTGGCGCGGCTTCCGGTCGCGACTTGGGCCACGCTGAAGGATGGACACCATGCTTGGCGCATATCTTCTGACTCATAAAGCGCTACTTATAAAAATGGGAATGGTCATGTGCCTGGCGCTGCTCGGGCCGATCTCCTGCGGACCGATTGGCACGCGGGGAACACCGGCGCCGACACCACAGCCCACATTCACGATGACACCGCTGCCTACCGCGACTCCGACGACCACCGCGACATCGCTGCCCACTGCGACTGCGACACGCGTGCTTCCGACACCGACACCGCGTCCCACGCGAACACCAACGCCGAAGCCGCAGCCCACACGAACGCCGACTCCCCGGCCAACGGCTACGCCCAGCACGGCCTGCATCCCAGGGCCTGGGGTAATCGCAGTCTCCGCCGCCCAGATCTATACGGGAAGCAGCAGTAGGCGCTGGGTCAGCCTCACTTTCGACTCAGATGGAGGCAGCGCGGGCAATGCCGCAGCGTATCTCAACATCCTGAAGGCACATGATATCCGGGCGACGTGGTTCCTGACGGGCGCCTTCGCCCAGGCGAATCCATCGCTGGTGCGCCAGATTCGCGACGCAGGCCACGACATCGGCAACCATACCTTCGACCACCCAAACCTTGTCTCGCCGCCACGCGACAATGCGTTCGTCTGCACGGAGCTTGTTCGCGCGAATCAGTCCATCTCATGGATAACCGATAACACGACACGTCCCTACTTCCGCCCTCCGTTTGGCGCGTACGATTATCAGGTGCGGACTCTGGCGGCGCAACTCGGCTACCGCACCATCCTGTGGAGCATCGACCCACGCGACTGGGATAGCGCAAACACAGCGCAAGACATCCAGAACAGCATCTTCACTAGCACGGCCCTCAAGCCCGGGGCGATCATCCTGATGCATGTCAACAGCGCGCACGAGGCAGAAGCGCTGGATGGCGTCATCACCGGACTGGAGCAGCAAGGGTACGCCATCGTGCCGCTGAGTCAACTGCTCGGGTAGCGGGCAAAAGCGAACGGACAGTACATGATACAATCCTGGGCATGCCGCTCAGGATTGTTTGCTTTGGCTGCGGTTATGTGCGACTCAGTTGATCAAGGAGGAGTTCATGCGACGCCTCGCTACGTTCCTCTACTATGCATCGCGGACATGTGCAATCCTCGCCGTTGTCGCCACGCTGGCGCTGGGGCTCATGATCGCCACGCTGGGCGTGGCATTCACCTGTTTTGACTCTTGCCCAGCCCCACAAGATTATGTGCCAAACATGACTGTTGGCGCGATTAATATGACCGTGTTGTGCGCCGAAATCGAACTGGTCCCGTTGGTGTGCTTCCTCGCGTACTGTGGCGTCTCAAGACAGATGCGTCGCTTCGTGAGGTCGGCCATCTTTCTTGTAGTTGGCGGCGCCGTCGGGGTCGGCGTGCTCTGGGCATTCCTCGCCTACCTGCAGGGCCATGTGCCTGTCACACCAGATGGCTACCTGGACGAGCGTTTAGCAGAGGAATGGAAGCAGTGGTTTGGACTGTGCTTTACGCTAGTTGTGGGCGTGTGGTCAGGAGTCTTCGCTTACATGCAGGGACCAAGGCCGCCGCGAACGCCCACAGCAGCATAGCCCACGGCGTAGCTATCAGGCCGACGTTTCACGTGAAACGTCGGCGAATCATTGTCGCAGCAGGTTCAGGGTCGCTGGAAAGGTTAGTGTCCCTGGATGGTGGAGAAGTTGCTCGACCAGTCGTGGAGGGGATGCGCCACGCTGATCGGCCAATAGACAAACTCTGCCTTGCCAATGATATCTGACACTGGCACTGGACCCCAATCGCGCGAATCAGAACTGTCGCCGCGATTGTCGCCGAGCACAAAGTATTGGTTTGCCTGCAGCGTCCACCGCTCTGAGCCGTAATAGTTCAACAGGTTGTTGGTGTAGGGCTCACTGAGGCGCACACCATTTACCGAGACCACGCCGACGTTGTTGATCGTCACCGTATCGCCGGGTACGCCAATAACCCGCTTCACGAAGTCGCGGCTGGGATCGCGCGGATAGCGAAACACGATGACATCACCGCGCTGGGGAGCATGGACATAGTAGTCGGCCTTGTTCACCAGGATGTATTGGCGATTGAGCAGAGTTGGCGTCATGCTGGGGCCATCGACCTGATAATTCTGCACGAAGACGCGCGCCAGCAGGAATATCAACGTCGTGATAATCGCAACTTCCAGCGCATCGAGCAACAGGCGCCCTGCCCATCCTTCGCCCTGCTCGTCCTGGTAGTTGTAGGTCTCCTCTCGAGACGCCACGCCCCCACGCATCTGCGACCCCTCTCTCCATCTGAACAGTGTCAATTACGCGCCACAGCGCATACGTCAATCCTTAAATGCATACACGCCGACCGGCGCAAAGGCGTGGCGTGTTCACTATACTGAGCCAGAGACGACGTCGCAAATCACACGCCGCATTGCCTCATAGGCTCGACTCATTACTGTTTACCTGCCATCTACTACGCTTGACGATGCCTGTGAGTTTCCCACATTCGCCGTCACGTCGTACACAGACGCCGCCCAGAAGTGCCTGCTAATTGTGAGCGGCAGCGGCTAATGATATGATGCCAGCGACCCCCAACAGCCCATAAGCGAAACGAGATACGATCATACGCCGCGTGGCACACCGCGATAGGGGCGGCCCATGCGGACGGAGGATGGACGACTTTGGATCAGGACAACGCACGACAGCGCCATCAGCCCGATCCGCGAAAGCGACCGGCCAATTCCAATGCGGCCAACCCCCCTTCCATCGACGATGACCTCAATCCGCCGTGGGATCACGCAAGCGCCCGCTGGCCAGTGCCGCCACCAAACAACGTCGCCAATCGAGCAGCAAACGGCGTCCCACCAGGTTCGGATAACGCATATATCGAGCCACTTGTCGAACGCTCGCTCAATAACATGAGCGTAGGCGACTTCACTGCCACCGGCAGGATTACCGCGCTCCCACCACTACGCTCTGGCGCGTCGTGGACCCGCGGAATCAAAGCGCCGAAAGAAGCGCCAGGCGCAACCAGCAGCTCCCGCTACAATCGCGCGGGCGTAGAAATGGTCGAAGAGGACGATCAGCCGTCCATGCACATCGCCGCGATGCAGAGCAGCACGCTCATTCGCGCGACGACCATCGTCTCGCTGGCGCTGCTGGTGAGCCGCGTCTTTGGCATGCTGCGCACAATCCTGTTCGCCGCCGCATTCCGCTACGGCCCCACGACTGACGCCTACACGCTCGCCTTCACCCTGCCTGACGCCATCTTCAACATTGTGGCGGGTGGCGCGCTGGCCTCAGCGGTCATTCCCGTCTTCAACGACTACATGGTGAAGAAACGCGACCGCAAGACTGCGTGGTATATCGCTAGCGCCGCAATCAATACATCGATGGTAGCGTTGATCGTCTTCTGTGTGGTGGCTATCATTTTCACACCACAGGTCATGCACACGTTCTTTGGAGCGACGTTCAAAGGCTGCCCCAATGGGCCGGACTGCTCTGGCCCGCTTGCCATCACGCTGACGCGGATCATGCTGCTGCAGCCTATCTTCCTCGGCGGAGCGACCGTCGCCATCGCGTTGTTGCAGGCGCGTCAATCGTTCCTTGCGCCTGCGCTCGGCCAGGTCGTCTACACGATCAGCATCGTTGGCGGCATCGGCGCGACCCTGCTCGACAACAAGACACACATCTTCGGCGGCCATCTCGACATCTATGGGCCAACCTGGGGGGTCGTCATCGGTGCGGTGCTCCAACTCATTATTCAGATCCCAGCGCTCATCAAAGCGAGGATGACGTATGCGCCGGTGATCAACGTCGCCCATCCTGGCGTGCTCGAAATTGGTCGGCTGATGGGTCCGCGCGTGCTCAATGCCGCCGTGCTCTACACGTCCGTCTTCATCAACCGCTTCCTGCTGATTGGCGCCGCTGGAGTGCTGACGGGATACAACACGGCGATGACGCTGGTGCTGCTGCCCAATGGCGTCATCGGTCAGGCTTTGGCGCAGGCGGCATTCCCTACACTCTCGACACTGGTCTCTGCAGGCGAATGGGATCGGCTACGGCAGACGGTGCTGCGCTCCATCCAGACGATCATGTATCTGGCGGTGCCCGCGTCGCTTGGCATGATGGTGTTGGCGCAACCGATTACCACGGCGCTGCTCGATTACCACAAATTCGATCCGAGCAAACTGCCCACAGTCTACGAGCCGCTGATCTTCTTCTCTATGGGCCTGACCGGACTAGCGCTCGTCGAGATTCTCACCCGCGCGTTCTATGCTCTGGAGAACACCCGCACGCCGACCCAGGTGAGCCTGTTGCAGTTCATGTTCGTCATCGGCATGAGCATCCTGCTCGATCCGTTTGGTGGCCCTGGCATCGCGCTGGCGTCGAGCATTGCGTGGACGGGTGAAGCGATCGTACTGCTCATTCTGCTGCGACAGGAGATGGGAGGCTTTGACTTCAAGTCACTCGGTCTGTTCATGCTCAACGTCTTGGCGGCGAGCGTCGCGGCAAGCCTCTCGGCGCTGTTGGCCTACATGCTAGGGCAGTTCCTTCTGCCCCAGGCTGGCCCACACTCCGTGATCGAAACACTCAAACTGCTTGTGCGCCTTATCGTAGCCATCATCGTCGGAACCGTCGTCTACTTCGGTTTCGCGCACTTCCTGAAGATCGATGATGTGCTGCCAATTCAACGCATCCTGCAGCGTGTGATGCGCCGACGTTCCCGCTAGCCAGCAACCCATAGCCAATCAAACGAGCCAGTTCACCAGCAGGTCGGCCTGTTGCGGTACTGGCTCGTTCCCTATGTTCCGATGCGCACTGAATCATCCAGCGACGCGCTTCTCCCTGCCGCTGTATACTCATCAGCAGACTGGCACGCAGCACGCTATCTAGACAGTAAATGTCGCCAGTTTCGACTGCGCCCAGTGTCTCATTTGACTGCGCGACACAGCATATGTTCGCAGTTCGTTCGGCGAGGTCGCCACATGGTTGCGCGAGTGGAATCGCACGAAGGGCTTAGGAGGCATACATGGCAAGCGATTTACCACCGTCACCGGTGGAACCTGTCGACCAGGGGAATTATGATCCCGCTAAGGCGACCGAACATGAACTCAGGCAATACAGCGGGGTGTTTGAAAAGCCTCGTGGTAGACCGCACTTCCTCCATACGCCACGCTTCCTGCGGATTCTCGGGCCTGGCCTGATCACCGGAGCAGCTGATGACGACCCCTCTGGCATCGGCACGTACTCGCAGGCGGGCGCCGCCTACGGCCCGATGCTCCTGTGGACCATCCTCTACATGCTGCCACTGATGATCTGCGTGCAGGAGATGTGCGGCCGCATTGGATTGGTCACCCGGCAGGGGCTTGCGGGCGTCATTCGCGATCACTACAGCCGAAAGTTGCTCTATGGCGCAGTCGCGCTGCTCTTCATCGCCAACACGATCAACGTTGGCGCAGACCTCGGCGCGATGGCCGCAGCCACCAATCTGCTGCTGCCCTGGGCGCCAATCGTACCGCTGCTCATCTTCACGTCGATCGGTGTGCTGCTGCTCGAAATCTTCGTCCCCTACAAGATCTATGCGCAGGTGTTGAAGTATCTGGCGCTCTCGCTCCTGGCCTATATCGTGACCGGTGTTATCGTCGGCGGCGACGTCCGCACGCTCGTTGTGGATACGCTGCTGCCGCATATCAAATGGAGTCCGGACTACCTGACGTTGGTGGTCGCGGTAGTTGGCACCACGATCAGCCCGTACCTCTTCTTCTGGCAGGCTTCTGAAGAGGTTGAGGAAGAGGATGCGCTCAACCAGGCCAGCGAGGACGTTGATCCAGCGCGCAACAAGGTCGCGCTCCACCTCAAGGCCAAGCGGCTGCGACTGGATACGGTGCTGGGCATGGTCGCCTCCGAGGTGACGGCATGGTTCATCATCGAGACGACAGCCGCAACTTTGCACATCCACAACATCACCAATATCCAGACGGCAGCTCAGGCGGCGCAGGCATTGGAGCCATTCGTCCACTCCCTGCCGCATGCAGGATTCATCGCCCGCACCATCTTCGCACTCGGCGTCGTCGGCACAGGCTTGCTGGCAGTGCCCGTGCTGGCAGGCTCCGCAGCCTACGGTGTCGCCGAGGCGTTGGGCTGGCACGAGGGTCTCTCGAAGATCGTGACACAGGCGCGCGGCTTCTACGCAGTCATCGCCGCCTCAACACTCGTGGGTCTCGCGCTCAACTTCGTGGGTATCAACCCCATTACCGCGCTGGTTTATGCGGCCATCATCAATGCTATTGTCGCGGTTCCGCTGCTCTGGCTGATCTTGCGCGTGGCGAATAATCGCGCCATCCTGGGCGAGTTCGTCAATGGGCGACTCTCGAATGTGGTTGGCGTCATCACACTGATCTTCATGGCGATCGGGGCGATTATCGCTATTGTGACGCTTCTGCCGTTATGACGCTACTTTAGCGCCACGCCCTGCGTCTAATCTACTCGAAGCCTGCGCGTTTCACGTGAAACATGAAACCTGCGGGCCACTCGTTCATGGTCAACGAGAGCGCACACCAGCCTCTGGTTGACTGGACAACACGAGACGCGCCTGATACGATCAATCTACCCATCGCTAGGTGATGCCGCCGCGCCAGACCGTCGCAGCGCCTCCCGCTGCCCCCCGCCTGGTCGCCTCGCGCTCCATCGGCCAGCGCACAATCACCCGTCCATCTGGACGCCCAGCGCAGAAAAGGATCGTCGTTCCATGTCGCATGACACGCCAACCATCGACACGACGCTCGCCTATGTGGATAAGCATCAGCAGAAGTTCCTCGACGAACTGTTCGATCTGCTGCGCATCCCAAGCATCAGCACGCTGCCCAAGCATAAGAAAGACATGCGCCGCGCTGCGAAGTTCGTCGCGAACAAGTTGGAGGACATTGGCCTCCACAAGGTGCGTGTCATCAAGACGGACGGCCATCCGCTCGTCTACGGCGAATGGCTGGAGGAGGAAGGCAAACCCACCGTCCTGATCTATGGCCACTATGATGTGCAGCCAGTAGACCCTATCGAACTGTGGAACAGTGATCCATTCGAGCCAGAGGTGCGCAACGACAATATCTACGCGCGCGGCGCAGTGGACGACAAAGGCCAGATGTTCGGCCTGGTCCAGGCGCTCGAAGCGTTAATGCGCACTCACCACCGTCTGCCGGTCAACGTGCGCCTGTTGATCGAAGGCGAGGAAGAGGCTGGCGGCGAGGCTGTCGAGGCGTATGTGCGTGAGCATCCTAACAAGTTGGCCTGCGACGTCGCCTACATCGCCGACACCGGGATGCCGGCGCCGGGAGTGCCCGCCATCATGTATGGTCTGCGCGGTATCCTATACACAGAGTTCGAGGCGAAGGGCGCCGTACACGATCTGCACTCTGGCGGCTTCGGCGGCGTCGCGCCTAACCCGATTCACGCGCTGGCGCTCGTGTTGGCTGGCCTGAAAGGCGCCGATGGCCGCATCACCATCCCCGAGCTATACAAACGTCTCAAGGGTGTCAGCCCTGAAGAGCGCAAGTTGTGGGACCGCAGTCCGGTGGACGTCCCCGCGCTGCTGATGCGAGAGATGGGTGTCGACTGCCTGCCCGGTGAAGTTGATATCGACCCGCGTGAGCGCCTGGCGGCCCGCCCCACGCTGGAGGTCCACGGCATTCGCGGTGGCTTCGTGGATGAAGGCGCCAAGACGGTGATTCCAGCGGAAGCGGTGGCGAAAGTGAGCCTACGCCTGCCACCAGAGCTACTGCCGGAAGAGGTGCTCCCACTGCTGCAGAAGCGGGTCGCGGAACTCTGCCCTGAGGGAGTCACGATCACGGTGCGAAACATCCACGGCGGCTACGGTGTGAGCGTGCCGCTCGACAACGTATATGTGCGCGCGGCAGAGCAGGCGCTCGAGCAAGAGTGGGGCACGGCGCCCGTCTTCGAGCGCGAGGGCGGCTCGATTCCGATTGCCGCGCTCTTCGACCAGATCCTGCATGCGCCTGTCGTGCTGATGGGCACAGGTCTGCCGGATGACAATGTGCACGCGCCAAACGAGAAGTACTCGCTGAAGAACTACTACCACAACATCCGTCAGGCGGCGCGGTTCCTCGACATCGTCGGAAGCGACCCAGCCGTGCTCGCCCGACCCGCGCGGATGACTGCCACAAACGGCTCAAAAGCCGCGCTTAAGATGACAACCGCGAAGTCGAAGCGCACAGCGACAACGAAAGCATAATCGCGTCGCGCTGAGCCCCCTCCTGAAGCCGCACACTGGAGACTCCGGTGTGCGGCTTCTTCGTGCTGTACCAGGGGCTTTACAGACGCTAACAGACGCTTGTTACTGCGACTAGAGCTACCCGTTTCATAGTCATCGGGCGTCGACCAAGTAGGCGACGTAGATCATCTGGATCAGGAGGGATCACTTGTCTCGTATCAGGAAGATCGCAATCGGGCTCATGTTTGTGTTGGCGCTGGCGGGAGTCGGCGCGTTTGCGGTACGGCAGGCTTCGGCCAATGCGACCGTCTACAGAAGCTCGATGACGGTGTCAGCCGCAGGTCAGACGATACCGTACATGGCTGATCCGTCTGGACAGTGCTTCGGTGAGGATATCAATCTCACAAAAGGCGACACGCTCATTCGGAGCCAGGGAACAATGGAAGTGGATGGTTTCCACGGCACATTCGATGTCATTCGACAGGGCATCGAGGGTGTCGGAGTGACGACTGGCGACCTCTACCAGATCACGGGGACCGACACCATGTCACAGCTTCAGAGCGTGAACGGCGCATTTACGACGTCATTCACAGACCACATCAACGTCGTCGGACAAGGGCCTGACAACAACGCCGTTATCTCCTCGGTGCAAACGGTAACTGTGAACGCCAACGGTCAAATCACCAGTTTGGTTCAGAACTGGTCAATTACCTGCCACTAACCCACTGCCCGAGCCAATTTGTGTGCGAGCAGATTCTACCCGAATGGTGACGGTTAGCCTCATCTCATACGCCAGGGACGATACGTTCATGTGTCGCACCTGGCGTTTCTGTTTCGCTGAGCCCACATACCCAGACACGCTGACGCCATCGTATTTCTATCTATCTCCGCCTAGTCCATAATGCGTATTCAATACCAGGCGCTCGCTCCACGTCATTGACTGACAGCTATTTGCATGTTATATGACCGCAGTGGCAGGCAGACGGATTCCTGTCAGGAAGATGTTCCAAAGAAGGAGCGCGTCGCATGGTAGCAGTCGCACGGCATGTCCTGCGAACTCGCACGTTTCTGGGGTCCATCGGTGGATCAGCGTTGGCCATTGCTTTGAGTGTTGTCCTCTTATTTGTGATGCCAGGACTGGCACACGCAAACGCAAGTCTCACTCAGGTAAGTAGCGACCCATTTACCGCCTCTACTTGTACAGCCTCCGCCTCAACCAATCACCACACGGAAGTGGAACCAGACACCTATTCGAGTGGATCAACCATTGTCGCGGCGTTCCAGGTGGGCCGCATCTATGATGGTGGCGCCTGCGCCATCGGCTTCGCGACTTCGACAAACAATGGTTCCTCGTGGACAAATGGTCTGCTTCCCGGCGTCACCAAGTACACCAGCGGCACATATGACCGCGCGACTGATGCCTCGGTGGCCTATGACGCTGCGCATAACGTGTGGCTGATTTCCTCACTCGTGCTCAGCGAGTCAGGCGGCGTGCACGGCGTGGCGGTCGTCACCAGCCGCTCGACTGACGGTGGCTCGACGTGGGGCAATCCGGTGATCACCGAGAATACCAGCAAGAGTCCCGACAAGAACTGGATTGTCTGCGACGACACTGCGACCAGTCCCTTCTACGGCCACTGCTACACCGAGTGGGACGACAACGGCTCCGGCAACCTGCTCCAGATGAGCACATCCACTGATGGTGGCCTGACCTGGGGGGCGGTCCTGACGGATGGCTCTGGCGTCATCGGCGGCCAGCCCGTCGTCCGCCCGGATGGCACAGTGATCGTCCCCACAGACAACGCCAACGAGTCTTCACTGGGCGCCTTCAACTCCACCAATGGCGGCGCGAGTTGGAGCGCGATCACAACTATCACGACCATCAAGAGCCACACCGAAGCCGGGAGTCTGCGCTCCGGTCCTCTGCCATCGGCCGAGATCGATGGCGCTGGCACGGTCTACATCGCGTGGTCTGACTGCCGCTTCGAGCGCAGTTGCAAAGCCAACGATATCGTCCTCACCCACTCGACCAACAGCACTGGCACGACCTGGTCCACGATCACGCGTGTACCAGCCGACGCCGTTGGGAGCGGTGTGGATCATTTCATCCCAGGTCTGGCAGTGAACAAGAGTACATCTGGCAGCAGCGCACAGCTTGGGATTACCTATTACACGTATCCCAATACCAACTGCGGCACGAGCTGTGTGCTCGATGTGAACTACATCTCGTCGACCAATGCCGGCGCAACATGGAGCGCCTCCAGCCAACTCGCCGGCCCGTTCAATGTTACCTGGACCGCGACGACGAGCCAGGGCCGCATGGTAGGCGACTACATCTCCACATCGTTCGGGTCTGACAACCTGGCGCATGGCGTCTTCATGACAGCCTCAGCGCCAACTTCGGGAACAGCTTGCGACTCCACGCCTGACAACTGCGTCGAGCCGGCCGACTCCACCTCTGGTGGCCTCGCAGCGCTGGCTGGCACAGTCAGTTCCGCGAATGACGCAGTGCTGACCAATCCCGGCAACCCGAACGCCGCAAACCTCTGGAACGTCGTAGACAACAACGGCGCGAAGCACCGCGACTAATCGAACGGCTCTGAAAGGTTGACCGTCGACTCCGGCCAGCCCTTCACATTCCGGCAGCGTAGAGGCGAGTGATTGCCTCTACGCTGCCTTCTCTTTTCTACCTGTAACCTGTGAACCACGCTCCAGCCTTGCGCTTTGGCGCTTCCATCTGCTTCACTGAGCGCAGAGACAGTCGCAATGTGCGCGGTGAGATGTCGAATTGTAGCGTAGGCGATCAGGAGTCGAGCATCATGGATATCGCAGGCATCTACCCTCCCGTACCAACCTTCTTCAAGGACGACGAATCGCTCGACCTCGACACCCAGCGCGAGCACATCAGACGGCTGCGCTCGGCAGGCATTCGCAACTTTGTCGCGCTCGGCTCGAATGGCGAGGCAATCCACCTGGACCGCGACGAACGGCGCACAGTGATTGGCGCTATCCGTGAAGCGGCAGGCGCCGAGGCGCAGGTGCTGGCTGGCGCGGGCGGCCAGTCTACCCGTGAGACGATTGCGCTATGTGAGCTGGCGGCGGAGGCTGGCGGCGATGTCGCGCTGGTATTGCCGCCGAGCCACTATGGCGGCAAGATGGGGATGCCCGTGCAGCGAGCGCACTTCCTCGCGGTCGCCGACGCGAGCCCACTGCCGGTGATGGTCTACAACATGCCGAACAACTCCGGCGGCATCGATCTCGACGCGGAAACAGTCATCACCCTCTCCGCTCATCCAAACATCATTGGGGTGAAAGACAGTTCAGGCAATGTCACCAAGCTCGCCGAAATCGCGGCTGGCGCGCGTGAAGGCTTTGTCGTGCTGGCGGGCAGCGCCGGATTCCTGCTCCCCGCGATGGTGGTGGGCGCACGCGGGGCTATCGCAGCGCTGGCGAACATTGCCCCACGCGAATGCCTCGAACTGTATCAACTCACTGCGGACGGCAAGCTCGATGAGGCGCGCGAACTCCAGGCGCGGCTGATTCCCGTCAACACCGCTGTCACCTCGGGCTATGGCGTGGCGGGACTCAAGGCCGCGCTGGAGTTCGTCGCCCACTATGGCGGCGCCACACGCCGGCCACTCGCGCCACTCGGCGAAGGAGACCGCGTCCGGCTACGCTCCCTGCTGGCTCAGGCCGATCTGCTCCGCACGATGCGCCCGCAACAGTAGACGGCAGCAGCGCACAGGTCTGACCTTGGCGAGGAACTGAGGCCAAACATAGTAGACTAGCGGTGCTGCACACTGCACCCTCACCGTCGTATACTCGAAATACCCTGAGAGCCTGTTTCATAACTTGAAGCTGGCGGGCAAGAGGGTACGCTACGGTAGGGCATGGACACCCATGCCCTTCTCTACGCTAGCGATCTCACCGACGCCGAATGGGCGCTCATCGAGCCGCTGCTGCCCGCTGAAGCGTCCACCGGTCGCCCGCGTATTCACGCGCGGCGCACGATTCTCAACGCGATCTTCTACGTCTTGCGCACGGGATGCGCGTGGCGCTTCCTGCCGCAGGAATGGCCTGCTTGGCAGACCGTGTATGGGTATTTTCGGCGCTTCCGACTCGATGGCACGTGGGAGCGGATCCATCAGTCGCTGCGCCAGCGCCTGCGTGTGCAGCTTCTCCGCGATCCCCAGCCCAGCGCGGGCTCGGTGGATAGTCAATCGGTCAAGACCACTGACGTCGGCGGTCTGCGTGGCTACGACGGAGCCAAGAAACTGGTGGGACGCAAGCGTCACATCCTGGTGGACACCGAAGGTCTGGTCTATGCCGTCAACGTCCACCCAGCCAACATCATGAACCGTGATGGCATCAAGCTGGTCTTGCATGAGGCGACCCGGGCGCAGCTCCCGCGCATGCGCCTGCTCTGGCTGGATGCGGGCTACAATGGTCGTGGCAAGGGCAAAGACTGGGTTGAGCAGATCACCGGTTGGCGTGTAGAAACCATCAAGGGAGTGCATGCGCACAAATACTATTGGGTTCCCAAGGACATCCCACCTGAGGAGATCGACTGGTCCAAGTATCTGCCGAGTCCAGGCTTTCAGGTCATTCCGCGCCGTTGGGTCGTCGAGCGGACGTTTGCCTGGTTCTCACACAACCGGCGGCTCAGTAAGGATTACGAGCGGCTTTGCGCCACCAGCGAGACGTGGATCTATCTGACCATGATCCGCCTCATGCTGCGCCGCCTCGCGCGCTTCTGAAGGGGTTATGAAACAGGCTCTGATACTAAATCCGGTCAGGTTATTGGCACTCGCGCGAGACCTCACCGCACCCCGACCTCACCCCACCCTATGGGCCCGGCCCCTCTGGCTCGCGAGGTCCCCGCTCTCTTACGAAGAGACGGTCGGAGAGTCGACGCTTCCGCGCCGAAAGCCCATCGCCTGGTAGGAGAGAAGTTGGGGTGAGGTCGCTCACTATGGCGCATTCACAACTCGAGAGCCTCTGCGCATGAAGAGCATCCCTGGTTTCACGTGAAACCAAAGTTGCTTTTCATGCGCAGTTATTGATTGGACTACGCAAAGAAATGGATAAAGCCGCATATCCGCACTTGCTCTCACCTACCAGACTCTGGTCACGTGCAGAGATATTGAGCAGCCCATCGCCGGTCCCTCGCGCACCCGGCGTCTATGCCTGGTACTTCCGCCAGATCCCACCGCAGACGCCACTAAATGGTTGCCTCACACATGACGACCTGACGCTCCTATATGTAGGAATCTCTCTCAAGGCTCCGCCTATAGAAGGCCATATCCGAATCGGACAGTCACTCAGGCATCGCATGCGTCAACATCTGCGCGGCAATGCAGAAGGCTCGACCTTGCGTCTCACGCTAGGTTGTCTACTGTCTGAACAACTCGGCATCGCGCTGCGTCGAGTACGCTCGAGCAGCAGCGTAAAAGGCGATGACGCAGCCTATCGCTATACGTTTACCAAGGAAGGCGAGGCGCGCTTGGACGCATGGCTAGAGCGTAATGCGTATGTGGCATGGATGATCGACGCGGAGCCATGGCTGGTGGAGGAGGAACTGATTCGCTCCGTGTCACTTCCACTCAACCTCGACCAAAATAGGCATCACAGCTTCCATGTCACCCTTTCGGCTCAAAGGAAAGGGGCGAGAGTGAGAGCACAGGCATTGCCTGTCGTCTATGAATGAGTAAGAGCGGTTCCATTTTCGTCACCAATGCATCAACCTTTGTGGGTTCCAGTAGCGCTTACACCACGATGAAATCGTCGCATGCTCGGAGAGTGAAATTGTGGGCGAAGAAGGCGATCAATTGCTCGCTCTGCGGCAGCAGGAACTGCACAGCGAAGGCGAGCGAGTGCTTGCAGATCTACAGATCGTGCCACTCCTGAGCGAGTTGGGAACCGTGCACTTCGTAGGCAGCTACGCGCTCGGACTGATGGTCTGGCGCGACATCGACATCACCGTCTTCTGCGACACCTACGACCCTGAACGATGCTTCGAGGCGCTGCGGCCACTCGTTCGCCATCCGCGCGTGAAGAAGCTACGGTGGGACAACGAGCGCGAACCGCTGCATGCGACCGACTGGCTGCCAGACGGCTACTACTGGGGTGTGCGCTACTGGACAGATGAGCGTGTCGAATGGAAGCTCGATATCTGGCTACTGCCACGCGACGCGGAGCACGCGAAACGCAAGGAGTTCGGGGCATTTCGCCCAGCGCTCACACCGGAGACACGCCGCGCCATCTTACGATTCAAGGATGCCTGGCGCGCCAATCCAGACTATCGGAGTATGGCCGTCTATGACGCCGTGCTCACACATGGAGCCTGCACGATCGAGGACCTCCGCGACCATCTCCAGCGCAGGCAAGGTTAAGCCAGCCGTCCCCTACTTCGCGCTTGATGCCATCATCGGTATATCGCTGTGCTCTAGTGGTAGCGCCGCGCTAAACGTGGGGGCTGCCGATAAGCGACTGAAGGAGCGTGACTTGAATGGGCAGCGCAGCAGGTCGTGAGTCCAGGTAGTGAGCGTCGCGATCGCTTCTTCGTGATGGTGGGCGAACTTGTGGCCATCGCCGCGATACATGATGAGCGCTTTTGGATCGTTCGCGCGGTCGAAGAGCATGCGCGACGTGGAGGCAGGTGTCACTCGATCGTTCATGCCGTGCATGAGCAAGAGGCTGCGCGGCGCGAGATCCGCCATGAATGGTTGCGCGCACGCTTCAGGCGCCAGCGCGGCCACACCGCGCACCGTTGGATGCATGCTGCCTGCCGCAATTGCCATCGTGGCGCCGACATGCCAGCCGATCAGCGCCATGCGATCAACCCCCTGGCGTGTCACTGCATCGAGCGCGGCGAGCAACGCGAGCCGTCGCTCTTCGAAATCATCTGAGCAGCGATGCAACTGGAGCACACAGACACCAGCTCGCTGAATCGCCACCGCGAGCTCATTGAACAGACCAGAGGGACCAGCAAGTGAGTTGTGCGCGTCGGGGAGCAGCACCGCGGCTGCGCGTGTCATGCTCGAAGGTCGCCACTGGCCGCGAATAGATCCACGCGCGGTTGAAATGGTAATGGCGATGGACGCAGACGAGCCAGTGTCAGACACGAGGGGATCCTTTCAAGCACAAATGCGCACGACCAGCCGCACATCCGCGACCAGGTTCCAACAAATCATGCGCCTCAGTGCGCCGTAAGAAGTGCGCTCCGAAGTGGGAAACACGAAACACCCATCTCACTTGCCACACAATGCCGCAGCGTCCCGTGTGGCCTCGGTCAATATGCGCTCGCCCGCGTCACTGTCATCATGCCATTATGCGTCGGTCCGTCACACACTGACGGCCATGCTCAGCGTAGCGCTCGAACTGTGGAATCCCGCTTGCACGACCTTGTGCCGACGTCCCTAGCAGGGAAAAATCATCTCAAAGCGGCGATATCTTATGTATCACCACCATTGTACATGATCTGTAGCTAGCTACGCTAGGCGCCTCTCCCATTCGGATACATCCTCAGCTAGAGCACACCGCATGCCAGTTGAATTATTGACATAATATCAAATTGGCAGTTGATGTTGATAAGTGTGGGGATAGAATCCGCCTCCTCTCGACACGCCTTCACGTGGCTGAATAACACTGTATGCCTGGTATATCCACGCTCAGGAAGCCGCATCAAGCGAGAAATAGCGATCATTCACACCCGGGGCTGGTCGTTTTCGTGGATAAATAGCCCATTCGTGTGGAAAAGTGGCCGCCAGTGTCGATAACTTCGGACTGTTGATGCTCACTGTCGACCGCTCAGGGTGACACGTATCGTCGTTCGCTCCTGTGGATAAGTCTGTGGATAACGATGCTGTTTTGTGGATAAATGGTGGGAAGTTGGGGCGCCGGAGGTGGATGGGTTCTCTATGCCATCCCCACTGGGTAGCGTAGCATGTGGAGAAGGCTGTGGACGGTCGGGGGATGTCTGTGGACGGCATTTTGACTATCCACCAGTGATGTTGATGCATCTGGGGATGCGCTGGGGAGTCTGTGGATGGGCTCGATGAGTTTTCCCCAGCCATCCACAATCGGCATCGAGATGTCCAGATGGTGAACAGGGATTACCCACGCGAATGGCCTCTGTGGATGGCACGTGGATAGGTCCGCCAGAGGTGAACCATTCAGGGGTGATGAGGATCAGAGAACAGATCGAGAAGAGGTTATCCCCACTATCCACACCCCCTATTACTACGACTACTATTTCTCTCTCACTATTCTTATTCATATGTATGTATTGAGATAGATAAAAAGACTCCTTTCCTTAGAAGACAACTATCAACATATCCCCATACACATGTGGATAGTGGATAAAGAATAGCGGCGTGGATAACGGGGATATCCCGTTCACGCCGCCATGCCCATATCGGTTTGTTGTGCTCGTGCCAGTGCGCTATAGCGCTATGCGTCCGACGCCGATGACGCTTGCGCCGCCTCAGCTTTGTCCAGCATCGCGTGCGCTTCCACCAGGGTCATATCTGGCGATGGGAGAATCAGATCCGACGACACTATTTCCTCTATCGGAACCTTCTCGCCATGCGTGCGCACATAGCCCAACAGCGCCTGGAGCTCCGTGTCGAATGCGGTTGCGTCATTAGTGTGCACGGCCACGAGCAGCGCCTTATCGAGCTTGTCCACCTCGGCTGCGGCTTCTTCGCTCAGCCGATACTGATCTTCCATGTGGATGCGGATGATCATGTCGCCACCTTCCTTCATCCGCCGAGGTCTGCCCGCTCGCCTCGCTCGTTCACGACAATAGCGCGCAGCATGACCTCGGCGACGCTGTATATCAACGACGACGGCGGGCTTGCCCTACTCCTGGCTCGCTGGCGGCAGTTGCGCTGGCGGCTCCTGCGCGCTCGCTGGCGGCAGTTGCATCTGCGCCTTCATCGCCGCGAGTTCGCTATCCACCGCAGTCTGATTCGAGAGCGCCTGCAGCTTGCGGTCGATTGAGTCGGTTCCTGGCGCGCCGATCTCCGGAAGCGCTCCGGCGGCCGTCAGTTCGTCGAGAGCGCTGGCGCGCGCCTGCATCTGCAGCACTTTGTCCTGCGCCCGCTGCACGGCGAGATTGACGTCTGACATCTCCTCTGAGATACCCGTCACCGACTCCTGAATCTTCACCTGTGCCTGTGCGGCGCCATATGTCGCCTTGACCATTTCCTTCTGGTTGCGGAACGCCTCAACACGCGCCTGCAGCCGATCCTGCATATCGAGGAATTTCTGCTGCTGGCCTTTGAGTTGTTCGATCTGCACGTCGAAGGTTCCCAGTTGCGACTGGACGTTCTGCTTGCGCTCCAGCGCCTGCCGCGCGAGATCCTCCTGATTCATCGACAGCGCCCGCCGCGCCTGATCATCGTACGTGTTGACCTGCGCCGTCAGTTGCGCCTTTTGCAGTTCCAGACGTTTCTCGCTGGTGACTACATCGGCGATGCTGCGACGCAGGTTCTGCAACTGCTCTAGCTGCTTCTGATACGAGTAGTCGAGGGTCTGGCCTGGGTCTTCGGCCCGGTCGAGCATCGAACTGAACAACGACTTCACATAGGTGGTGAAACGCGAGAGCACACCCACGGCTGAGCCTCCTCTACCTTCGCCAGAACCGTCTGACGATCCTCTTAGCTATCTCATCGCTGCCGGATGACCGCCAGCACTTCGTCGCGGCGCTGTTCCAGTTCAGCTTGCGTATCCGCTTCTACATTCAAGCGCAAGAGCGGTTCCGTGTTTGACGGGCGCACATTCGCCCACCAGGTCGGGAAGCCGATGGTGATGCCGTCCAGATGATCGATCTGTGCGCCTTCAGCGGCATATTTCTGCTCGATCGCCGCCATGCGTCCCTTCTGATCCTGGACCTCACTATTTACCTCGCCGCTGCGGAAGCGGGTATCGACCTCGCCTACCAGTTGCGTTACGGTCTTGCCGCTCACGCTCACCAATTCGAGCACGATCAGGAAGGCGATCAGGCCAGAGTCCGCGAACCAGTTGTCGCGGAAATAGAAGTGGCCCGAGTGCTCACCCCCGAAGATGGCGTTCTCCTGGCGCATCTGCGCTTTGATGAACGAATGGCCGACGCGTGTTCGTACCGGGCGTCCGCCATCGCGTTCAATCACCTCTGGTACGGATCGCGAGCAGATCAGGTTGTAGAGAATGGTTGCGCCTTTGTGCGACTGCAACAGGCTATGCGCTACAAGCGCCGTTACCATGTCGCCGCCGAGCAAATGCCCTTCTTCGTCGATCAGGAACATGCGGTCGGCGTCGCCGTCGAACGCGATGCCCATGTTGCACTGCTGCGCCGGCACGACCTTTCGCAATTCCTCAGTGTTTTCCGGCTCGATCGGGCTGGCCGGATGATTGGGGAACGTGCCATCCAACTCGAAGTAGAGCGGTACCAGTTCGCAGGGCAGCTTCTTGAAGACGCGCGGCACGATCATGCCCGCCATGCCGTTGCCAGCGTCCACCGCGATCTTATACGGCTTCACCTTCGCCACGTCGATGAACGAGAGGCAGTGATCCACGAATGCATCCGACACATCGCGCTGGATGATCTGCCCTTTGCGCTCCGGCTCCTTGAAATTGCCCGCGATGGCGAGGTCGCGAATGGCGAATCCACCCGTCTCGGAGCTAATCGCGGTGGCGTTTTCGCGGCACATCTTGAAGCCGTTATACTGCTTCGGATTGTGCGATGCGGTGATCATTACCCCACCGGGATAGCCGAACTTGCCGACGGCGAAATAGAGTTCGTCGGTCGTCGTCAGGCCGAGATCGATGGCATCGGCGCCCTGGTCGGTGATACCGCGCATGAACGCCTGCGCGAGCGCCGGTGAGCTGACACGCATATCGTGCCCGACGGCGACGCGGTCAACGCCAAGATATTGCGTGAATGCCCGACCGACACGATAGGCGATATCGTCGTTGAGATCGGTCGGGTAGATGCCGCGCACGTCATATGCGCCAAAAATCTTCGGGTTGATCTCGGTTGGGTGCGATGGGCCCGTTGAGCTCGACATGTCTTCGTCTTTCCTCTCCATCGGCCGTGAAAAATACATGTGGGCAGGGGCTCCATCTGGATAGCCCTTGCCCACATGATATGCGATTTTCATACCCAATCGCGATGCCCACGCGCATCTGTGACGAAGCCGAGTCGCGCCGCGCTCAGCAAATGCTCAGCAAATGCTCAGCATGCCATCAGGAGAAGATGGGGAAAAGCAACAGCCCGCGCGCAAGGATCTCGCCCAGGAAGATGAACGAGACGCACAGATACAACATACCCGTCGCGGACTGGAATGAGCGGCCACGCGTGAGGTACAGCGCCACGGCTGCCAGCGCGAGTGGCGAGAGGAAGCCCAGGATATATTCGAGCCACGTCATCGCCGTCGTAGCGATGGGCGCCTGGCGATCCGTAGCTGCTGTGGGCTGACCATTGCCAGCGGGTGTGGGCGTGGTAACGATGACTCCGCCACCTGTCGAGTGGATTGTCGTGCCGGGCGCGACATGCGCCACCGAGACGGTGGGGTGCACCGTCGCCGGGCCGACAAACAGCACGAAGGCGAATTCGATCGCCAGCGCCGCCAGCGTCAGGACGGTGACGAACTCGAGTGGCTTGCCCGAAGCGGTGGGTGTGTTGAGATACCAGTGACCCAGCAGCATCGCCGTCATCACGCCGCCGAGCGCCAGCGCGCCGGCCACCAGCGCCGCCACGACGAGCGCGCCATCCAGTCGACTCGCCGCCAGCGCGCGGTAGGCCATGCCCACGACGACGAGGTCAGCCAGCGCCACCAGCGAGATGAGCGCGCCTACCGCGAACCGCGCCAGTCGTAGCGGCTTCTCGGTGAAAATGCCCTTCATCGTCCGTGCGACCTGCGCGCCTTTGCCCTTGGGAACGCGGTCGAGCCATAGCAGCACATTCCAGGGAATCATCAGCAGGAGCAACGCGAGGGTGAGCGGACCCTGACCGGCGAGCCATGGCTCATCGAGTCCGTAGCCATGCACAATCGCCGGCGAGGCGAAAGTGTTCATCGCACCGAGGGTGAGCAGGGCGATCAGCGCATAGAGCACGCCCTGAAAGATGATGAATCCACGGCTGCTATCGCCGCGCACGTCGAGCAGAAACAGGCTGATGAATGATCCGGTGGTCAGTTCGAGCAACACCAGAAACAGCGCCAGTGGCAGGACTTGCATATCGCCTCTATCTCATAGGCTAGCGGGTGAATCGATCGATCAGGGCGGCGCCATATCCGATGTCTCTCGCGTGTGGGAGGCGCTCGCCACCGATTATACAGCATGCGACGTCGCTGGGTCGCGCGTGTAGTGCGCATGTCAGCGTATCCGGCCGAGTGTTCGCACGGCGGAACTAGGGTTATGGAGGATTATGAGCGCCAGCGGACGCGGAGACGTTCGCGCATGTCGAAGGATAACCATCCTTCGTGCGCTGATCTGCCTCTGAGGCTGCGGATGAAACGCCACGCGATGACGATGACACAGAGCAGACCCAGCGCGAAGAGGGAGATGGCTCCGATGAGGTCGCCGACGGCCTCCCAACTGGCGCCGACGACGAAGCCAGCCGTGAGCAATATGACCACGCCAATCGCTTCGCCTACCGCGTCATAGAGCAGGAACGCGCTGAAGGGGTACACCTCGGCGCCTGCGACGAGATTCGTCACGCTACCCAGCGCCGAGAGCAGCACGCGTGTCAGGATGATGGCCCAGCCGCCATGCCGCTGGAAGTAGCTTCGCGAGCGGTCGAGCGCCTTGGGTGTGACGAGACGCCGTCCCAGCCGTGACCGCGCCAGCCATTCCAGCGCGGGCCCACCCCACAGGCGACCAATGAAGTAGCCTACGCAGTCACCAGCGATCGAAGCAGTCAGGGAAACGAGTAGCAGCGTGACGACGTTGAAATCGCCCTGCGCCGAGAATGCGCCAGCCGCGAGCAAGACCAGTGTGATAGGGAGAGGCGCTCCGACCGATGCGATGAACATCGAGAGCCAGAGCACGGGATAGCCATATACCTGGAGGAATCCGAGGAGTGGGGTGAGAAAGACACTCATAGGGGAGGCGCCCTCCCCATGACTGGCAAGCTATCGCCCTGGCGCGGCGGCGTTGGCGGCTCTGGCGGGTGCTGCTTCCGGTAGGTCAGGATGGCCGTCTGGATTTGCTTGATCAGCGCGTCGGTTGACATGCCCATCCGCGATGACAGGCTAAAGAGCGTGACATGCCGCACCGACGCTGGATCACTGATATGCAGCGTCTCCAGCAGATAGGTCTCCGGAACGTGATAGACCCTGGCGATGTAGGGGATGGTCATCCAGGGGCGAATTGTGCGCACGTCGCCGCTGAGGGATAGCTTGCGACTTTCGTTGAAGCGGCCAATCGCATGCACGATGGAGACGGCGAAGAGGAGCGTCAATCCCAGTGTCAGGCACAACAAGGCGCCCATGCCGATCTGCTTCATGCGCGCTGACACCAGTCGTCGCTCCTTTTTCAGCCTGTGCGTCGTCCTCTGCTCTACGAGGGACGCCCCTTTACGTTGGAACCTAGTATAGCGCGCCCCGTATTCTTAAGCATCTTCCAATGCGCAGACGGCGCGCCGTTCGCCGAAGGCTAGGCGTCTGCGCAGTTGGTGAGTGGTGGCTTGAGGTCAACAACTGGTGTACCGTCGATTGCCTCCAGCGGGCCGACCATGAGCCGCGTCCCCTCGATTGACCGCACCGTCACGCGATGCAATCCCAGCGGATTTGGCCGATCTGGTGAGCGGGTCGTGAAGACGCCCGCGAGTGGCGCGGACTGGTCACCACGCGGATGTACCTGCAACGTGTCGCGCGCCGCCAGATGCAGCCAGGTGATGACGTAGAGATCATCGCCGACCGCGATGCCCTGCAGTCCGTCCGCCACTGCGGGGTCGAGGTCGATCCAGGCGTCGGGGGCGCCTGCACGCGCCTGCCGCGGCGCATCTTCGCGTCGTTTCAGCGTTGAACGCACGACGCCAATCGGCGCGAGGCGAAAGTCGTTCTCTGGCATCTTGTTTCCCTCTACATCCATTTAGTGGATATGCTCATGGCCGTGTTCGCAGCGCGCCTGGAAAGTCACCGTGAGAGGTACGCAGCTACAGTGTTTCACGAAAGCGTGCTTCGTGTCACATTGGCGCGTTTCCACTCGTCACTACACCGACGGAGCGCATAGAAGGAACGTGACAGATGAGCGGACAGCACGACACAACCGCTGAACATGACTGGCTCGTCGGGCAATTCGAGGCGAACCGCGGCCACCTACGCGCGGTGGCGTATCGCATGCTCGGTTCGATGACTGAAGCGGACGACGCCGTGCAGGAGTCGTGGCTGCGGCTCAATCGCTCCGATGCGAGCGAGGTTGCGAACCTCAGCGGCTGGCTGACGACCGTGGTCGCGCGCGTGAGCCTCGACATGCTGCGCACACGTAAATCGCGTCGCGAGGACTCGCTTGTGGCGCTGCCATCGGAGCCGCTCGATGGCGCCGAGGTCGCGCTCGATCCTGCACATGAGGCTGAAATGGCCGACTCGCTGGGATTGGCCTTGCTCGTCGTGCTGGAGACGCTGACCCCTGCCGAACGTCTCGCCTTTGTGCTGCACGACCTCTTCGACGTGCCATTTGAGGAGATTGCGCTGATTGTGGGGCGCACGCCGACTGCCGCGCGACAACTGGCGAGCCGCGCCAGACGCCGTGTGCGTGGCGCCAAGGCTGACCCCGACTCTGACGTGACCGGTCAACGTGCGATTGTCGCCGCCTTCCTCTCCGCCTCGCGCGGAGGCGATTTTGCCGCGTTACTTGCCGCGCTCGATCCAGAGGTGACACTACGCGCCGACGCCACAGCAGCGCTCATGGGCGCCACATCCGTGGTCAACGGCGCCCAGGCCGTCGCCGAAACGTTTGCGGGTCGCGCCCGCGCCGCCCAGCTCGCGCTGATCGACGGCGCGCCCGGGTTGGTCTGGTCGACGGGCGATGAGCCACGCATGGTCTTCGCTTTCACCATCGCCGCCGGCAAAATCACGGCCATCACCATGCTCGCCGACCCTGAGCGCTTGAAGCGTCTCCACCTGGAGATCATTGGCGACTGACGCGGCGCTATGCCACCTACGACCCAAACGAACCTATCAATCTGTAATTGCGCGTACGACGCCTACATGCTATTGTGGCGGCACGCGCCTATACATGCGGTATATGGCGTCGCCTGAGATGGTGGGGGAAACATGTGGGAGAAGTCACGCACAATGCGGATTCCTGGGCGATTCTGGTGGGCCTATGCGCTGGGTGCTTGTGCGTGTGGAGCTGGCGTTGTTGTCCTGCCGTATATGGGTTTGACGGGCTCCATTGCCAGAGACGCGTCAATGGGTATCTCCATCGGGCCTGACATTGCCATGACCGTGTTTTCAAGCGTTATGTGCCTCGCGCTGAGTAGTATTTTGGTCTGGCAGGCGGCTGAGGTACTCGCTCGCTATCGTCGCCGTAGACGCGCCATCGTTGGTAACCCACAAGCAATGCCCCCCGCACGAGTGAATCGTTCCTCTGCAATTGTTCCAGACCTCCCTTCGGGGTCGCTCTGCAATGGCGCATTCAGAAGCCTATTGTGGTGTTCGAGTCTCTGATACTTGGCTTGAAATTGCTAGTTCCCATTGGATTGTGTGGGGCGATCCTGTACTTCAATTGGCAGTCGCTCCAGCAACCTAGCCCTCATCTTCCCGCGATCGGACAGGCGCTCACTATAGCCGTATGCCCCTTGCTAGGTGGCGGTGTGTGTGTGGCGGGCTGGTTCTTGCTGCGCATGCGTTGGTTTCAATGGTGTAACGTCTTCGGAGTCATCGCCACGCAGGATGGTCTGGCCAGTGTAGACGAGAGCGGAGGGAGAGCGTTCATCAGATGGAGCGATGTGCGCCTGTTTGAGGTCGAGGCGCACGCGGCCAGCATGGTGACCACGCATGTCTGGCGTCTCTATAGCAGCCAGGATTTCGCCGAGTGGTCTTACTATCCACCTGGCAGCGAGTTCTACCCGGACGCTATCTCCTATGCCGATGCTGTGCGCCGCGCTCATGCGCTGATAGGAATAGTCGAAGCGCGTACTGGAATGCAGCTACGAACGCTCTCGAAGGCGCTGGTGGTTCGGACCGATGCCGTTGCTATTCCTTACGCCACAGACGGTCTAGTCTCGCCTCACACTCCTCTCTCACCATGCCGACCTTGCTTGACCCGGCTTCGCGCCTGATGGTATGCTATATCCTAGTTGGCAAGTCGGAATAAGCGAGGAGGCCGGCATGCTGCGGGTATCAACACGCGGAGAATATGGTGTGCGCCTGATGGTCTATCTGGCGCGCAACTATGGTGGCAGCCCCTGCTCGCTGACCGAGATCAGCCTGGCCGAGGGTCTGGAACTCCAGCAGCAATATCTGGAGCAACTGGTACGTTCGCTGCGACAGGCGGGGCTCGTGGAATCAACCCGTGGCGCGCATGGCGGCTATCGGCTGGCGCGGGCGCCCGAAGAGATGCGCATGAGTGAGATCGTGCGCGCGCTCGAAGGCCCTATCGCTCCGATGGTCTGCGCGACCGAGGGCGAGATGGCGGTGATCTGCGACCGGCTCGACGGCTGCTCTACCCATTTCCTGTGGGCGCATGTGCGCGACGCCGTCACCGCGACGCTCGACGCCATCAGCCTGGCCGACTTGCTGCATGAGGCCGACGACGCGCGCGCCGCGACCTCTGTCGCTGGCGTCCGGCAGGGCCCTGCACATCTCATCACCCTTTCACCGCGCACACGCGCAGGTGTCGGGGAGGCTGGCTCACAGTAAGCCCAGCGCAGACTAGTCAGGCACGACACAACGACGACCGATGGCTCAGCGGAGCCTGATATGTTCGCAACGAGCGCACGAGCAGTAGAAGAATCACCCGGCGCGGCAGGTCTGCTCCGGAGGAGGTTAGCGTCACGTCTATGGAGACTACATCCGCCCCAGTCACGCCGAGCGTCGAGGTTCAGCCCGCTCAGCTTATCATTCGGAATCTGCACGCCAACGTCGAGGGCAAGGAAATCCTGCGCGGCGTTGATCTGACCATCACGCAGGGTGAAACCCACGCGCTGATGGGCCCGAATGGCTCCGGCAAGAGCACGCTGGCGAACGTTATCATGGGCCACCCCAAGTATGAGGTGACCGAGGGTGAAGTGATCTTCAAGGGTCACAATATCCTCGAGCTCTCGCCTGACAAGCGCGCCCGCATGGGCCTCTTCCTTGCCTTCCAGTATCCTAGCTCCGTCCCCGGCGTTACCGTCGCGAATTTCCTGCGGCGCGCTGTAGAGGCCAAGCGCGAGGGCTACGACCCCGCCGCCGACAACGAGGCGACCGGCCAGGTATCGAAGCGCAAGGGCATGCCGCCCTCTGAGTTCCGCAAGCTCATCAACGAGAAGATGCAGGTGCTGAAGGTCGACCAGACGTTCATCAACCGCTATCTCAACGAGGGGTTCTCTGGCGGTGAGAAAAAGCGCGCTGAGATCCTGCAGATGGCGATGCTGGAGCCGAGCATGGCCGTGCTGGACGAGACGGACTCTGGCCTCGACATTGACGCGCTGCGCATCGTTTCCGAGGGCGTCAACGCGCTGCGTGGGCCGAAACTGGGTGTGCTCATCATCACGCACTACCAGCGCATCCTGAACTACATCACGCCAGATGTCGTCCATGTCATGCACAAGGGTCGCATCATCAAGACAGGCGGCTCCGACTTCGCGCTGGAGTTGGAGCAGAAGGGCTACGAGTGGCTCATCGGCCCCGACGCGGAATCGGAAGGCAAGTAAACACTTCCGACGCCTGCGACGATCAGAGCCGAACAGGAGCCGGAGGGACAGCGCCTTCCGGCTCCTGTGCTTTTGTCATCCGGCGCCCACGTGATGAGGCTGCGGCTGACGAGAAATGAGGGTAGCATGCCGGACGCGACTGATGTGACGATTCCGACGACTGGTGGGGCCATTGCGTCGCTCGCGCCGCGCAGCGATTTTCCCATTCTAAGCCGCGAGATCAACGGGAAACCGCTGGTCTTCCTCGATAGCGCCGCCTCCACGCAGAAGCCCGCTGCGGTCCTCGACGCGATGGACCACTTCGCGCGTACCTCCTACGCCAACATCCATCGTGGCGCGTATACCCTGAGCGAAGAGGCCACCCGCGCCTACGAGCGCGCACGCAAGAACCTTGCGAAGTTCCTCAACGCCCGCAGCGCCCGCGAAGTCATCTTCACGCGCAACACGACCGAGTCTATCAACCTCGTCGCGCGCACATGGGCCGACGCGAACCTGCGCCCTGGCGACAACATCCTGCTGACGGAGATGGAGCATCACAGCAATATCGTGCCGTGGCAGCTTGCCGCACAGCGCACGGGCGCCCACGTCTACTACGTCCCCATCACCGACGAAGGAGAACTTGACCTCGCCGCTTTCGACACACTGCTGGAACAGCGCAAGCCCAAGCTGTTCGCCGTGACGCATATGTCGAACGTACTGGGGACGCTGAACCCGCTGGCCGACCTCATCGCCAAGGCGCATGCTGTCGGCGCGCTTGTGTTGGTGGATGGAGCCCAGGGCGCGCCACATCTACCGGTCGACGTGCGGGCGCTCGACTGCGACTTCTACGCGCTGAGCGGCCACAAGATGCTTGGCCCGTCCGGCATCGGCGCGCTGTGGGGTCGCGCGGAGTTGCTGGAGGCGATGCCGCCCTTCATGGGTGGCGGCGATATGATTCGCGAGGTCACGCTGGAAGGCTCGACCTGGAACGACTTGCCATGGAAGTTCGAGGCGGGCACTCCTGCCATCATCGAGGCGATTGGTCTGGGCGCCGCAGTGGACTACCTGCGCCAGCTTGGCATGGAGCGTGTTCGCGCCCACGAGCATGCGCTCACCGCCTATGCGCTGGAGCGGCTGCAAGGCATCCCTGATCTGACGCTCTTTGGCCCGCCAGCCGACCGGCGTGGTGGTGTCGCATCGTTCACGCTGGGCGACATCCACGCGCACGACCTCGCCACTCTGCTTGACCGTGAGGGCGTAGCTGTGCGCGCGGGTCATCACTGCGCGCAGCCATTGATGGAGCGCTTTCAGGTCGCGGCCACGGCTCGCGCCAGTTTCTATGTGTATACTACGTCAGATGATATCGACACATTGGTCGCCGCGCTGGAGAAGGCGCGGACGCTCTTCGCGCTCTAGCGGCGCCGAGACGAGAGGGTTCAAAGGTTCGCAACGACATGGGAATGGATGACATCTATCGCCAGTACATTCTGGAGCACTATCGCGAGCCGCGCAACCACGGGAAACTCGAGCATCCCACTGTGCATGTCGGCGATACGAATCCTCTCTGCGGCGACCGCATCGAACTCGATCTGCTGATCGACAACGACCGCGTGAGCGAGGTGCGCTTCAATGGTCGTGGTTGCGCGATCAGCCAGGCCACCGCATCTATGCTGACCGAGCGCATCGAAGGGGCGACGCTGGAGGAGTTGCGCGCGCTGACGCCCGCCGACATCTTCGAGATGCTCGGCGTGGAGGTTGGCCCGGCCCGCCAGCGATGCGCGCTGCTCTCGCTTCGGGTGCTGCATCAGGGCATCCAGGGGCCCTACACTGGTCGCTGGACCGACGACGACGAAGACGACGACTAAGCTCCGACGCTGCCATAGGACGCGATAGGAGGTCGGGCGAGCATGTTTGACGAGATCAATGCCGCGCTTGGTCGTGGCGAGTCTATCGCTCTAATGACCGTCGTGCGCGTCTCCGGCGCTACTCCCTGCCCGCCCGGAACCAAAGCGATTGCCCGCGAGGATGGGACGTTTAGTGGCAGTTTCGGCGGCTCGAACCTCGATCAACTCGTTCGTCAAGATGCGCTGCGCCTGCTCGCCGCTGGCCATTCTGAACTCGTTACGTATCACCTCGATCCGGACTCTGGCGAGAGTGTCGGCAGTTGCGGCGCGACCATCGAACTCTTCATCGAGCCGCTGCGCCCTGAGCCGCGCTTGCTCATCGCCGGTTCAGGCTACGTCGCGCAGGCATTGGCGCGGTTGGCCGCCCCTCTTGGCTGGCGTGTCGCGCTGGTGGATGACCGCTCAGAGTTCGCCGCCGGTGGAAACTTGCCACCGGGAACACCCGTGGCAGTAGACGACATCGCAGAGTGGCTGCGTACACGCAATGCTGACGCCATGAGCGCCATTGTCATCGTCACACGCGGCCATCGCTCCGATGAGGAAGGGCTGCGGGCCGCGCTGGAGAGTGGCGCGGGTTACATTGGCATGATTGGCAGCCCGTCGAAGGTGCGGAACATCTTCCGCCATCTGTTGCGCGCGGGTGTCACGCGGGCTGACTTGGAGCGCGTCCACGCGCCCATCGGCCTCGATCTTGGCGCCAAGACTCCCGACGAGATTGCGCTGAGCATCGCCGCCGAACTCCTGCTCTGGCGGCGCGGCGGCACGGGGCAGCGCCTGCGCGATGCTGCGAACATCCTTGCGCAGATCACGCAAGCCGAGGCTGCCAGCGACAACCCTGAAAGCGCTTCCCCCACGGCAACACCTGCCGCGCAACTAGCCGAGCAGTCATCCCAACAGCCACCAGCGCCAGCCGTCAGCAACGGCGCCCGCCCACGAACCCGCGCCTCTCGCTCAGCGACCATCTAATACCATGTTTGCTTGAGTTGTTGGACACATGCGCGCTAGCAGGGCTTGCAGTGTGCCGTAGGCTGGGGCTGGGAGTGAGGTTGACCCATGCCACTGTCGCCAAGCGTATGGAGCCACCGCGTTGCCATTCCAGCGGCGCAAGACAGAGCGAGACCTGTTCAAGATGCGTCGTCTCCCCACGTCTCCCCACGTCTCCTTCACCACGGCCGTTATGCGCTCGTTCAGCGGGGAACTGGAAGCCAGTCTAGGGCATCTGGAACTGCCGCTGGTCCACTGCAAGTACGTGGGCTCCACTAACCTGATTGAACGCATCGTCGAGGAGGAACGTCGCCCCGCGAAGACCCTGCCGCGCTTCTGGAGCGAGCACAGTGATGTGAATCTATCTCCTTTCCGCTGTCACTGCGCTGCCGGATTCAGCTCTTGATTCAGCTCGTGCGCCACCTGGGAACCCGCCCAAGGAACTTGTCATCGCCCAGCCGGTGACAGACCTCATTCAGCCGCTCGTCGGCACCCTGCCATTCCAGATCGGCCGGCGTTTCCTTCAAGGGCACATCCTCGCGCAACGTCGCCAGCGCGCGAAACAGCAGCGCCTCAGCCCTGTGCTGCGTCAGGCTCTCGGCCAACCGAGCCGCGCGGCTGGCAGAGATGGCCGAGAGCCCCCAAGTGTGCGGATCTGCAGGGATCGCCTCAAGGCGCTCGTAGGTTGCAAGCACGGCCGCCGCGGATTTTGCCCCCCAGCCCGGGATGCCAGGGAAGCCGTCGGCCGCATCGCCCACCAGCCCCAACCAGTCAGGGATCGACGGCGGGCGCACGCCAAATTTCTCCACCACGCCCGCTTCATTGAGGACCACATTGCGGCGGCGATCCCATCCAACGATGCGGTTTCCCGAGACCAACTGGGCCAGATCCTTATCCGGCGAGCAGAGCACGATCTGTTCCACCTCAGTGTCGTGCTTGAAACGGGCGGTGGCGCTGGCCAGGGCATCGTCGGCCTCGAACTCCACCATCGGCCAGACCACCAGCCCAAGCGCGGCAACTGCCTCTTCGGCCAGCGAGAACTGGGCGAGCAGGTTGGCGTCAACGCCCGCGCTGGTCTTGTAGCCGGAGTACTGGCCGTTCCGGAAGGACTCGATCACGTGATCGAACGCGCAGGCCACATGGGTGACGCCCGGCGTGGTCAACAGCATCAGCAGGCTGCGTAAGAGGCCCAGCGTGGCGCCGACTGCGCGCCCATCCGGCGCCATGTGCGGTGGCGCGCCGAAGTGGCTGCGAAACAGTTCGTAGGTCCCATCCACCAGGTAGATCTTCATCGTGCCTCCCTCACCGTGTCTCACTTCTCTCTGAAGCCTACTCCAAGGATCTTCAAGGATCTTCTCCCATAGGAAAGCGAAGGCAGAGTCGACGACGGGCGTCATAAGCATACTGGAGGGGCGCGCACGGTGGAGCTGTCCACGCTGACTTCCCAGATCCCCACCCCCACGACATCCAATCGCGTCTGGACGTGGGCCAAAATGCAGTCCCAGGTTCCGTCGCGCCGCCAGTGATAGAGTCTGTCAGCGCAGGTCTGCCAAGAAGTAGCGCTCCGGCACGTTGCGCCATTGCACACCGCGCCGACCATGCGCGGGCATCGGCGCCGCGATGGTTGCCCACGCCCCCACGGTCAACTCGCCTCGTTCCACCATGTCTCTTTCCCCCGTTCGGTGCTCATTCCTAACGAGGGTAGCACATCCTGCTTTATTCGTCAGACAGACTCTAAAGCAGCGAGCGCTGGTAATGAGCAACCTGGAAGAAGGCGTCGACGCCCTCCTGTGCCATACTGGGCAAGCAGCCGAATGTGGTTGCACAGCCGACAGAGCAAGGAGTAACCACACATGGCGGAGCAACCAGTCCCGCTTCTGACCTTCTATCAGGGGTGGGGAATCTACCAGAAGAACCTCAAAGAGATGATCGCGCCGTTGACCACCGAACAACTCGCCACACCAGCGGGCGGGCAGGCGTGGACGATTGGCATGATCGCGCAGCATATGGTCGCTAATCGCGTCTGGTGGTTCCAGATGTGGATGGGCGAGGGAAGCCGTGACCTGGCTCCCATCTCCCACTGGGACCCACAGGATGTCGTCGAGCAGGCGCCTCTTTCTGCCGCTGAACTGGTGGCCGGGCTAGAATCCACGTGGGGCATGATCTCCGATGCCCTCGCCCGCTGGACTGCGGACGACCTCGCCACAATGTTCTCCGCGCCGTCGGAGATGAGCGAAGAAGAGCGACAGTTCTTCCCGCCTCGACCACGCCAGTGGATCATCTGGCATGTCCTTGAACATGAGATTCACCACGGCGGCGAACTTTCGCTGGCGCTTGGAAGCCTGGGTCTGCCCGGCGTCTACGGTTCGATGTAGCAGGCGGCCTATCGCAGGTTTTCGGGCGGCTCGGCGTTCCAGGGCATCACACGCTCCAGCAGCGTGCGATTCTGACGCTGGCCGACCTCGCCCAGTGTGATGCCGAGCCGCAACGCCTGCTGCTCCAGCACCTTCAGTTCATAGCTTGTGTTGAGTTGCGTATGGTAGAAGCCCCATTCGAGTAGCGCCACGAGAATCGCCGCAATGCCGCCCAGCGCCCACGGCTCCTGTATGGTAGGCAGCGCGGCCAGCAACGCGGGGCCATGCGCATCGAGCCGCAGTTGGTCGACCACCAGCGCTGCGATGCCAAATGCGACGCTGCACAGCGTGGCGATAGGATAGAGCACGAACGAGGTGTCGCTGCTGGGTCGCTCGCCGGACGGAATGGTGGCGAGTCGCCAGCGGAACGCCTGCTCGATATTAGGAATATCGGCCATGAATTGCTGGATATAGAACTCTTTGATGACGTAGGTGGTGATGATGCTCTCGCGCAAGGACTGGCGCAGGTGAATCAGCCGGACGTAGAAGATGGAGCTGAGCAGACCGCTTGCGATCAGCAGGCCCACTGCCAGCGGACGCCAATCGGTGTTAGTGTTGCGGCTCAACTGATACAGTGCTCCCAGGCCGGAGAGCAACGCGCCCATCAGGGTGAAATAGAAGTTGAAGATGCGCTCACGGTTCTCGTAGACCTGATAGGCGGTCAGCCCGGCATAGTCGAACTCTTTGAGCAGGATGCTTTCGACCCGCAGTGAGGCGTCGAGTCGAGGATGTGGCGCGCCGTCGTCAGGCCCAGCGGGCAATGGCCGCCCTTTCGGCGGGAGTCCACTCTTTTCAGGTGGCAGCATGAGCGCTCCTCTTTGCTAGCGGTGGCGATGACATGCGGCCGGCGCCGCATGCTTTTGCATGTATAACGGTCGAGGAGCGATGGGTTCGAAGCGACGCCACACGCTATGCTTGAACAAGGACGTCATCCCCTGGTATGCGTGGCCGTGGCCGCGCGCCGAGAATTGGATTGAAGGGACCATACACCGCTATGCGAGCAGTCGTTGTTTCCCGCCACGGCGGGCCAGAGGTATTGGAGACACGTGAGGCGCCGGCGCCAGAGCCGGGACGCGGGCAGGTCTTGATTCGCGTCGCCTACGCGGGTGTCAACTTCGCCGAGCTCATGGGCCGCAGCCGGGGCGGCGCCTATGCGCGCGAGCTACCGTACATTCCCGGCTATGAAGTCTCTGGCGCCATCGAGGCGCTCGGCGAAGGCGTCGATGGGCTGCGTGTGGGGCAGCCGGTCGCCGCGCTCTCCATCTTCGGTGGCTACGCAGAGCTAGCGGTGGCGCAGGCCGCGCTGACCTTTCCGCTGGATGGCCGCCCACGCACGATCTCGTTGGAGCAAGCCGCCGCGTTTCCGACGAACGGCATCACCGCCTATGACCTGCTCACCCGCGCGGGCCGCCTGACCGCGGGTGAGCGTGTGCTGGTTCACGCGGCGTCTGGTGGCGTGGGCTCCGCAGTGGGTCAGATCGCGCGGGCGCTGGGCGCTGGTCAGATTCTCGGCGTTGCGAGCACAGCGGAGAAAGCTGCCGCCGCGAAAGCGTTTGGCTACGATGCCGTCTTTCCCACGGCAACCTACGAGCAGGGCGTGATGGAGGCGACTGGCGGCAAAGGGGTGGACATCGCGCTCGATCCAAGTGGTGAGCCTACCCGCAGTCGCAACCGTGCGCTGCTTGCGGTCTTTGGCCGGCTCGTCGTCTTTGGCAATGCCAGCGGCGCGCCAGAAGAGCCTGTCATTCCAAGCAGTCTGATGGGCTCGAACACTTCGGTCGTCGGCTACAGCATCACGGCGCTTACCCGCACAGCGCCAGTGCGTGTGGCCGAATCGGCGAAACACGTCCTCGACCTGATGGCCGACGGCAAGCTCACCTTCACTATCGACACGCTGCCGCTGGAGGACGCGGCTGAGGCGCATCGACGTATCGAAGCGCGCACGCATGTCGGCAAGTTGCTACTCGCCGTTCGTCCAGAATAGCGGCGACACGCTGCCCCTCTCCTAAGAGGAGAGGGGACAGGGGATGAGGTCTCTCCCGACATCCACACACGAAGAGCGCCCTCGCTTCAGCCGCATGTGCGACTGGGACGAGGGCGTGGTGTGTGTTTCCTGAGTTGTGCGGCGTCTCCCGCTCGTTCGCGCTAGTGCGCCGCCTGCTTCTCCGCTATCTCCTTCTTGTGGGCGTCGATGATTGCCTGCTGAACGTTCGCGGGTACCTCTTCATAGCTGGAGATGCTCATCGTGAACGAGCCGCGCCCCTGCGTGATGGAGCGCAGGTCGGTCGCGTAGTGCAGCATCTCGGCCATCGGAACGAGCGCGGTAATGCGCTCCATCCCATGCTCGCCCGGCTCCATGCCCATGATGCGCGCCCGCTTCGTGTTTAGGTCAGAACTGATGTCGCCCATGTTCTCCTCGGGCGCGAGAATCGTGACCTGCATGATGGGCTCCAGGAGGGTTGGGGCCGCAAGCGCCACCGCTTCTTTCATGCCCAGCCGCGCCGCGATCTCGAACGCCTGCGAGGATGAGTCGACGTCGTGGTATTTGCCGTCTACCAGCGCGACGCGCACATGCACCATCGGATAGCCCGCCAGGAAGCCCTCGCGCAGCGACTCCGAGACGCCCTTCTCGACGCCCGGCACATATTCGCGTGGCACGACACCGCCGACGATCTTATTCTCGAAGACCCAGTCCCTCTCCACCTCGGCGATAGGTTCGATCTCAAGCCAGACGTCACCGAACTGGCCATGTCCGCCCGTCTGCTTCTTGTGGCGACCCTCGGCCTTGGCGCGCTTCTTGATTGTCTCGCGGTACGGCACATGCCGATCACGGCGCATCACATCCACACCGAAGCGACGCTGCATCCGCTCGAGCGCAATCTCGATGTGCGACTCGCCCATGCCCGAGACGAGCGTCTCAGCAGTTTCAGGGTCACGCGCCACGTGCAGCGAGGGGTCTTCCTCAACCATGCGGGTGAGCGCGACACCCATCTTGTCGAGGTCGCTCTGCGTCTTTGGATACACAGCAGCGGTGAAGAGCGGCTCCGGCAGGTGGATGCTGCCGCGCTTCTCACAATCCTTCGTGCCGAGCGTGTTGCCTGTATGTGTCTTGCTCAGTTTGACTACCGCGCAGATGTCGCCAGCCATGGCTTCGGGTATTTGCTCCTGCGTTTTGCCGCGCATCTGGAGGAGTTGCCCGAGCCGCTCGTCTGTGGATGTGTCGACGTTGAAGATGTGCGCGTCAGACTTGAGCGAGCCGCCATACACGCGCAGGTAGCTATATGTGCCTTTCTGCGGGTCGACGATGGTCTTGAAGACGAATGCGGCAGGCTGGCCCTCTGGAGCGATTTCAGGGCGTTCCGCAGCGGATGGCAGATACTCGGTGATCGCGTCCAGAAGGTTGTGCGCGCCGATGTTCTTCGTGGCGCTGCCAGCCAGCACGGGCGCAAGCATGCCGCTCGCTACTGCCAGGCGCACGGCGTGGCGTAGCTCATCGTCGCTAATCTCGCCACCCTCCAGATACTTCGACATCAGGTCGTCGTCAACTTCGCAGGCTGTTTCGAGCAACATCTCGCGATGGTGGCTCATCGTCTCGCGCATGTCGGCGGGGACCTCGATCTCGCTCATCTTGTCGGCGCTGTAGCTGTACGCCTTGCCGGAGATGAGATCAACCACGCCCGAGAATGACGCCGCCGAGCCGATGGGGATGGTCAGAGGCGCGACCTTCAACCCGAAGCGTTCGCGCATGGCGTCGAGCGCACGGTCATAGCTTGTGTTGTCGCGGTCGAGCTTATTGATGAAGATGAGGCGCGGGAGTTGATGTTCCTCAGCGCGATCCCAGGCGAGTTGCGCGCCCACCTCGACACCTTTTTCAGCCGAGACGACGAGCAACGCGGCATCCGCGACGCGCAATCCGGCCATCACCTCACCTACAAAGTCCGCGTACCCTGGCGTGTCGAGCAAATTGATCTTGCTGTCGCGCCACTCCAGGGGCAGGACGGTGAGGTTGATGGACATGCGGCGCTTCTGCTCATCGGGGTCCGAGTCGGAGACCGATGAGCCGTCATCCACCTTGCCCTGGCGGGTTACGGCGCCTGCATCGTAGAGCGCCGCGTCTACGAGCGAGGTTTTGCCGGACCCGCCATGACCGATGACGGTGACATTCCGAATTCTGTCTGCGTTGAAGACTCTCATACCAGGCTCACTTTCTGCCGCGCGAACGCGGCGATTGGCGCATAGCGACGGCGCTATGCACACCTATCTGAACCGGAGCAATGTCCAGCGTAAGCTGGCATCCTGGTAGGCCCACAAAATCAGCGTGGGTCGCAGTTGAACCAGAAACACCCATGCAGACCTGCTGTCGATGGCATCCCTATCCGCTGACAGCGTCTGAGTCTGACCTCAGTTGGAAATGTGCTGGGGACTGTATCCCCTTGGACGGCATCGACGTGTTGTCCCTAGCTAATCTACGTCTTGTGCGCCCAGTGGTTTTGACATGGTACACGACGACAGGCAAAAGCGAAAGTCTATATGTCAAACTGACGCGAACTGTGACCGAGCGGTGAGAAGAGAATGCTCAATCCATCGTAGTCCACCAATTGACTCGACCGGCTGCCACAAGCATGGACACTGATGTTAGGGCTCTCGGGTACTGTCGGGCCCCATGGTATACTGGCGAAAAGCGCATGGTTGGATGATCTATTCCTTTGGGACGAGGTGGTGATGACGTTTTCGTCTATTCTAGGCGCCGCCTTCTTTGTGCTGATGGGACTTGGCGGGGCTTGGGCTGGTGTCTACGTAGCGCGCGCCAATCATGGCACGCCAATTGGGCGGCGTTGGCCAAAGGCCCAGACGTTGCGACTATAGGCTCAGTAGCCATGGGGCTGGGATGGATCATCTTCGGTCTGGCTGTCCTGAAGTATGCCCGAGGCGACTACCTGGATGTTCCTCCAACGGCTCCGATAATTGACCAAGATATCTTTCTGGGTGGTCTTGTCTGTCTCTTCGGCGGACTCGCTGTCCTAATTGCCTGGGCCTTCGTACATCAACTGTCTCAAAACAGGGGCGCTAATGGTGAGGGCGGCGACTCCTGACGGTCCGCACGCTAAACCTATGACAGGTCATATCTCTAACGATTGATGGCCCAAGCTAACAGGACACCCAGTCCCAGAACTACAGCTACACAACATGCAAAACAGCCCCACTCCACAATGGGAGTAGGGCCGTTGATGCTTGCGCTTTAAGCGCGTTACGCTAGCCGCGCGCTGGGCGATGGCTGCGCTCGCGCATCGGGCGACCACTCGGGCGACCACTGGGCCGGCTGCTTGGGCGGGCGCTGGCGGGGCGACGTGGGCCACCCTCCGCGTGGAACGGGCGCGGCGCACGGTCGTCGCCTCGACGGTTGTCGCGACCCTCACGACCTTCGCGGCGGAACTCGCGCTCACCCGTGAAGCGACCTTCTGGACGTCCTTCCGGGCGACCCTCGAAGCGATTTTCGCGACGGAAATCGCGGCGCCCACTGTCCCGGCGCTCGAAGCGGTCAGCGCCACGTCCTTCTGGTCGGCCTTCCGGACGGCTCTCGGAGCGAGCATTGGAGTAGTCTTCGCGACGATCGGAGTCACTTGGCTTGCGCGTCCAGCGACCCGCCACATCTTCGCTGCGGCTGGGGCGCTCATCGCGTGGAGCGGCTGGCGCTTCACCGCGCTCGAAGTCGTGGCGGAAACCACGTTCGCGGCGCTCGAAGCGGTGGTCGTTGCGATGCTCGAAGCGGCGCTCTGGACGGCGCTCACCACCGCGCTCGCCGCGATGCGCGTGCTCGAAGCGGCGCTCAAACCGCTCGAATCGTTCGATCTGCTCAGGCGCCTGCGTGGCGTCTGCGGTCGCCTCGCTGTCGACTGCGGGCTGCGCGATGGGCGCTGGCACGCTCAACTCGCCCAGCGGCCAGGGCTGAGGCCGCACCTTCATCGCCAGATCGCGTGAGAAGCGACGCCATTGTGCCATGTCGTCTGGTGAGAGCAGCGTGATCGCCTCGCCAGTGTTGTCCATACGGCCAGTACGGCCGACACGGTGAGTGAAGAGTTCCGACGTCTCGGGCAGTTCGTAGTTGATGACCAGCTCGATGGAGAGCACGTCCAAGCCACGCGCAGCCACGTTCGTCGCCAGCAACACTGGCGAACGGCCATTGCGGAAGTCTGAGAGCACACGGTCGCGGGCATTCTGGCTCATGTTGCCGTGCAGCGCCGCTACGGGATAGCCCCGCGCGATCAATTGCCGAGCCAGCTTATCAACGCCATGCTTCGTGCGGCCAAAGACCAGCGTGGTTCCGGTGGCGTCGCGGCGGCGATCCAGCAGGGCCATGAGCGCGGCCAGGCGATGCTCACGCAGCACCGTATAGATAGTCTGCGTGATCGTCGGCGCGGGCCGGCTCTCTGGCGTGCCAGCGTCTACAGAGACAGGCTCGCGCAGATAGCGCTTGGAGATCTGTGTCGTCATTTCGGGCAGCGTCGCAGTAAAGAGCGCCAGTTGGCGTGTCTCGGGCATCGCGGAGAGCAGGCGCTCCACATCGGGCGCGAACCCGGCATCGAGCATCTGGTCGGCTTCGTCCAGCACGGCAATGGTCAGGTGGCTCAGATCGAGCGTTCCCTGGCGCAGATGGTCGAGCACGCGGCCCGGCGCGCCGACAGCGATCTGCGCGCCCATGCGCAACGCCTCGCGCTGTGGCAGATAGGAGCGCCCGCCGATGAGTTGGGCGACACGCAGGCCACGGCCCGCGCCCAGTGAGAACAGTACACTGGCGACCTGGCCAGCCAGTTCACGCGTTGGCACGAGCACCAGCGCCTGCATCCGGCGGAGTCGTGGGTCGATTCGCTCGATGAGCGGCAACCCATAGGCGATGGTCTTGCCCGAGCCAGTGCGCGATTGGCCCACGACATCGCGGCCTTCCAGCAGCGCCGGAATGGCCCGTGACTGAATCAGCGTCGGTGTCTCGATGCCCATTCGTGAGAGCGTCGCGACGGCGCGCGGATGCACGCCAAGATCAGCGAAATTTGGCGCCGTAGAAGTCGGCGGTGTATCGGTTTGGGCTGCCGTCTGGGCAGCAGTATCTGGCTCCGTGGGCACAGCCATAGACGGAGTAAGGGTATCAGCGGTCATGCGTATTCCTTTGTTTCGATCCTGATGGGCGAGCGGGCGGGCAGCAGAGGCCACGCAAAAGGGCTCGCAAGTTCTCGTCGCCACACGGATCGGATACGCGTCACACTCAAGGATTCAGCACGTCATCGGACGCTGCGAACCCAAGCACGAGGCCGTAGTGGGGAAGACGGAAGAAGACGGACAGAGGCGGGGAAATAACGTCAGTGTTCAATGTCCGCGTGTCATCTAATACGTATAGTGTACCGCGCCAGACACCTTGTGTCAAAACGCAGGACCAACGGAGTCCATTGAATAGCGCATTCGCGGCTTGTGACCTACGCGACACGCCGACACCACGAATGCGCAACAGGCGCGACGTGAGGGCCAATCACACGGCTTCCGCGTGGCTGGCCTTCACGATGAACTAGCTACTTGTACGATTGTTAGTGCGCGACCTGCGCGGCGCCAAGCTCACCCGAGACGAATGTGCCGGGCAGTGGGAAGCGTGTCGCCAGCGCGATGACCCGCTCGCGTGTGTGCGCCGCCGCCGCTTCGTCCTCTCGTCCGCTGATCGCCTCGTGAATCAGGTCGGCCAGCTCACGCATCTCAGCCACCCCGAAGCCGCGTGTCGTGATGGCTGGCGTTCCGAGGCGCACACCGCTCGTGCGGACAGGTGGCTCCGGGTCGAACGGGATGGCGTTCTTGTTTGTGTGGATATGGACGGATTCGAGCGCATTCTCAGCGTCGCGGCCAGTCACCCCTAGTGGGCGCACATCTACCAGCATCAGGTGGTTGTCAGTGCCGCCCGAAACGAGACGCAGTCCGCGCTCGGTCAGCGCGGTCGCCAGCGCCTGCGCGTTGTCTACCACCTGCTTCTGATAGACGCGGAACTCTGGGCTCAGCGCCTCCTTGAACGCCACCGCTTTTGCCGCGATGATGTGTTCCAGCGGGCCGCCCTGCGTGCCGGGGAAAACGCCCTTGTCGATCTTCGCCGCCAGCTCCTCCGTGCAGAGGATAATCGCGCCGCGTGGGCCGCGCAGCGTCTTATGGGTCGTGGTGGTCACGACGTGGCAATGCGGCACGGGATTCGGGTAGAGGTCGGTGGCGACCAAGCCCGCCACATGCGCGATGTCAGCCATCAGCAGCGCGCCGACGCTGTCGGCGATCTGACGGAAGCGCGCGAAGTCGAGGCGGCGCGGATAGGCGGAGAAGCCCGTCACGATCAACTTGGGCTTGTGCTCCTGCGCCAGTCGCTCCACTTCATCGTAGTCCACCATCTCTGTTTCGCGGTTCACGCCATAGGA
>DASVZC010000111.1:0-5640 GCA_036391835.1 Ktedonobacterales bacterium | reverse complement strand
CAATCGCGCTCCCAGCGTTTCCCGTCGCGTGGGCGCCCGACGGCAGAACGCTCATCCTTGCCAGCGGACCAAAGAGCGGCGACGGCGAAACGAATCCTGGCTATAACAATGTTGGCTGGGTCGGCGCGGGAGCGTTTACTCTGACCGCCGTGACCTTCGACTCCACCTGGCGCATCACCAGTAGCGTGATACTCACTCACAATGCGGCGCAAATTCCAACGCTGGGGTTGGCGCGCAATCCGTGAGCGCGGACGATACAACGACGCACGCCGCCGATCCTATGACGAGGACTGGCGGCGTGTTGTGTTTGCGAAATGACTGCGTGAAGGCTAGGCGACGCGCTCTAGCAGCACGATGGGGATGCGGCGCGTGGTCTTCGTCTCATACTCGGCGAAGCCCGGCATCAACTCGGCATGCGCGGCGTACAGGCGATCGCGCTCTGCGTCGTCGGCGATGGATGCCCGCGCTTCGAACTTCTCGTCGCCCACCTCGATCGTCACGATGGGATTGGCGACTACGTTGAAGTACCAGTCAGGATTCGTCGGCGCGCCACCCTTTGACGCGGCGACGACGTAGCGGTCGCCATCGGTCGAATACGCCAAAGGCGCGATGCGCGGCTGCCCGCTCTTGGCTCCCGTGGTGGTCAACAGGAGCAGATTCATGCCTCCCTGGACCTTGCCGCCGTTTTTGCGAAATGTCTCGATAACCGTCTCATTGTAATTTGTAGGCGCGCTCATGCATTCTCCTCTAAGGTGACAGCATGTCTTCCATGCTTCACAATACATAGTATTACATGAATGCGCTCTCTGTCTCGTCATTCACCCTGTACATTCGACCAGGGCTGCGCTAGATGACGACGTGCAGGGGCCGGGGAAGGCGCCACATGAGTTTGCGGATGAGGGCGCCGCCCCACACGAGTATCCGCTAGTGGCGATACCAGAAGTTGTCCCAGATATCCCAGAAGGTCTGATCGGAGCCGCCACGCGCGACGACCGTGCGCGCATCCACGATTTTCAGTCCGGGGCGACCAACGTATGATTGCGCGTGTTCGGGTGAGGCCAGTTCGACGGTGAAGGTCATTGGGGCGGCGGGCTTCCACGGCGCGGGCCAATCGCGCTTCTCGAGCGACTCGCGGGCTCGCTGCTCGACCAGATCGCAGGCGTCGGCATGGCAGAGTGAGCGCGCGGAGAAGCGTCCCAATCCTTCCTTCGTCTCAGCGGTCACGAGTTTCGGGCCGAGGAGTTCGGTCACTTCTTTGCAGGTGGAGCGGTCGCCCGCGACAAAGACAATCGGGACGTTGAACGCGCCAAACACAGCCGCTTCGAGGCCACTCTCGCCCACCAACGTCTCGTTGATGCGCGCGTTGTACCAGGCTTCGCTGCTGACGGTATGACACAGCACCCCGTCGGGCGTTCCAGCCATCGCATGCGATCCAACAAGCAGGCAGGCATCTATTCCGCCCGCCTGCATCGGCTCGACATAGCGCAGCCACGGGTAGCCAAACACATAGCTCGCGCCGCGCTCCAACTGATCTGGAATCAGCGTCTTGAAGTTGTAGGATCCGCCCGCGCCGTGGCAGTCCACGACGATGATCTCGGTCGCTCCGGCTGCTTTGGCTCCGCGTACCGCAGCATTGACCTCGCCGGTCATCAGGCGGCGACCTTCCTCATATTGGGGCTGGCCGCCATTGACCTGCTCCCAGACCTCGATGCCAGCCATGCCTTCCATGTCAGCCCAAATCATCACACGCACAGTGCTCGACTCCTTTCGATGAACAAAGAGAAGTAAGGGCGCAATGCGCTTGCCGTGTTACAGTGAATACATGGCTCACCAGGCGTGGTTGGGCAGAGCCAGCGCCAGCCAGAAGAGCGTAGCGGCTGCGGTGTCATCGGCTGAGGCATCCACCACGATCACCGCATCCACTGAGAGATCGACATCATCTGGAAGGCCCTTTGCGCGCAGTTGCCGCAGACGCATCGCCTCGGCGAAGCTGCGCGGCGACCCATTCGTGGTGAGCAAGAGGCCCTCGTCCTCGTCGTCCACGATGTCCCAGCGGTGGCGCGGCTCGATGGTGGCGCCCCCAGCCGCAAGCGGCGCGAAGAGTTCCTCTGTCGCGTCTAGCGCGTCGGCGATCCCCAGCTTCCCTGGGCGATAGCGGAGCGCGATCCCGCGCACGGAGACGGCGTCTGGCGTTGCGCGCCCCTCGCCCAGTAATCCTGGCGTAATGCTCATCAGCCATTCACCCTCGGCGATGGTCAGCCCAGAGAGGGTGACTGTTTCCTGAATGCGACGCTGCTGATGGCTGTTCTGGCCACCCGAGAAGCGTCCTCCGAGAAGACCCATGATACACTCCCTCCCGGCGACCCGACTGGCATCGTCGTTCGCTCACATCCAGGCCGTTGACGCCGATTCCATGGGAATCCACGTCGCGTCGAGCGCACACGCATCAACCGCACAGCGATGGCGCGCATCTCGATAGGAGCATCCGCGTCATGCTACCACGCGCGCTCACGACGTCGCTAGCGAGTAGGCGCTATTACGTATGCTGCATTTTGCGAATGTCGCGCCGCCAGATACGTTAACTGGCGCCTTGGGTGCGTGCGCGAGAGCGCAACGCCAAGCCGACACGTTCAGGCATCTGGTGTTTGACGCAGCCGTCGGCTACTTGGCTGATGAGGAGGACGGCGCGATGGCGCAAGAACGGAAGAGCCACCGCAGAGGATTTGCGGCGATGGACCCAAAGAAACAGCGAGAAATCGCGAGTAAAGGTGGTCGCGCAGCGCATCAACATGGCCAAGCCCACGAATGGACCAGCGACGAGGCGCGCATGGCTGGCCGCAAAGGCGGCTCGACCAGCAGGCGACATGAAGAGGAACTGGCGATTTTCAGCTAGTCCCCCTTCATATTTCCGCCGTTCACAAGCTCAGCCAAGGTCGATCTCAACGGTAAATGGCGCGGCTACTTTGCCCAGCGTCACGCGCAACAGCGTCTCGTAGCGGCGATCTTCTCGCTCTATGTGCCCTGTGTAGAGTTCCGCGCCATCGAGTTGCGCTGCCACGAGTTGTGGGCGCGGCGCAGTCGGCGCGAGATTTGTGCGTGGCAAGCGCAATTCGAGTGTGACGCCACGATCGGCGTGATACTGACCCTCGGGCTGTTCGGCGCGCACGGTGATGCGCTGGCCGCTACGTCGTGCTATGAAGCGCGTTCTCTGCCAGGCGCCGCGCTCGTTGTCACGCGTAACGCCGTCATCTTCATACAGCGCGCCCTCTGCCTGCGCGCCATCCTCCGGCCCCAGCGCGCACACCAGCGTCAACGGCTCCTCGGAGAGTTCGCCAATGTAGCGCATTAGCGGGCCAAGCGGAATGATCGCGCCCTCGCGCACGAAGAGGGGAGCCACGTCGATCGGCGCATCAACCCGCACGGTCTGCGAGCCAGTGTAACGCTCGCCGCTGCGCCAGTCGCGCCACGCGCCAACCGGGAGGCGCACGTCGCGCTGAAAATGATTGGCCCGCAGGATCGGCGCGGCCAGCAGATCCTTGCCAAGCATGAACTGATCGTCGAGCCCCGCCAGTGTGGCATCCTCTGGATATGCGTAGGACATCGGCCGAGTGATCGGCGCGCCCGTAGAATGCGCTTCCTCGAACAGGGTGTAGAGGTAGGGCAGCATCTGGTAGCGGAACTCGATCGCCGCACGAGTATACGCCTCGAATGGCTGGCCAAACGCCCAGGGTTCCTGCGCTGGTGTTCCCGCGCAACTGTGATTGCGGAAGAAGGGGAAGAATGCGCCCAACTGGGTGAAGCGAACGAGCATCTCTCCCGTCGGAGCCTCGAAGAATCCGCCAGAATCGAAGCCGATGAATGGCTGGCCAGACATGCCAATGCTGAGGCACATACGTACCGCCAGCGGCAGGTGGTCCCAGATGCTGCTGTTGTCACCTGTCCACATAGCGGCGTAGCGCTGAATGCCTGCGTAGCCTGAGCGCGATAGCACGAAAGCGCGCTCATTCGGACGCAAACGCTCCAGCCCTTCGCGTGTGGCGCGGGCCATCTGCATACCATAGGCGTTGTGGAAACGCGCGTGGGGCAGCGCTGGAGCGTCCGGCCCATGCGGATGATGCAGCGCGTCGTGGGCGACGGTACCACCCGAAACAGGCGCTGAGCCAGCGGTGAACATATCTGTCAGTCCCGGCTCATTCATGTCATCCCAGATGCCAGCGAGGCCGGACTCCAGCAGTCCGCGATGTCGCTCTCCCCACCATTCCCGCGCATCGGCCCGGCTATAGTCGGTAAAGACACTCGCGCCCGGCCACACGGAGCCAACAAAGAGCGTTCCATCGGGCATACGCACGAAATAGTCGCGCTCCACCCCCTCGGCGAAGGTGGGATCGGTGGGATCAGCCTTCACCCCTGGGTCGATGATCGCGACGACCTTGAAGCCCTCCGCCGCCAATTCATCGAGCATCTGCTTGGGCTGCGGGAAACGGGTCGGACTCCAGGTAAAGACACGATAGCCGTCCATGTAGTCGATGTCGAGCCAGAGGTGATCGCAGGGGATGTTGCGCGCGCGCAGGGTCTGCGCGATCTCGCGAACATGCTCCTCTGGCGAATAGCTCCAGCGCGCCTGCCCATAGCCCAGCGCCCAGCGTGGCGGCATCGGCATGCGCCCGGTCAACTCGCTATACTGCCGCAAGACATCCGCTGGCGTTGGCCCGGCGAATACGTAGTACGTTAGGTCGCCATCGACTACGCCAAAGCTCAGCAGCGACGGATCGCTCGCGCCCGCATCGAGGTCCGAGCGTCCAGCGCTATCCATGAAGAGGCCCCAGCAACGACCATCAGGACGCAAGGTCATCCAGAAGGGAATCGAGGAGTACATCGGCCCGGTCGCGAGGTTGTGCGCGTGGGGCGGATCAGTGTTCCAGAACGTAATGCGATGGCCACGCTTGTCGAGCGGCTCGGTGCGCTCGCCCGCGCCCAGGATGCGTTCGCCAGGTGCGAGCCGCTTGTAGCAGCGCAGGCTGCCGGGCGTCATGCTGGGGTCGGGCAGATCAGCGGCGCCGAGCGCGGCGACAAACCCCATGCCACGTTTCTGGTCATCCTCACCAAAGCGCGCGCCATCGTGCCATCGAAAGGCCAATCGCAGCGGGTCGGTCGCCACCTCGACAGCCAACTCGCTCGTCGTCAGCCGCACAATACCAGACGCCACCGACGCGTGCTCCTCGGCCTCGATGGAGGGCCACTCCATGCGCGCGACTGCCCACGACTCAGCTGGAACGATGCCCTTCGGCGTCAGGCGCACCCGCACGATGTCAGCGGCCAGCAGCGCCACATGCGCTTCTGCGCCATCATCCGCCACGAACCGCCATTCTCGCGCGTCCCCATCGCCAACGTGCGCGCCCTTTCCCTCCACCTTCCCCATTGGCTGGAATCCACGTCGCTCGTTGGCCTGATCCATCGGTGCGCCCTTTCACGCTGGAGAACTGTCTCGCATATGGGCGAGGTCAGCGCCCCGCCACGATTCCACCATACCACAGCGGATACGGGTGGGTTCGCTGCTTGTCCGCTTGCCGCAAAGTTGCTATACTCGCGAAGCATAGAGAGCAGATCGTGTGCTGAGGCAGTCACGGCGTTGTGAATAGC